>JBPCIX010000065.1:0-53222 GCA_051005875.1 Actinomycetota bacterium | reverse complement strand
GGTGGCGACATGGGAGGGGATATCGATTGACGGCCCCGGCAACCTGTTCACCTACCAAGATTTGCCCCCTGCCGTTTCCGCCGAGGGACCGGTCATAACGGCGGTACTGCCGCCAACCGGCGATAAGGCGGGGGGAACCGCGGTTTCAATTACCGGCGCAAGGTTCACCGGCGCCACCCAGGTCAGCTTTGGTGGGGTCACAATCCCTGCATCCAACTTTAAGGCCGCATTTGACACCGAGATCCGGCTTGACACCCCGCCCCATGACCGCGCCGAACCCGTTGCCGTTACCGTGACCACTGCGCAAGGAACCTCGGGCCCAGGCCAGTTCACCTACACAGCGGCGATATTGACGCCGGTCCTGTCCAGCCGTCCCGATCCAGGCGCCGGGGTGCCCGGTGGTACGCAAGCGGCCGGCCAAAAGACTGTGTTTGCCGCCCCCCCGGGGGGAGGCGGCCTTGGCAGCCCCAGCCTGTCCCCTGTTCCAGTAACGGCGCCTGCTCCGGGCGCCGTGACGGCGCCTGCTCCGGGCGCAAACCCCGGCCTCGGGCCGAGCACAGGCATGGTCACCGGCGCTGTACAAGAGCCAGGCCTGGGGGCGGCTCTGGCGGCCCAATCCGAAGCGGCGCCTGAAGCCGCCACCCGGCATGCGATGGTGAGCCGGAAAGAATCAGACGGTGGGCGGCTTTGGGCTGGCGCGGCTTTCCTAGGTACGTTGTGCCTGCTGGCGGGGGCCTATCCTGCGAGCCGCTTTGCGGGCCGGCGGGAAGAGGTCTTGTGTGCCGCCCCGCAAATCTCCTACTGAGGCAATTGCGCCTGCGACGCCGGGCGGATTAGAACTTTGAGGAAAGGCCTGCTCGGCGCACATCTTGCGGGATTAGTGCTTGTCTCAGCATTGGCCCTCCCGTTCAGCCCGACGGCTGAGGCAGCGGTGTTTCCGAAGGTTCGCCTCGATGCCCCTGCCTCGGCAACCGACCGGCCCGGGCCCCGGGCCCACAATTCCCCGGCCATCGCGGCCGATCCGACCAATCCGAAATTCATGGTCCTTGCAAACCGAATCGATGCACAAGACTACAGCTGCGCGTTGCAGGTATCCGGCGATGGGGGCGGCGGATGGGTGGGCGCCAACCCTGTCCCCAGACTCCCCAAGGGAGCAGAAAAATGCTACGCGCCCGAGGTCGCCTTTGACCGGGAAGGGACTTTGTACTATTTGTTCCTGGGCCTCGCCGGTCCCGGCAACGTGCCGATGGGCGCCTTCATAACGACTTCCAGAGACCGGGGCAGAACGTTCAGCACTCCCAGAAAAGTTCTGGGCCCTCGAAGCTTCCAGGTGCGAATGGCGATAGATACAAGCAGCAGAGTGAATCGCCTGCATCTGGTTTGGGTGGCGGCAAGCGATGGCCTTGGAGTCGGCTCGATGCCCACCCCTCCTAACCCCATACTCGCCAAATATTCCGACGATGGCGGCAAGACCTTCTCAAGGCCGGTCCAGGTCAACGAGGCCAAACGCAAGCGTGTCATCGCGCCGGTACTGGCGCTCGGCCGCGACGGCGGGGTTCACGTCATGTACTACGACCTGGTGGACGACGCGGTCGATTACCATGGTCTGGAAGGACCAGCCTGGGAAGGCACATGGACATTGGTCGCCTCTTCCTCAAACGACCGGGGGAAAAGCTTCGGGCGGCACGCAAAGGTAACCGACGAAATCGTCCCGCCTGGAAGGGTCATGCTGATCTTCACCATGCCCGCGGCTGCTGTGTCGGTCGCGCGATCGGGCCGGCTGGTTGCCGCATGGCCCGACGGCCGGGGCGGCGATCCCGACATCATGTTTAGCCGTTCGAGGCCGGACGGGAAAGCGTGGTCCGCGCCCCGGCGCCTGAACGACGACAAACGGGGGTCCGGCAAGGTCCAAGACCTGCCCCGCCTCTCGGTCGCTCCGAACGGGCGCATCGACGCGATTTTCTACGACCGAAGAAACAGCGCGGACAATAAAATGAATGAGGTTTTCTATGCCTATTCGAACAATGAAGGCAAGTCGTTCGCGACGAACGTTAGGTTGACCGCTAAGCCCTCCAATTCGTCGATAGGGAAAAAATACGGCAATAAAGCATCGGCCGGACTTACTGAATTCGGCGCCCGTCTGGGACTTGCGTCCGGCAACTCGCGGGTGGTGGCCGCCTGGACGGATACACGCAGTTCCTACCATCCCCTCCAGCAGGACATTTTCTCGACCGTCGTTACTTTTTCAAAATGAACGCTCCCCGGGGCTTTTACCGAGTAGTCGTTCTTGCTTGGATTGTTCTGTCTGGTTGCACGCCGAATATCCAGCAGGCTTTGCCCGCGGGCCCTGTGACCGTCAACGTGTCGATGAGTGAGTACCGTTTTGATTACCGTCCGCCGGCTGAATCCGGCCGGGTGATTTTCAGGGTGGTCAATGAAGGGGCGGTTCAGCATGAGATACGGGTGGTCAGGATCCCCAAAGAGCTTTTGCCGATAGACCAGCAGATTCGCGGGAGCAAGCATTCAGTTGCGGAGCACCTGCGTAGTTCAGTTGCCCTCGATCCCGGGCAGGATTCCGTTTTCGCCCTGGACCTTGCCCCGGGCAGGTATGGGCTAATCTGCTTTATTCCGGGCCCTGAAGCAGGCTCCACGCATGCTTTTGCAGGGATGACGAGTGAATTCCGAATCGGCGGGTGACCCGGACTGCGCGCCCCCACAAACGGAATGAACGAGGCGCGGCAAAAGATGATTTATCCAGGATTCCTGAACCCTTGATATAGACCCAGCCGTTGTACTTGGACTTTCGGAAAACGTAAGCGCCGTCAGAGATTTCATCGGCAACCGCTGCCAGCCAGGTCGCTCTTAGCCTTCCCGTTTCAAGCCGGGGCAGGTCGATTCCTCCGCAAAGCGAAGAAACCAGGTCATAGGTCACATTTCGGGGCCGGGGGTCCCGCGCATGCAGGCGATGGCGTCTTATGCGTTTCATGTGCCAGGAAGGCAACTGCGAACTGAAGGGCGAGGGCCCCGAGCACGATCAAAACAATCCCGGTCACGGCGGGTTGGGACTTGGCTGATATACCCGTACTCAGGAAGAACCTTTCCCGCAGGACGACCGCACTATTCGCAGCCCCCCTGCGGGTCTGAGGCCCCGGGTAGCCTTGGCTTGAAATAGGCTCTCATTCCAGATTCGCTGCTAAACTCCGCTCGGTCCGGGGACAAAAGGGTGATCGTTCCCCGGCTGAGGTTTTCGTCGTCGGTAAAGCCCTTGGGTGGATTGCCGCTTCCGTCACTTAGAGGCGGGTCTGCGTCCCATTGGCGACCGTCAAAAGGACCGGCCGACACCACACCGCAATGGGTTGGTATCTCGTATCGATAGGCAACTCCAGCCACAACCCCGGATCCTTTAGGCGGCGGAAGCAATCGCACATCCTGCGGGCTGCTCATTATTGGACCGCAACCCACGCCTATAAATACCTTCACTGCCGTGACCACGGAATCCTTGCCCAGATTTCCAGCCACGCACGCGCTGACGCCATTCTCCACCTTTTCGCTGCTGATGGGCGAGCACTGAAACTTTCCGGAAGCATCCGGCAGGCAGTTAAAGAAGGCCGGATTGGGCGTCAGCCGAATCGGCTTCCGGGTGCCGCCCGTGGCTAAGATCAGGCGTTTAGCCGTCACACTGTCGACGGATCCTCCGGCCCAAATTCCGTAACCAATTTCAAGGGAGGATCCACTCTTGTCGCCTTGAATCACCCGCCTACTCTGAGTGCCTTGTTTGGAGTCCCCCGCCCGGGCGCAGGCCGGCGTCATGATCAAGACGGCAGCCATAACAATGACGGGCCGCCCAAGCCATTTCGCTTCCCTCAGAGGCATTCTGGTTCCCCCAGATTCAAGACACCCAGATCAGTGCAGCGCGCTTCGGAATTGCAAATACCATCATCATGTTACCTAGCCGAGTCAGGATGTGCCTGCGTTATGCGCATCGACGACTACGGATACGACCTCATGAGATACGGAAATGGCATCGGTAGGTGAAGCGCTTTTCGGAACGCTGTCGATCTAGAGTTCCTCAAGGCAATTGCCGCAGGACACTTAGCTCTCGCTCTTTCGTTTTGCCCCCGGATATCCGGCCCCCAGATATTTTTCAAAGAAATTCAAAAAACTTTCTGAAATTGAGGAATCCGGGGCAGTTTTGTCGGTGGGTGTCTCCATAATTACAAGTATGGAATTAGAGGTACTTGCAGGGATGCCGCCCGACGATATAGCCGATGCAATCGAGCAATTGCAGGCCGCTCGCATGGCCACCCATGCTGCGATGTTGGAACTTATCCTTGTCTATGACGACAATGAGTCCTGGAAAGCAGAAGGCGCCCCTTCCATGGCCGCCTGGCTAACTCTGCGTCTTGGAATTGCCCCAAAGCAGGCGCACGATTGGGTCGAGGCGGCCCGGGCCCTTGTAGAGCTTCCAGCCATTAGGGCTGCCTTCAACCAAGGGACCTTGTGCTGGCAAAGCGTCAAAGCCCTCGTTCAGGTCGCAACATCTGAGAACGAAGCTGAACTTTTGAAGCAAGCAGAAGGTTTGGCGGCCCCACAAATCGAGGCCATGGTCCGCAATCTGCGCCCGGTACCCGATTCCTCGGCTAAACAGGCCCTGGAGCGAAGGTTCCTGAACTTCCGGTCCGAAAGAAGGACCGGCTGCATGCGCCTTAGCGGCCTGCTCTCCGCAGATGATGGGGCGGTCGTCCAAAAAGCCATTGAGCTTATTGCTGAAGACGCCCCCAAAGATCCGGTCGACGGCAGCTACGAGGCGCCCCATAGGCGCTACGCAGACGCTCTGGTTGAAATGGCCTCTACTCAACTTGGGGAACAAGCAGATTCAGACCGGGCCACGGTTGTGGTTCATGTGGATGCCGAGACTCTAAGCGGCCGGGAAGGCGGAGCAGACCTGGGTGGCGTCCAGATCCCCGGAATAACCGCCCGGCGCCTGGTTTGCGACTCAGATATCCAGGTCTACATCGACGGCCCCGACGGCCAGCCCATAGGAATCGGCCGCAAAAGCCGTCAGATACCCGCCTGGATGGTCCGACAGTTGCGCCATAGAGACGATGGATGCCGTTTTCCAGGGTGCCTAAGAACCAGATGGCTGAAATTCCACCACATCCAGTGGTGGAGCAAGGGGGGCCGGACCGATCGAGACAACCTGATCTCTTTGTGCGGCCATCATCACAAACTTATGCATGAAGGTGGATGGCGCTTAAGAGGAAGCCCAAGCGGGAAGGTGGAATTCATCGACGCCAAAGGAAGAGTGGCCCGGCCGGGGGCCCCTGCGCTACGGCCGGAAGTAAGAAAACGACTTCTGGGCGGCCTGTTTCCCGAAGACCCGACCCCTGCGTGACTCACTCATTCTCGGCCACCAGATTCGCGACCACAAGGTGCTCGGGCTCGCGATCACAGGGGGGTGTCCGCGTTAGCGCAGGCGCTTTTTTAGCAGGTCGTTGATTATTTTTGGGTTGCCCTGGCCCTTTGTTGCTTTCATTACCTGGCCTACCATGAAGCCAAAGGGCTTGTCCTCGCCGGCCTTGATCCTTTCTGCTACGTCAGGGTTGGCTGCTATTGCCTCATCCACGGCAGCTTCGAGGGTGCCGGTGTCTGAGACCTGCCGGATCCCTTTGCTCTGCATTACCTGGCCGGGACTTCCGCCTGCCTTGAGGATTTCGGCGAGTATCTCCTTTGACTGGTTTTTTGAAACGGCGCCTTCGGCCGCCAGATCGGCCAACTCACCGAGAGCCTCGGGCGTCAGTTTGGAGTCCTCCAGCTCTTCGTTTCGTTCTGTTAGCGCTGCTACAACTTCGTTGGTCAGCAAGTTTGCTACTTGTTTGGGCTCCGCCTTCTGGGCCGCCTTGCAGGCTTGTTCGTAGAAGTCCCCTATGGCTTTTGAGGACGTTAAGACCGACGAGTCGTAAGGGCTGAGACCCAGGTCGGATTCGAGGCGGAGGCGGCGCTGCGAAGGTAGCTCCGGAATTTGATCCTGCAGGCCTGCTATCCAATCTATCGAGGGGGCGATGGGGGTGAGGTCCGGCTCCGGGAAGTAGCGATAATCGAAGGCCTCTTCCTTGGTCCTGAGCGGTTTTGTTTGGCCTGAGTTTTCGTCCCAGTGCCGCGTCGACGAGGCCATCGTTAGGCCCTTGGCCACCAGATGGCCTTGTCGTTCTTGCTCGTAGGCAAGCGCCCGTTCAATTGATCGCAAGGAGTTCATGTTTTTTACTTCGGCCTTGACGCCTCTCTCGCCGGAGCGCGCAACGGAAATATTTGCGTCGACTCGCATCGACCCTTGCTCCATGCGAACGTCCGAAACCTCCAGGTACTCCAGAATGGATCGGAGTTCCGTTGCAAAAATGCGCGCCGACTCGGGCGAGGTGAGATCCGGTTCTGTCACAATTTCAACCAGGGGAGTCCCTGCTCGATTGAAATCCTCCAGCGAGTGAGTGGACTCATCGATCCGGCCTCCGCCGCCGATATGCAAAGACTTGCCGGTGTCTTCTTCAAGGTGCACCCTGGTGATCCTCACAATTTGAGTTTTGCCGCCTGATTCAATTTCCAGGCCCCCGCGCGAGCCGATTGGGATGTCGTACTGGGATATCTGGTAGTTCTTCGGCATGTCGGGATAGAAGTAGTTTTTGCGGTGAAAGATCGAGTAAGGAGCAATCTCACATCCCAGCGCCAAGGCGATTTTTGTCGCGTACTCAACGGCCACTTCATTCGGAACAGGAAGAGTGCCGGGGTGCCCCAGGCACACCGGGCAAACCCTGGTGTTGGGTTCGCCGCCGAATGCTACGGGACAGCCGCAGAACATTTTTGTGTTCGTGCTCAGTTCGACATGAATTTCCAGGCCCACTGTTGTGGCCAAGTCGGTAGTGAGACTCACGGCGCGGCCTTCCACATCGGCGGTCTGGAGTCAAAGCCGAGTTCTTGTTCGAACGCGTATGCAGCCTTGAGCATCAGTTCTTCCCCCAAGGGCCTGGCCATAAATTGAAGCCCCACAGGAAGGCCGTCGTCGGGGGAGAGGCCGCAGGGAACCGAGATAGCAGGCGCCCCGGCAAGCGAGGTGGGCACGGTGCAGATGTCGGACAGATACATGGTCAGAGGATCTTGCAGCTTTTCGCCCATTCGAAAGGCGGTCGTGGGTGAAGTGGGCGAGACCAGCAAATCGAAGTCCTGGTAGGCGCGTTCGAAGTCGCGAATTATCAATGTGCGAGCCTTTTGGGCTTTACCGTAATAAGCGTCGTAGTAGCCGGCCGAAAGCGCATAGGTTCCAAGCATGATTCTGCGTTTGACTTCCAGGCCAAATCCTGCGGATCGGGTCAGTGAATTCATTGTGGTGACGTCGGGGGCGTCGACTCGAAGGCCATATCGAACCCCGTCGTAGCGGGCCAGGTTGGCAGACGCTTCAGCCGGAGCGATCAAGTAGTAGATGTCAATTCCGAACTGGAAAGCCGGTAGAGAAACCTCGCCGATCTGGGCCCCAAGTTTCTCGAGCAGCATCACGGCTTCGTCAAACCTGGATTTCACCCCCGGCTGTAAGCCCTCGCCCGAGATCTCTTTTACGACGCCGATCTTCAAACCGTCGATTCCTCCCTCGAGCGCCGCTTGATAATCGGGGACCGGGAGCGGGAGCGACGTGGCGTCGCGCGGATCGTGACCTGCGATGGCGCCCAGAAGCAAGGCCGCGTCTCGAACATCTCTTGTGATTGGGCCCCCTTGGTCCAACGACGAAGCAAATGCGATGAGCCCGTAGCGCGAGACCAGGCCGTAGGTCGGCTTCAGGCCGACCACTCCGCAAAGCGCGGCGGGTTGCCGAATGCTCCCTCCGGTATCGGTGCCGAGCGCCCAGACGGTTTCGCCGGCAGCCACCGCTGCAGCGCTGCCGCCGGAGGAGCCGCCGGGGACCCGGTCAAGATCCCAAGGGTTGGACGTTGTGAAAAAGGCGGAATTCTCGGTCGACGAGCCCATCGCGAACTCGTCGAGATTGGTCTTGCCCACCATCGGCAGCCCGGCAGCATCCAACCGGTCGGCGACTGCGGCCGAGTACGGCGGAATGTAGTTTTCGAGAATCTTCGATGAGGCCGTCGAGCGGATGCCCCTGGTGCAGATAATGTCTTTTAATGCCAGCGGCACCCCGGCTATCGGGCTCGTGTTGAAATCGCCTTCTGCCCGGTCCACTTTTGCCGCCATTGCCCTGGCTACATCCGGCGTTCGGGTTACGAACGAACGAACCGATGGCTCAACCTGATCCGTTCGACCGAGAACCGACTCGGTTACCTCAAGGGCGCTTACCTCTCTGCGGCGGATCATCTCGGCCAGTGTTGCGCCCGAAAGGGACCACAACGGGGGCTGGGACGCGGAGCTCAATCTTCACCCTCTTTGATTTTTGGTACCCGAAAATGATCGGCCTCGGTCTGGGGTGCGTTTGCAAGGGCGTCGTCACGGCTGATTGGGGGAACGACGACGTCGGCTCGAAGAACATTCGACAGCGTTATCACCTGAGAGGTGGCCGGAACCCCCTCGGTTTCGAGCGACGTGACTCGGCGAGCATGCTCGAGGATCTTGGAGAGCTGATCCTGGAAAAGCTCTACCTCCTCGCCGGCTAAGGCAAGGCGCGCTAGGCGCGCAACATGTTCTACCTCTTCGCGGCTGATGGACATTTGTCCAGAATATAGGCCCGGGATGTGACAGTCCCGCTAATTCTTGTTTGGCCAACCTAAATCTCAAACTTAGCAAGCGCTGGTATCGTGCCGGTGTGCAAAAGCCTTCGGAAGACCTGCGGTTTATGCGCGCCTGCCGAATGGAAACCACCGACGTAAGGCCCGTATGGATGATGCGCCAGGCGGGCAGGACCCTTCCCGCCTACCGGGAGCTGCGTGCCAAGTACAGCTTTCTAGAACTGATGGATCAAGCGGATCTTTGTGCCCAGGTGACGATGATGCCGTTAAAGGTAATGGACCTTGACGCGGCGATTATGTTCGCCGACATAATGACGACGGTGGCCGGTCTGGCGATTGAATACCAAATGGTTGAAGGTACCGGGCCGATTATCGGCGAGCCCATCACATCGCTCACCCAGGTCGAGAATATGCCGCAGGTGTCCGCCTTCGAAGCCGTGCCGCGGCTTCTGGAGGCGATCAAGATTGTCCGGGGTGAAGTGGAAGGCAAGGTGCCTCTTCTCGGTTTCGCGGGTGCCCCCTTTACGCTTGCGAGCTACTTGGTGGAAGGGCGGCCCACCCGCGATTTCACGAAGACAAAGGCGCTGATGCGAACCGAATCTCGGACCTGGCATGCGCTGATGGAGCGGCTGGTGACAACTATCGTCGACTATCTGGAGCAGCAAGTTCATTCCGGAATTCAGGCTTTCCAGATTTTCGACAGCTGGGTAGGCGAGCTTGACGCGGCCGAGTACCGCGAATATGTCCTGCCACATTCGCGACGAGTCTTTGCGGAGACCGACAGGCTGGGGGTTCCCCGGATTCACTTCGGAACCGGAACGGGACGAACGGGGCTTCTCGAGGCCTTGACTGAGGTCGGTGGAGAAATCATCGGAGTCGATTGGCGGCTGGAGATTGCCGATGCCTGGGATCGAATTGGCGATGACCGCGGAATCCAGGGCAATCTCAACCCTGAAGTTCTACTCGGCGACCCCGGCGATATTCGCCAAGCCACCAACGAAATTTTGGCAGCAACCGACGGACGCCCCGGCCATATCTTCAATCTTGGGCACGGCGTTCTGCCCGCGACGCCCGTGGAAAATATGCAGCTGCTTGTAGATACCGTTCATAGCCACAGCCTCAGCCTCAACTAGTAACCGTGGAACCAAAGATCGCAGTGTTGTTGATGGCCTACGGCAGCCCGCGCAATCTCGACGAAGTCGAGCCTTACTTCACCGACATACTGGCGGGCCGTGTGCCCAGCCCAAAGGCCCTGCAGGAGCTTGCCGGCCGCTACCAGGCGATAGGCGGGGCCTCGCAGCTAAACCAGATAACCGGACGCCAGGCCGCCGGAGTGGCCCAGCTTTTGGAAAGGCGGCTTCCCGGGAGGTTCGAAGTTCTGGTAGGGATGAAACACTGGCATCCGTATATTTCCGAGTCCGTTTCACAGATCCAATCAATGGAAATTTCCGAAGCGGTTGGCCTGGTGCTCGCCCCCCATTACTCGAAGAAGAGCATCGGGGAATACGAGTCACGAATTTTGAAGGCACAAGTGGACCTCGGTTGGCAGTTGAATTTGCATATGGTCGACCATTGGTACGAGGAGCCGGCCTTTGTGGAATTGGTCGCTGCAAACTTGAATGAGGCCCTTGAGGGGTGGGATCGAAGCGATGGGGCTACGAGGGTTTTCTTCACGGCTCACAGTATTCCTGCCCGAATCATTGCCGAAGGCGATCCCTACGCTGTTGAATTGACCGACTCCGCAAGCGTGTTCGCGAAGGCTGCTGGAATTGGGGACTTCCAAACGGGCTGGCAAAGCGCCAGCGCTACCAACGAGCCCTGGCTGGGACCAGACATCCTCGAGGAACTTGAGGACTTCCGGGACTCAGGCGGCCGTCGTGCATTGATCGCTCCGGTCGGATTCGTGTCAGATCACCTTGAGGTGCTGTTTGACGTTGACATCGAGTGCGTAGAAAAGGCAAAGGAGTTGGGCATTGAACTGCGCCGGATTGCATCGCCCAACGACGATCCAAGGTTAATCCGCGCCCTTGCCGACGTCGCAATGAGATATTCTGGTGTTTAGATGATCGTTGCCTTAAGTGCGGGACGCGATGCTCCCTCAGAGTTGCGTTCCAGGCTGGCCCTAGATGAAATAGGCCAGGCCGCTTTGCTGGCGGCGCCCCGGCCCGGAGTCGCCGAACTGGTGGTCATTTCCACGTGCCACCGGACCGAAATTTACGCCACAGGCGACGGACTGGATGCCGACGTGGTGCATGCTGTAGCCGCGGTGATGCCCGGGCTCCTGCCCACGGACCACCACGACATGCGTTTTCTTCAGGGCGCCGAAGCCGTTGAGCACTTGTTCCGTGTGGCCAGCGGACTCGATTCGTTGGTGATCGGGGAATCCCAGGTTTTAGGCCAGGTTCGGCGGGCTTTTGTAATGGCTCAAAAAGCTGGGACCGCGGGCCCGGTGCTTTCGAATATTTTCGGAAGGGCGATCCGGGTCGGCCGCAATGTAAGGGCCGAGACTCCTCTCGGGCGACTTGGTGAATCGATCGGTTCGATAGCCGCCGAGTATCTGGCCGAGCGTTTCGGGGGCCTGAAGGGACACCGGGCAGTCGTCATCGGCGCCGGCGAAGCCGCTTGGGACGCGGCTAAGAGTCTGTGGAAGGCTCAGGCCGAGGTTAGCGTTGTCGATAGAACCCCGGCGGCGGCGGAGCGTCTGGCCCTCCAGGTCGATGGACAGGCGTTTGGCATCCAGAGCCTTGCCGAAGTCTTGAGCAATGCTGACTTCGCGGTGGTAGCGGTGTCAGGCGGCAAGCTGTTGCAGCCCTCGCACTTCCTGGCTCGTCCTGGGGAATCGAGCGGGGAATCGAGCGGGGAATCGAGCGGGAAACCCTTTCTTTTGCTGGACCTTTCGGTGCCAAGCGCGGTGGACATAACCGGCAGGCAGGACATCGAGATCCGAACCCTGGAAGAGATCCCTGGCCCCCGGGGGCCGGAAATAACAGACGCCGTAATCGATGCCGGGGCGATGATCAAAAAAGAGGTGGCCGACCTGCTGCACTGGGCCGATACCCGCGCCGCCGGGCCCGTGATTCGGGACCTCCACATGTTTGGCGAGATGGTTGTGGCAGACGAGGTCGAAAGGGTCGCAGCTTCCTGGAAGCTTTCACCCGATGAGCAACAACGGCTCGAATCGCTAACCATCCGAGTTGTAAACAAGATTTTGCACGGCCCCTCGACCGAACTGCGCCGGGCCGACGAGGCCACACGCGCTATCATCGCGAGGATGTTCAACCTCGACGCCTAAAAACACTTACAAGCTCGGCACGCGGGGCAGCGCCTTGGCTCTGGCCCAAAGCAGTTGGGTGGCTTGGCGCCTTTTAGAATTGGCCGGGGGACCAGCGTTTGAGCTTGTTCAAATGTTTGAGCTTGTTCAAATAAGGACAAGCGGCGACAGGGAACGGGAGCCAAACTCCCCGGCACTCGGAGATGGCATCTTCGTCAAGGAAATCCAGCGAGCCTTGCTATCGGGCGAAGTTGATCTGGCGGTGCACTCGTTGAAAGACATGCCCACCGAACCGGTGAAAGGCCTCATCATTGCTGCTATTCCTGCCCGGGAGGATCCAAGTGAGGCCCTGGTCGGGGCGACTCTGCTAACGCTCGGTGCGGGGGCCAGGGTGGGCACTTCCAGCCCCCGTCGTACGGCTCAACTTCGAAGGCTCCGGCCCGACCTGGATGTACTGCCCATTCACGGAAATGTCCCGACCCGAGTCGAAAAAGTCGCCGCAGGCGAGTTCGACGCGGTGATGCTGGCGGCGGCGGGCCTGATACGCCTGGGCCTCCCGGCTGATGAAATTCTCGATCCGGGTGTTGTTCTGCCCGCGCCGGGCCAGGGCGCACTTGCCATCGAGGTCCGCGAGCAAGACGGCGACCTGGCAGCCCTTGTCGGCCGCCTCCATGATCCATCGACTCACAGCTCCGTGGCCGCCGAGCGCCGGGTTTTGAGCGATCTGGGCGGTGGTTGCCTGCTTCCGGTCGCGGCATGGGGTCGCGTTGAGGCCCGGGATTTAGGCGGCGACCGCTTGGTGCTGGACGCGGCCGTCACCTCAGCCGACGGAAAGGTACAGATTCGAGAATCCGCCGAGGATGATCCCGGGCGCTATCTGCCTTTGGCTAAAAGAGTCGCGAGGAGTCTGATCCTGAGCGGCGCCCGCGAGATCCTCGAGTACCGCCCGTGAGGCCCTTGGCGTGAGGCCCTTGGAAGGACGGCGGGTGCTGGTCCTTAGGCCCGAGGGCCAGGCGGAAGACTTGGCGGCTGGTCTTGCGGAGTTGGGGGCAGAGCCGGTGGTAGTCCCTGCGATCCGAATCCTTCCGCCGGCGAGTTGGGATCAAATTGATGATGCGTTGTCGCGTATGGAGCACTTCGATTGGATCGCGTTTACGAGCGTGAACGGGGTGCAGTATTTCATGAAGCGGCTGCTGGAAAAGGGTTATTCGAGCAACGACCTTCCCGGAAAGGTCGCCGCGATCGGCCCCGCCACCAAGCGGGCTCTGCAAGAACAAGGAGCGCAGGTTGAGTGGTTCCCGGCTTCCTACACAACAGCGTCCATGGCCGAGGAGTTCCCTATGTCGTACGAGCCGGGGGGCCGCGCGGTGTGCCTTGTGAGGGCGGACATAGCCACCTCCGACCTAGAAGACCTCCTTAAGGCTCGTGGCTTTAATGTGGAAAGAGTGGATGCCTACAGGACTGAGCGGGGGAGTGCCGAGGCCCTAAGAGCAGCGGCCCAAAATGTCGACGCAGTGGCTCTGACAAGCGCCTCGATAGTAGGCAGCTTCGCCGAGGCCGCTGGACAGTCCCTTCCGCAGAAGGTGGCCATTTTCAGCATAGGCCCGGCCACCACGAAAGCATGCGAGGAGTATGGAATGGCTGTCAGCTCTGAGGCACGGCAGCACACCATAAAGGGCGTTCTACACGCAATGGCCAACTACGGCTGGCAGCCGCAATGATTATCTAGTAGCATAAATCCTACTACCCTGGTAGTATATGCTTGTGAAATTGAGCGTAAGCATTTCTGAGGAAGACGTTAACCTGCTTGACGAGCATGCTCGCAAGTTGGGGTTGCGGTCCCGCTCCGCCGCTCTTCAGCAGGCCATTCGGCTTCTTCGGCACTCTGACCTCGAAGAGCAATACGCGGCTGCCTGGCGTGACTGGGATTCCTCGGGTGATCGCGAGGCTTGGGAAGGCGTCACCAACGACGGTCTGCCTTGATGCTGCGAGGTGAAGTCCGTCTTGTGGATTTCGAGCCGGTTCGCGGCAGCGAAGCTGGCAAAAGGCGCCCGGCGGTCGTGGTGAGCAATGACCGCGCCAACGCAGTGGCTGCCCGCATGGGTCGGGGAGTGGTGACTGTGGTCCCGGTCACCAGCAACGTGGCTCGAATCTTTCCATTTCAGGTGCTTTTGCCGGCGAAACTGGCGGGACTGCAGGTTGAGTCCAAAGCGCAGGCAGAGCAGGTCAGATCCGTCTCTGTCGAGCGACTCGGCCAAGTCCTAGGACGGCTGCCCGCGTCGGTTATGCAAACCGTCGACGACGCACTCAGACTCCACCTCGACCTTTAGCTCGGGACTAATCGAAATTCGCATTCTGGAGAGGTCGGCCAAGGCGCAAATGTGTCTCGCCACCGAGACCTAGTAGGCGAGTATTCTTGGTAGATGGATTCCAGACGGTTTAGGCGGCTGCGTTCTGGGCCCGGCATTCGAGCTTTGGTGGCCGAGACCAGGCTTGACCCTTCTCGGTTTGTGCTTCCGGTATTTGTTTCTGACGATCTCAAGCAGGAGGTGCCGCTTTCCGCATTGCCGGGGCATTTTCACTGGCCTGCTGAGGGTATTGGAACAATCGCTAAAGAGGCCGAATCGCTGGGGATTCCGGGATTGCTCCTGTTTGGCGTGACCGATCACAAGGACGCTACGGGAAGCCGGGCCGCCGCGGCGGATGGGCCGGTGCAGCGGGCCTTGACGGTTGCTAAGAATGCGGCCCCTGACCTCGTCGTCTTTGCCGATACATGTCTTTGCGGATATACCACCGAAGGACATTGCGGCATCGTCGCGGGCGGCGAGGTTTCTAACGATCTCACGCTGGACGCGCTGGCCTTGGTCGCGGTTTCGCAAGCCGCCGCCGGTGCTGACTTTGTGGCCCCTTCGGACATGATGGATGGACGGGTTGGGGCTATCCGAAGGGCCCTCGACGCGGCTGGCCACCAGGGCGCGGGAATCATGAGTTATTCGGCCAAGTTTGCCTCGGCTATGTATGGACCTTTTCGGGACGTCGCAGGCTGCGCTCCGTCGTTCGGAAACCGAAAGGGTTACCAGATTGATCCGGCAGACCGCAACCAAGCTCTGGCTTGCATTGAGCGGGACCTGGCGGAGGGAGCGGACATCGTGATGGTAAAGCCGGCGCTCGGCTACCTGGATGTGATCAGTGAGGCCGCCCGGCGATTCGACGTTCCGATCAGCGCTTACAACGTCAGTGGCGAATACTCCATGGTGAAGGCCGGCGCGGAGGCCGGATGGCTCGACGAGAAGGCTGCGACCCTCGAAAACTTAACCTCGATTATCAGGGCCGGCGCGGATTTTGTAATCACCTACCACGCGCTTGACGCTGCTCGCTGGCTTCAGGACCCTCGGTAAAGACCCCCGTTTCGTCTGACGATAATTTGACCGAATCTGATCGCCTTTTTGCCAGGGCGCAAAAGGTCTTGCCCGGCGGCGTATCTTCGCCGGTTCGCGCGTTCAAGGCCGTCGGTGGTTCCCCGATTTTCATGGCCTCGGGAAAAGGGGCGGCACTTACAGACGTAGACGGCCGCACCTTCATAGACATGGCTGGGTCCTGGGGTCCGCTGATTCTGGGCCACGCCCATCCCGTAGTGGTCAAGGCAATCGAGACGGCTGCCGCGAAAGGAACGTCGTTCGGGACGCCGATCGAGGTGGAACTTGATCTTGCAGAACTCATCGTCGATGCCGTTGCCTCCATCGAGCAGGTCCGGTTTGTTTCCTCGGGGACCGAAGCGTCGATGAGTGCGATCAGACTGGCTCGCGCCGCCACCGGTCGAAGCAAGATTCTCAAGTTCGCAGGCTGCTACCACGGACACGCCGATTGCCTGCTGGTTTCGGCGGGTTCGGGTCCGGCCACTCTTGGATTACCTGATTCGCCCGGGGTCACCGACGGCGCTCGATTGGACACAGTGGTGTGTACCTTCAATTCGCTGGGCGAAACGCAGGAGGCTTTCCAGAAATTTGGCCGGGAGCTGGCTGCGGTCATCGTCGAGCCGGTCGCCGCGAACATGGGCGTGGTACCCCCCGCTCCCGGATTTTTGCAGGCGCTCAGACAGCTATGCAACGAGGCCGGCGCCCTGCTGATTTTTGACGAGGTCATCACCGGCTTCAGGTTGAGTTACGGCGGAGCACAAGGGCTTTTTGGAATCGAGCCGGATCTGACTATCCTTGGAAAGGTCATCGGCGGCGGCCTGCCCGTGGGCGCCTACGGAGGCAAGGCTAGGTTCATGGAACTTGTGGCGCCCCTTGGGCCGGTTTACCAGGCCGGAACGCTGTCGGGCAATCCGGTGTGCATGGCCGCTGGCTCGGCGACACTCGGACTCTTGAAGGCGGATGGGCAGGATCCGGGCTCCGGACTTGCCGCTTACCGGCAGCTGGAACAACTTGGCTATCAGCTTGAGTCGGGCCTAAAAGCGGAGGCCAAGCGGGCGGGAATCGACGTAAGGATTCATCGGGTCGGATCTGCCTTGACGGTATTTTTCACGCTCACAAAGGTGGTTGACCTAGAAACGGCGAAGTCTAGCGATACGGATAAATTCGCCCTGTTTTTTCACGCTCTCCTCAATCAGGGCGTCTATTGGCCTCCCTCTCAGTTCGAGGCTTCGTTCATATCGGCGGCCCACACCCCGTCCGACATCGACCAGGTGATTCGAGCCGCCGGGGCTGCATTCGACAAGATCCGCTGAAACGGGACACGGCTTTCGGCCGATAGGTTGTAGGGGGTAGAATATTTTGACCAAGCTAGCGAGGAGGAAACTTGTTCAGAAGCATCGGCGGAATTATTTACATCATCATCGGACTTGTGGTCGCCAATAGCCACGGCTACCTCGGGATTAGCGATATTGGCTCGCTGGTCTCGGCAATTCTGGCAATCCTTCTTTGGCCGCTGATTCTCTTCGGAGTGGACCTGCACGTCGCTTTGTAAATTTTCGAGATTTACGGGCCTCGTGGTATCGCATAGGTCGTTTTACGGGAAAGTCGCGCTAGGATCTGGTTGATGCCAGATAGCCACGAGACCGACGTCGCTGCCGAAGATGATCGCAAGATCATGCGCTATGCCTTTTACAAGGCAGATCCGGCGTGGCGCCGCTTGCCCGACGAGGAGCGCTCGTTGCACAAAAAGGAATTCTGCGAGGTCCTCGAAAACGCCCCCCTTGAAGTTCATCCATATTCCACGGTGGGGCTGAGGGCCGACTGTGATCTCGGCATGTGGGAGATCGCCGCCAAGCCTGAACACATTCAACAGTTCCAAGCTGCCCTCAACGGATCCTCACTCGGGCGCTATTTGAGCCCGGCCCATTCGTTTCTGGCTATGACCAAAAAATCTATGTACCTCAAAGGCCACAAGCACGAGGGCCAGGAAATGAATATGCCCGCCGGCCCGAAGGGAAGCTCTTACCTGTTTGTTTATCCCATGGACAAGTTGCGGCCCTGGTACCGCCTTCCTTTTGAAGACCGCCGCCGAATCATGGGGGAGCACTTCGGAATCGGCCACAAGTTTCCGGGCGTCGCCATTCATACCGGCTATTCGTTCGGGATTGACGACCAGGAATTCGTGGTGGCCTTTGAAGGCGAATCGGTGGGGGAGTTCCTCGACCTGGTTCAAGAGTTACGAGGCTCAGAATCCTCAGCCTACACGGCCCGCGATATCCCCATTTTCACATGCGTCAACATGCCCTTGGAGAAGATTCTCGATCAGCTGGACGGCGCTCGGTAATGCCGATCCGACGCTCGACTTACCAACACTCGACTTACCGACCCTCGACTTACTGGCGCCTGACTTACTGGCGCCTGACTTACTGGTGCCTGACTTACTGGCGCCTGACTTACTGGTGCCTGACTTACTGGCGCCTGACTTACTGGCGCCTGACTTAGATGGCGGCTGTTGCCGCTCGGGGCTTGGTCAAGCAGTACCGCAGGGGAGTTCGAGCCCTCGATGGAATTGACCTGACCATTGAAGAAGGCGAGGTTTTTGGCCTATTAGGCCCAAACGGCGCCGGCAAAACGACATTTGTGAAGTGCCTTCTGGGTCTGCTTACGCCGGGAGCTGGGACGATCGAAGCTTTCGGACGGCCGGCGGGAGAGGCCGCGTCAAGACGGCACACAGGGTTCGCGCCGGAAACGCCTAGGTTTGCAGATTTTCTTTCGGCCAAAGAAGTGATGGCCCTTCACGCCGGACTGATCGGACTGTCTAAATCCGATGCCGCAACCCAGATCGACGCACTCATCACCCAGGCTGAACTGGGCGATGCTCCCAAGCGCGTTGGATCTTACTCAAAAGGAATGGTGAGAAGGCTGGCGCTTGCTCAGGCTTATCTTGGTGATCCTAAGCTTTTGATTCTCGATGAGCCGACTGCCGATCTCGATCCGATTGGGCGCCGGGAGGCAAGAAACCAGCTTCTTGAGTTCAAGGAAAGAGGCGCTACTGTTCTTTTGAACTCGCACCTTCTTTCCGAAGTTGAGCGCGTCTGCGATCGAGTCGCCATCATTCATAAGGGCGCCCTGGTTGCCGTCGGAACGGTGGATGAGCTGGTCCCCGAGGGCCAGGACCTGGAATCGGTGTTTGTAGACCTGATCACCAAGGCCGGCAAGTGAGGCAAATCTCTGTGATCGCGGTGATAGCGTCGGCATCGATCCGGGAGCACGCTCGGCGGAAACTCATAATCGTATTCATCGGAGTCTCCGCCCTGGTCGCCGGGGCGCAGATTGCGTTCATCCTCAACCAGGGCAAAGCCACCCTGGGCCCCGGAGGCAGCTTCGCATTGGCCGGCTTTCTGGGCCTGCTGGGGCTCATTGCGACCCTCGCTGTTTCGATGGGCAATATCGGGCGGCCTTTTGCCGACGGAGAGGCGATGCAGGTGCTGGTTCGGCCGGTCACACGCTGGCAGTACGCACTGGGGCGTCTTGGCGCCAGCGTTTTGGTGGTTGCGTTCCTTTGCTTTGTGATGGGAATCGAGATGCAGGTGATCAGGTTCGTGAACGGTGAAGGCATAGATTCGGTGTTGTGGGGTCATTGGGCCGTCACGGCCTATAACCTCACTATTCTTGCTGCCATCACAACGCTGGTTTCGATTGTCGCCTCAGCCCCTGCAGTTGCAGCGATAATCGCCTTCTTCATAGATCGATTCATTGGAGCGATCGGTCTGTTTTATAGGTTGGTTGATGCGGGCCAGCTCGACGGCGGCCTTGCAGCAGTTGTGCGGGTGGCCTGGCTCGTTACCCCGAAGCAACTCACTTCTCCGCTGGTTTCAAACCAATTCAGCGGCCTGGGCCAAGGTCCCCAAATGGACATCTTGTTTCTAAAAAACACTCCCGGGCTCGTGCTGTGGTCGGTGACCTACCTTGCCGGATTGGTCCTGACCATCCTGGTATTGGTTAATCGGAAGGAAGTAAAGGGATAGAAGTAAAGGGATAGAAGTAAAGCGATAGAAGTAAAGCGATAGGAGTAAGGGATAATTGACTAATGAGTGAACTTTCCAGTCGCCATTGCGAAGCGTGCGAGGCGGGAACCCTCCCATTGAACGCCGATCAGGCCAAGGAGTTGTACCGCGAGTTGAATCCTGCCTGGCGTCTCGGCGAGGATCACCTGCAGCGATCCTTCAAATTTGACAATTTTCGAGATCCTTTTGCGTTCGCAACCAAAGTTGCCCTGCTGGCCGAAGCTGAAGGGCATCATCCCGATTTGGAGATTTCGTGGGGCAAGCTCGGCGTGTCTCTAAAGACTCATTCTTCCGGCGGACTGACCGAAAACGATTTCATAATGGCCGCCAAGATTGATTCGTTGTAAGCAGGGACTTCTTAGACGGCGAACTTAAACGGCGAACTTAGACGGCGAATCTAAAGTGGGTGATGTCGCCCTCTTGAAAGATGTACTCCTTGCCTTCAACCCGCACAAATCCCTTGGCTTTCGCCCCATCCCACGAGCCGGTCTCGACTACGTGCTCGTAGGTTGTTACCTCAGCTCTAATGAATCCTCGCTGCAGGTCTGAATGTATGACGCCGGCTGCTTCCGGCGCCGTGGCCCCCTTGCGCAATTCCCATGCTCTCGTCTCGTCATCGCCTGTTGTGAAGAATGTTATTAGGTCGAGCGATCCATATACCGCCTGAATAACGCGGCCGACGACGGGCTCTTTCACGCCGAAGGCTTCCAGAAGATCCCTTGATTCCTCGAGGCTCATCCCGGCGACTTCCGCCTCAAGCGCGGCACTCACAGAAAACTCCATAAAGTCACCGCCGTCACTTGCTTTGTCCCTCGACGCTTCGGAGTCGGCCCGATCGAAGCCGGTTTCGTCGGTATTGTTCACGACGATCAAGGGCTTCAGAGTGATCAGGGCAAGGGGAGAAAACACTTGCAGGTCATTTGTTTCCCAGGCGCCGCTGGACATGAAGGATCCATTCTCCAGGTGATGCATCGCCGCTTCGAGGCTCGGGACCTCCTTTTTTCCCGCCGGGTCCTTGCGGGCACGCTGGAGCCTGGTTTCGACCGGCGCCATGTCTGCCAGCAGCAAGTCATCCTTCATTTTGGCGATTTCGCTTCTCCCGTCCTGACCTCCGAAGAAGGGTATAACGGCTACCAGGGCATCGACGTCGCGAAGGCGGGCGACCGCAGCCGCGGCCGTCTTCGCCGTGGCGTGAATGTCGATCAACTCGATTTGGGCCGGGACTGTCTTGCGAGAGGCGTGAAGTTCGGTCAACTTATCCAGGCGCTCGTCGGCAACCGCGACTGTGGCTACATCGCCCTTGGTGTCGGCCCCCGAGACGGCTCTCCACAAAGTCGTTTTTCCAGACCCCGGGGGTCCTGTGATGCCTACTCGTTTCATCCAGTCACCCTACAGGCCGACGCTGAAACCGATATCGTCAGGCGATGATCGAGATCACGCAAGCGGCCGGCGAGGTTCTTGAGAAGGCGTACGATGCGGCTTTTGCCGTGATGCCCGAGGCTAAGATTAGGGTTTTCCGTCGCAAGGACCAGGTCGAGACCGGGTTTGCGGACGCGCCACAAACTGGGGACCAAACCATCGATTATCAAGGTATGACGCTATACGTGGCGGCAGATGTTGGCGAAGGCGTTCTGGACGTCTCGGAACGCCACGACCATTTGGTCCTCAAATCGCCTTAGTGGCCCTAGGACCACCGGCGGCCTTCAAAACTCCGGGGAACATGACGTCCGCGTAGAGCTTGTAACCCTCGGCCCCAGGGTGGAACAAATCGGTGCTGTAATACTTAGCGGGATCGGCCTGGAAGGCAGGCCCCGTCTTTTGGGCAAGCTCGACGTAGACAACCCCAGCCGCCCTGGTTTCGGCTTGAATAGCTCGCCTCATGCGTTCGCCGTTGAAGCCAGAAAGACTCCGTAGCGGTTCGGCAAACGCCCGGGACGTTCCCATGTCCGGTGGGCCGGCTACCACCACCTTTATTCCGGCCTTTGAAAGGGTAGCCAGAGCAAGGCGCATTTTGGACCGAACCTGCTTGACTGGGGTCAAATGAGTGGCGTCGTTGGCGCCAATTTCGATGAGGACCAGATCAGGACGCATGGCAACTGCCCGGCCGACCTGGCGATCAGCAACATCGGCAGTCTTGGCTCCTGAGGTTCCAAGCACCTTCAGTTGGGTGTGAAAGTGTTTGCCGAGACGTTCTCCCAGCAACCATGAGAAGGACTGGTGTGGTTCGGCGCCAAGCCCAACCGATGTGGAATCGCCCAGCACCATGAAGCTGAGCGCCGGCAATGACTTATCTCCAAACTCCCCTGAAATCGGGGCCTTCGGATCTGCTGTGAAGAAATCCCTTCTCATTGCCAGTGCAAGCTCCAGGCCAAGCAAACCCAAGGCCCCGGTCAGGCTGATTATGGCAACGCGCGACAAGACTCTGGCCATCTAGTGCCCTAGGCGGGGCGCAGGCCGACTATTTCGACTGAGAATTTCCCACCGGGGGCTTCAATCTCAGCGGTGTCGCCTGCCTTCTTGCCCACGACCGCCTTGCCCATGGGCGAGGTAGGAGTAATGGTTCTGAGTCCGGCGGTCTTTTCTTCAACTGAGTCGGCGACGAGGTATTCGGAGGTCTCGTCGCCGTCCTTCAGGGTAACAACAACTCCCGGCCCGATGATCTCGGCCGACGCCGGCGCTTTCCTGACGACGGCGTTTTTAATCACGTTTTGAAGTTGGCGGATGCGGGCTTCCATCAATCCCTGGGCATCTTTTGCAGAATGGTACTCGGCGTTTTCTTTGAGGTCCCCCATTTCGCGGGCCCTGAGCAGCCGAACGCTCATCTCGTCGCGGCCGACTGTGGTCAACTCCTCCAACTCGGCTTGCATTTTGGTCAGAGTCTCGGGGCTGACGACGATGTCTTGCGGGTTGCTCACCATCCGAATAGCGTAGTCGGTCGGGTGGATTACGCTGCTTAAGCCCCTACTGCCATTGCGCTTCGGCCCCCGATTGTGATCGATTCATGAATGGGGCCCGGACTTGCCGGTACGGTCTGCACTTCTGGTGCTTCTTCGAGTTCGCGAACTCTGGCTTCGAGCATTTGAATACGGGTGACCAGGTCTTCAAGGACCGTGTCGCCCGATCCATATGCCAAGTCGGCCCAAGGTTCGCGGATTCGCAACTGCTTCATAAGCCCTCCTTCCAGACATAGAACTACCCATCATCTTACCGCCGATAAAGTTTCTGGTCTAGAGAAAAGGTTGAATTACAAGCATGTATTTCCGCCTTCGGGCTCGCTATGAGCGTTGCCTGTGGAAGATGACCGAGCGGAGCTTTCCATGCCCTTGGCGATTAAGAACCCTCGAGCTCGCTCACTGAGCGGATACCGCTCAACCAGCTGCCAAAATCGTGACGAGTGGTTGGGCTCGATCAAGTGGGCGAGCTCATGAACGATTACGTAATCCCTAACCCAACCGGGCATGTTTGCCAGGGTGTGGGATATGCGAATGGTCGCTTCTTGTACAGAGCACGATCCGAATCGGCGGGCCTGGTTGGTCACGTAGCTGATTGACTTAAAGGTCAGCCGCCCCTCGAAGTAACGATTATTCAGCTCATGGGCCCTGCGCTCCAGGTCGCCCGAGGAATTTATCCGGTCTCGACGCAATTGAGCCTCGATGCGACCCCTCATCTTCTCGACCCACTCGGCCTCTTCGGCAGCCGAAGTGGCGGCGGGCAGATAGAGAATCATTGTCCCGTTCTCAAGACGGGCGCTGATGGTGCGCTTCCGACGGGCCGACCGCCGAATTTCGACGGCCTGGACCGCGGGTGCTGCTGGGTTCGGTGACACGGGCGAAGCGAACATGCGTTCTATCTTAACCGGCATGTCCGACAAATGAACTAACTTGCGCTATTGCTCGAGAAACCGGACTCTTACTTTGCAGTCCAACAGGAACCTCTTCACCCTCTCCATGCCTTCCCCAGGTCCGGCCGGCGCCACTACTTCTCTCAAGCCGGAATTAGCGATCAGCTTGGCGCATTCCAGGCACGGGGGCGCAGTGATGTAAAGAGTGGCCCCTTCGCGATCCCGCGGGTTCGCAAACAGAATGGCGTTGGCCTCGGCGTGCAAACCCCAGCAGGGTTTGCCGGAGTCCGCTGATTGGCCTCGTGGGCACGCCCCGTCCTCGCAATTGGGGTAGCCGGACGGTGTTCCGTTGTAGCCGGTCGAACGGATATGTCGGTTCGATACGATTACTGCGCCGTGGCGGTATTGGGTGCAGCTGGATCGGGAGGCGGCCTGGCGAGCCAGGTCCAAAAAGTAGGTGTCCCATCCGGCTCGCGAACGGACCCCCGGTTTTAGATTGGGGACGGGCTCAGGGGCAGGCATGGCGACGCCGCCATCTTACTCAAATCCAAATCCCGTCGTCCTCACAAACCTTATATCGTCTGGTTATGAGCCAGGTGGAAGTTCCCGACCTCATGCTGTCGTGCTGGATCATCGAGACCGCCCGATCGGTCGCGCTCACCGATAGGGGCCACGCCGAGGCAGGGGTCCGCGCAGCCGAGCGTGCCAGAATCCTAGCGCGGGGGTGCCTGGCCGAGGGGGTGAAGATTCAGCCTGCGATGGCGGGGGAGCATGCGGGGTGGATGGCTCGGGTGGCGGGCTCAGACGAAGAGACGGGGGCGCTGGGCATGATGTTTTTGCAAAGAATCGGCATGTACGTAGAAGCACACATTCGCAGCTACCTGCCCGCCGGCGACCACGACCGGATGCTTGCACTCTCAGAGCCAGACGGCCAGAGCGTTAACGATGCTTTGGCAGCTCAAGGATTGCCGGACATTCCGGATATCCCCCCGTCAAATTTAATCCCTCTTGAATTCATGGAATCAGATCGCCTAATCGGAATTGTGGCCGATCCGCATATAAGCCCGCATATAAATCCGCATATAAATCCGGACAACAACTTCAACTTTATCCGGGCTATTGATGAATTGAATTCTGCCGGCGTCCAGCTCACGGTGGTGCCCGGCGACTTAACCCGCGACGGCGAGCTTGACTCGTATGAAGCAGCCAAGCGCCTGATCGCCAATTCCAAAGCCCCGGTCGTCGCCACATTGGGCAATCATGACGTCGCGCCGACCGATCCTGGTGGCTCGGCCGGTTTGACGCGCTTTGAATCGGCACTCGGCGGGAAAGCTTTTGGGGAGTATGAGGCCGATGGCGCCCGATTAATTGTCTTGAACTCGGCCGTTGCTGAGATTTCTCCCTTCCCCCCCTTCGATATCCTGGGGGGCGATTTCACGGATTCCCCCCCTGAGGCTGTGCCATGGGGAAGTTTCTCTGAAGAAGTCGAGCAGTGGATGGGTGTTTTGGGCCCGGTGGCTGTCCCCACGTTCATTTTTCTGCACCACCCTCCATACCCCTATCTGGGATTTCCGCCGTTGGTGTTTGGGCTGACCAAAAAAGCGACCGGGGCTCTGGCAAATCTGATTAGAAAAACCGATGCCGCGGCTGTTTTCTGCGGGCATACTCACCGGTCCGCTCTCAACTATTTGGAGGGAGCACCCGTCATAGAGGTCCCCTCAAATCGACATTGGCCCTTTGGCTACGGAATCTTGCGCATCGGCACCGGCAGTGAGTCAAAATGGTCCTTCAGCGTAAATGTGAACCCCATCCCGCCGGAAACTAAGCCCAACGATTACGCGGGGTATATCTTCCGCCGTTACGCGGCCGCCGACCAGAACGCAATGTTTGTAAAGGGCCCTGCGTCTTGGTGACCGTCTTGGTGACCGTCTTGGTGACCTATGGCCTGCCCGCGAGGCGGCGGCTTCTGTCGGCCAAATGCTTTCGAATCGGGCCCAGCGCAATGGCGACGTGATACAGAAGGTGCATCCACCATTGCACCCTCACTTCGAACGAACCGGCCTCGATTCCGCGAACAATCGCCGCCGAAACCCGGCGGTCGTCCATTACGGTCCAGCTTGCTAACCCGTTGGCCAATACGTCTCGCATGGGGAACCCTGGCGTTTGAGCAGGACCGGGGTTGACCATCATGATGCGCACTCCCTTGGCTTTTAGCTCGGCCCAGCTCGCTTCGGTGAACCCAACCAGCCCGAACTTCGAGGCCGTGTAATCGGGCATTCCGGGGGCGGCTATGCGCCCGGCGATTGAAGCCACATTTACAACAGCCGGCGTGCGATTTGTTCGGGGCGCTTTTTCGAGGAGGGGGAGTAATTCTCGCAGACACCAGATTGGGCCGAGCAGATTGGTACGAATGACTGCCGCCATTTCTTCCGAGGTGGCTTCGGTCATCGGGCCGCTGGTGGCAATCCCGGCATTGTTTATCAAAAGGTCCAGGTACTTGACTTGCTCTCCCGCCCGGCGGGCCATGGCCCGGACATCTTCAAGACGAGAAACATCGCAAACGATGTAGGAGTGGGGGGGTCCTCCAAGTTCTTCGATCAAGGACCGGAGCTTGCTTTCGCTCCTTGCGACCGCAACGACGGTAGCGCCTTTGCTTGCTACCAACCGGGCCGTCCTCAGGCCAAAGCCGCTGGAGGCGCCTGTTATAAGGCACGTCTTCTGGTTCCAGTTCATGAGAAACAACTGTATGCCGGGATTGGCGGGACCGCTAAGCTTGAGCTCATGACGAAGCTAATTCATCTCGTAAGGCACGGCGAGGTAGAAAACCCGCGAAACATTTGGTACGGCCGCCTGGAGGGCTTCGTTCTATCCGAGCGGGGTGAGCGTCAAGCGATGGCCCTTGGAGATTATTTTGCCGACCGCGAAATAGCTGCGATTTATTCCAGCCCAATGCAGCGGGCGCTTCAAACAGCGGAAGCCATCGGCAAATCAAAAGGACTCGCCGTAACAGAGCTGCCGGCGGTGATTGAGTGCTCGACCAAGTTGGAGGGAACCCCTGGCGACTACCGCCTGTTTCGCAACCCCCTGAATCTCCGGCACTTTGTGAATCCCTTGAAACCCTCCTGGGGGGAGCCTTACAACCAGATCCGCTCGAGAATGATCGCAGCTATCGATTTGGTCCGCCGCGCTAATCAAGGCGGCGAGGTTGTGGTCGTCACGCATATGACGCCAGTTTTGGTGGCCCGGCTGTGGTTTGAAGGAGATCCAAGGCCCCCCTGGCGGGCGAAACTCCCGTGCGCCCAGGCCTCAGTTACCACCCTCGAATTCGACGGCGAACAGCGCCTCCGAAGCCATTACGAGCCCGTCGGCGATCAAGTGTGAGCGAAAAATCGGCAAATATCGCAAATATCGCAAATATCGCAAATATCGCAAATATCGCAAATATCGCAAATATCGCAAATATCCTGGTGTAGGGGGGTGGGAATTGGGCAGGTCATGCGTATGCTTAGGTAGGGATCTAGTACGGGACACTACACTAGGGTAGAGGAGAGGGAACTGTTCATGCGCGTCATTCGAACTTCGGCTGCTGTAGTTTTGGCGATTGCTCTGTTTATGCTGGCCGGCCCCCTTTCGGCAGTAGCGAGTAATGACCCTCGATTTGGCGATCAGTGGGGACTTCACAAAATTGAGGCAGAAGCTGCCTGGAGCGCCTCGAGAGGCGACGGCGTATCGATCGCACTTATCGACAGCGGGGCAGACCTCTCGCACCCGGATCTTCGGGGCAAGATTTCTGGGGGCAAGGATTTCGTCGACGGCGACAACTCCCCCGATGACGATAACGGTCATGGCACTCTGACGGCCGGCATAGCGGCCGCCTCAACGGGCAATGGCGTCGGTATAGCAGGAGTCGCGCCAAACGCCCGAATCGTTCCGGTGAGAGTCTTCGATGGCGCCGGCAACGCCGGATCCGACAAGGTGGCTGCGGCGATTGCTTGGGCGGTCGATAACGTGCCTGGCCGCCTCGTCCTGAATCTCAGTTTTGTTGGCCCGGGGAGCAGTTTGTTGCTTGTTGAAGACGTTCGAGCTGCGATAAATTACGCAACCAGCCGTGGGGCAGCCGTAGTCGTTGCGGCGGGCAACGATGGTGCGGACAATCAGTACGACGCTCCTTCGGGCAGCGGCATTATTGTCGTCGGGGCCAGTACCCGAGAAGATGCTTGCTCAAGCTTCACCAACTATGGCAGCGGCGTCGACATTTTGGCCCCCGGCGGGGCCGGTGGCCGCTCTTCGGGGACGGACATTTTGTCGACCTATCTCGGCGGTGGGTACGCGAGTTCCTCCGGCACTTCTTTGGCGGCCCCCTTTGTTTCGGGAGCAATGGCACTGTTGATGTCGCAAGGATCGAGCGCTCCGTCTGCAGCAAGCCGAATTATTTCAAGCGCCCGTGGCCCGGCTATCTCATGCAGGGGAGAATCAAGCAGCTACAGATTCTTGAATGTCGCCTCAGCCCTTGGGGTTTCGTTGGCGGCTTCTGGCCCGGCTCAGCAGCCCGCGGCGCCGGCCCCCGCGCCGCCGCCAGCGGGCAAAGCTCTCCGCCAGCCAGGGCCCGTAGCGGCCCCACAGGGGGCTGCAAGCCTCCCAGCGCCATCCGCGCCGGCACCGCCTCCGACTCCCGTTATCGCTTTGCCCAACAAAGACCCCAACAAAGATCCCAACAATGACAAGGAACCGCCTACAATTCCACTGGCAGCCGACCTTCAGCTGCCCGTTAAGAACTCCGCCCCGCTCTCGCCGGCTAAGTTGACGGCCACCCTTCTGTTAGTAGCCCTCGGCGCGGCTCACATCGGTTTACTCCTGCGCTCCCGCCTTATCAGGTAGGCAGGTCGCGGTCCGGCGACACTCCAGCGTTTAGATACAATGACGCCTCAAGAGTTTTTCCCTTAATGGGGATTGGCGCACATTTGCAATAAGAAGGAGGAGCATCATGCCGGTCACGCCAACCAAGTTCATTTGGATGGATGGCGAGCTTGTTGCGTGGGAGCATGCTCAGGTTCATGTGCTCACCCACTCTTTACACTACGGGTCGGGTGTGTTCGAAGGGATCCGGGCCTATGAGACCAAGAAGGGCCCGGCCGTTTTCCGGCTGACCGACCACATCGAGCGACTGCACCGGTCGGCCAAGATTTACATGATTGACGTGCCTTTCGGTGTCAACCAGTTGATCGAGGCAACTAAGCAGACGCTGAAAGCGAACGAGCTGGCGGCCGGATACATACGGCCCCTCATTTATCACGGTTACGGCGAGATGGGACTGAACTACATGGACGTTCCAGTCAAGGTCTCGATCGCAGTTTGGGGCTGGGGGGCATACCTCGGCGAAGAAAGCCTGACGAAGGGAGTCAAGACGCGGATTTCTTCTTGGCGCCGATTCGACCACAACGCGTTACCTCCCGCAGCAAAGGCCACCGGTCAGTACTTGAATTCGGGGCTTGCCAAACTCGAAGCGGCCAGGGGCGGCTACGACGAGGCAATTATGTTGAATGCTCAGGGCTTTGTAGCAGACGCCACCGGCGAGAACGTTTTTCTCGTCAGCGGGGGAGTGCTGCGCACGCCGCCCTTATCTGCGCGACCCCTTGCCGGAATAACCCGCGATACCATCATCACAATCGCGAAGGACCTCGGTATCGAGGTCCAGGAAGTCGATGTCCAGCGGACCGATCTCTACACCGCGGACGAGGCCTTTATGACCGGGACCGCGGCTGAAGTCGTCCCAATTCGCTCGGTCGATGACCGTGAACTTGGTGAAGTCGGCCCTGTTACCAAGAAGATCCAGGAGGTCTTTTTCGCAGCAGTTCGAGGCCAGGTTGAACGGTACTCGGACTGGAATGAATACCTGACCTAAAGATCAAGAGGGCGCTACCGTGAAGTTTGTCCGGTTTTTAGATGGGTCGCGCATTGCCTATGGAGTGGCCGACGGGGACTTGATCGAAGAGATTTCAAGCACGCCGTTTCTGCCGCACGAGACGACAGGCATCTCTCATCCGCTTTCAGGAACCCGCTTGTTGGCCCCATGTCTGCCCTCGAAGGTCATAGGTGTGGGGCTCAACTACCGAGATCATGCCGACGAGATGGGCATGCCCATTCCCGAGGAACCAATGTTTTTTTTCAAGCCCTCCACATCGGTTGTCGGCCCGGCAAGCAAGATCGTTTGGCCTCGCGGGTGCGAGCGCTTGGATTATGAAGGTGAGTTGGCTGTGGTTATAGGAGCCGTTGCAAAAGGCGTAAGCAGGGATCGTTGGCAGGAGGTCGTGCTCGGTTATACGTGCGCCATAGACGCCACCGCCCGGGACCAGCAAGAAAAAGACTCCCAGTGGGGCAGGGCCAAGGGTTTTGACACCGCAGGGCCACTGGGACCCTGGATAGAAACCGACATTGTTCCCGATGACCTTGCCCTCATTACTAAGGTAAACGGTGAGGTGAAGCAGGAGGCCAGAACCTCGTCGCTGATATTCAACGTTGGCGAGCTAATTGAATTCATTACGACGTCTATCACTCTGCTCCCGGGCGATGTGATCATGACCGGGACCCCAAAGGGCGCCGGGCCGTTGAAGGACGGGGACAGGGTGGCAGTCGAAATTGAGGGCATCGGCTCACTCGAAGTTGGAGTGCAAGGCCTCGCCCCGGCGGCGCCCGACGAAGAGGGCCGACCCCCGGCGCCGGTAGGAATCGGCCCTTCACCCGCCGAGGGGGCCGAATGAATGTGCGGGTCCGGATTGCGCCCGCGCCTACCGGAACACTACACATCGGCAACGCCCGCACAGCCCTCTATAACTGGCTTTTTGCTCGCCGTCACAATGGGACCTTTGTCCTAAGGATCGAAGATACCGACCAGGCCAGAGCAAAACAAGAATTTGTTGATTCCGTTACCGAGGAGCTGCGGTGGTTGGGTCTTGGGTGTGACGAAGGGCCGGGCGTGGGCGGCCCGGTTGGGCCGTACCGCCAATCTGAGCGTCTGGCGACCTACAGGCAGGCGGCATTTAGCCTCGAAGAAGAGGGGCTGGCGTATCGCTGCTTCTGCACGCCCGAAGAGCTCGACGAGAGAAGGCGCGAGGCTCAGGCAGAACGCAGGCGGCCGGGTTATGACGGTCGCTGCTACCGGCTGACCGAAGCTCAAAAAGCAGGTTTCGAGTCTGAGGGCCGCCGATGGGTCATGCGCTTCCACGTGCCTGAAGAAGGCGAGACGACGTTCGACGATGTGGTCACCGGCCCGGTTACCTGGCGTCACTCCGAGATCGACGACTTCGCCATCTTTCGGCAAGACGGCTTCCCCATCTACAACTTCGGCGTGGCGATGGATGACGCGCTGATGGAAATTACCCATGTGATCAGAGGGATGGATATTCAATCTTCGACACCTCGCCAAATACTGGTGATGAATGCACTCGGGTATCAGCAACCGGTCTATGCGCATATTCCCCTGGTGATGGGACCCGGCGGAAAGAAGCTCTCGAAAAGGCTTGGGGGCGGCTCGATTGAGTGGTATCGCGAACACGGATTCTTGCCGGAGGCGTTGATCAACTCGCTGGTCTTGCTGGGGACCGGCTTCGGCGACGAAACGATCTTAAGCCGCGACGAGATGGTGGCCGGATTCGAATTAGAAAAGGTGAATGCTTCGCCGGCGAATTTCGATCTCGCCAAATTGGACTGGATGAACGGCGAGTACATAAGGGCTCAGAGGGATTTGCAGTTCGCGGAATCCCTCATGCCATGGCTGGCGGGCGCGGGCCTGGTCGCCGATCCGCCTGCGCAGGAGCAGGGCTTCCTGGTGGAGTCATTGGCGCCCCTGATCAAGACCCGCATAAGGCGTCTTGAGGAAGCTGCGCACTACGCGAGGCCCGTATTGGGTGACGCCGAGCTCGATCAGGCAGCTTTCGAAAAGGTAATGCGGCATCCCCATGTTCAGGAGCAAATGCAGCGCTCAATCCAGTTGCTCGCCGAGCTTGCCGACTGGTCGAGAGACAATATCGAAGAAGCGCTTCGGCAAGTTCAGATGCAGATGGAATTAAAGCCAAAAACGGCCTTTGCTCCCTTCTATGTGTCGGTTACCGGATCAACCGTGTCGGCGCCGATTTTCGACGTAATGGCATTGGTCGGCAAGCAAGAGTGCTTGAGCCGGCTACGGCAATCGGTCGCAAAATTGGGCGCCTAGACGCGCCACTAGTGGTCCCCGGGTGTTTTCTTCTCTGGTCCGGGACCCGCCCGCCGCTTTTCGATCCCCGCATTCTCCCAGCGTCGGGTCAAGGGAACCAGAGCAAGAGCAACAGCAGCTACGCCCATAAATGCCAAGCCCAGTTTGTCCTTCGGAATCCTTTCGCCGAATAGGGCCCCGGCAAACAAAGCCAGGGTCGCCAGAAGGATATTCACGATCCAGTGAAAGGCAAAGCTTCGGGGCCGCTCGGGTCGTTGATCGGCGCTCACTTGGCCGACCCTTGCGACGCAACCGGCCCGTTTATACTTTCAATGCAGAAGGGCCAAATAATTGCCGGGTAGATCAATTGGCAGATCGTCTGATTCTGGATCAGGAAGTTGAAGGTTCAAGTCCTTCCCCGGCAGCGTCATCGGAATCTTGGGTATGAGCCGCATTTAATCGCGAGAGCTTGAAATTAATCTTGTGGCCAATTGCGGCTGCGTATCGTTCGAGGGTGGACATGCGGATGTCCATACCGGCAGTTTCGATCCTGGCGATAGCCGATTGCGAAGTACCCATCCTCGAAGCCACCTGAGTCTGGCTGAGGCGCTGCCGCTTTCGTCGTCGAACCAGTTCTCTTAGGACCGCCTGGCTCTGGAGCGCAGACTCAATGAACTTGCGATTGACCTTTCGCCCGCTTTTCGTCGGGTCTGCAGAAAAGTCTTCGCTCAACTGGCCTCCTGGCACAACTCTCATACTCACTAAAGGATATCGCGAGGCGGGAATCTAGTCACCGGTGTCAGCCCACCGGCCTTGCTTCGCTGGTTCGTCGAGCTTTTTTGCGAAGCTAAATTAGCCGGTTGGTTGCCAGAGCAACTCGTATAGAAGCAGGGGCTCATCCAGGCCGGGCAAGGGCTGCTCACCATGGGACTTCCAGTTAAGGCCTTTGCCCAGGGACAGATCCTTGACCACACCGGAAGCCCAAATGGCGCCTGGTGCACATGCCGCGCAAATTCGCGCGGCGACCTGAACAGCCGCTCCGAACAGGTCGTCGTTTTCGGCTACAGGTTCCCCTGCGGTTAGCCCGATCCGCACTCTCACAGGCACCGGGAAGTCGGCGACACGTTCGGCTAAGCCTCGCTGGATCGCAATGGCGCATTCGGCAGCCCGGGCAACGGAATAAAAGCACGCCATTATGCCGTCGCCCGTGTGCTTTATCTGCCGCCCTTCCGTGCCCTGGATGGCATTCTGAATGACTTCGTCGTGCAGTCGTAAAAGCTTCATCGCGCCTTCGTCCCCCAGTTGCCTGGTGAGCGACATGGAGCCCTCAATGTCGGTGAACAGGATGGTCCTTATAGCGTTGTTGTAAACGGGCTCGCCCGGTTCTGCCTCCGGGATCAGACCGAAAAAGTTATTTAACTGATCCTGTTGTACTTCCATGATCCGGTTTGCGACCATTCCGTGCGACTCCCGGTGGACTGCTTCAGCGGCTTCCTGGCTGGGCGCATCGATTAGGCAAAAAGCCCGGTTGGACTTGTAGTCCAGCCAGTAATTGATGTACCGCACCCCGTATTTGTCCTGCAGCTCCAGATCTTTTAAATGGGCGGCGGCCGCATCCTCGGCGGTTATTTTGTCCAGGAAATCGTGGCGGTCCATGTACATGGTCATAGCCGAATTGTAGTGCCTCACTGCTCGTCAGGCCGTCGCCGATCTCCGCTCACGGCCCATCGTGCCATTGGACCATCATCACCGTGGCGTCGTCCCGAGCCTTTCGGCCCTGATGTTGCATCACTCCTTCCACGATCTTCCTGAGGATCTCTTCCGGGGGAAGTTGGTCGGAAGCGCACTGCCCGGTTAGGTCGATCAGGCGGTCGATACCGAATTCTTCTCCGTCCGGGTTGGCCGCGTCCGTTACTCCATCGGTGTAGAACAAGATCGCGTCTAGGGGCTCAAGAGATTCCTGATAAGTCACGGCCGGCTCGCTCTGTAGTCCCCACGGCAGCGCCGGCGGGCCTTCTAATTCTTTGATCACGCGGCCCATGCGCACAAGCAAGGGCCGAGGGTGGCCCGCATTTATCCAGCTGAGCCGGCCTGTCGTCAAATCGAGTTGAGCAAGCTGGCCGGTGGCGAATGCATCTCCGTGGAGCTGTCGGCTGAGAACGTCGTCTATCGAGCGATGCATGTCTTCGAGGCTCCTCCCCTCCCGTCGGTCGTGCCGGTAACAGCCGATGGCCAGGGAGGCGATCATGGCCGATAACACACCGTGGCCCATCGAGTCGATAAGAGCTACATCCAGGACCGGGGTATTGAGGGAGTAATCGAAGCAGTCCCCCCCAACCTCGTAGGCAGGCTCGAGCCGAGCCGCTATCGTGCACTGCGGCGTAGAAAGGACGACCGGAGGCAGCAGGTCCCATTGCATGCTTGCCGCAAGCGTCATCGACTTGCGCCGTCTGTGGAGCTGATAGACATCCGTGCAGCGGGTATGCGCGGCGATGAGGTAACCGGCAAGCATCCCAAGATCCAGGCAAGCAGCCAGAACGTCGTCATCCGCCGAACCAAATGTCATCGCAAGCACGCCGGTTCGATCTGAACCCTCGATGATGGGGACCCAGACCCGGGTTCTATAATGCCTCTCAGCTTTCACCGGGGCCCTAGTCAAGAAGGCTCTTCCGGCCATGCTGGAAACAACCTCCTCGGTCTCGGCCAGGTCCGCGTGCTTCGATCGGTCCGGTAAAGGCTCGAGGAACCTCTGCTCGAAATCCACGAGGTAAGCGGAGACGTCCGATGCCCCTATCGCCCGGGCGGCCATATCGATGATATCGACGACGGCGGCCGGGTCTGCCGACCGTGCAGCGTCGAGTGCACCCCGGATGTCGATAGGCGAAGTCATTGCGTCGATACTACGGCCTGTTGCTCCTACCAGACCAACTCGACGCGGCTCGACGTGACGAACACGCCCTCTGCGGAAGCGCCGCTTCAAACGTGAAGCACCTGCACCCGCAAACGTGAAAAATTTAATGGTACCCCCGAGGGGGTTCGAACCCCTGATCTCCGCCGTGAGAGGGCGGCGTCCTAGGCCACTAGACGACGGGGGCCTTGAACCATCTTAACCGGATTAACCGGCGCGCCGGTTTTCACTGTTTCCGCCATTTGTGCCTGGATTGGACCCCGGGAAAGAAATTTTGACAGGCTGCGGGCACAAAGTAGTGGCAAACCACCGCAGATGCCCTTAAGATTCTCAGGAATAGAAAAACTTGCAGCGCTCCTTGCAGCGCCTGTAGGGGCAGTTTAGTCCGGATTCATGCCCATTTATGTCCAATCGGGAGGGCCTAGTCGCAAATTTGATCGGTAAGGCCTCAGTAAAACTAAGGGTGAATTTTCCACCTTCAACTAGCCTTTACTGTTATGGTGCATGAGATGAGCAACCTGTCAGACGCGCGCGGGTCGTGGGCGGCATCAGCTTCGCTTGGCGAGGGGATTCGTTCCTCGACTGTCATCAACCCTCCCCGTCGCAAAACGGCTCATCCCACAACTCATCCCACAAAAGGGGCCCCGGACCCGTATATTTCCCATCCTTCTGCCGATGTAAAGAATGAAGGAGATGAAACGGACCATGCACAAGTCAACGGGCAACCAACTAAAGAGGCAATCGCCAACTTGGTCGAACAGGCCAAGCGGGGTGGCTCCGAGGCGTTTGGCGAAATCTATCGCCTTCACCACCAGGCCCTCTTCAGATATGCCCGTTACCGGCTGGGCCAGCAAGCAGCCGAGGATGCAGTCTCCGAAACATTTGTTCGAGCATGGCAAGGCCTTCCGCGCTATAGGGAAACTGGAGCGCCTTTCGTCTCTTGGCTTTATGGCATCGCACGGCACGTTGTCGTCGACGCAGGTAACGCCGAGCGCAGGGTTGAGCCGAGGGGCGAATTTCCCGATCACGCAATCGAGCTGGCTCTCGGAACAGTCGACCATATTGAGCTCGCCGACGCCATCTCCGCTCTTCCTCAAAAGCAACGGCAGGTCATCGAATTGAAATTTCTAATCGGGTTGAACAACGAAGAAGTTGGCAAAGCCCTTGGCAAGTCGCCCGGCGCGGTAAACGCCCAACAATGGCGTGCCCTCGAAGGTCTCAAGAGAATCATGGGGACTCGATGAATCGCAAATTCATTCGGGATCTCCAGGCATGGGAAGCAGGCGACCTATCTGTGTCGGTCCTCTCAGCCCGCTATCCCGCGGAAGAGGTCGGACGCCTGACCAGTTTGTTCTCTGAAATGGGCTCTCTTAGCTCAGAACCTGCCCCCAACCCCAATAGAGGCTGGAATATGGTTCGTACCCGCATGGCAGCCCACATTGAGCGCGAGCCTATGCCTCTCATGCAGCGGCTTCGGCCCGGCATTCAGCGCAGGCTTGCATTCGGAATGGCGGCTGCCATCCTTGTCGTCCCTCCGATGGCATTTGCAGCCAGCAACCAAGATGCCGTAGACAGTCTTGTTGGCGACATCACGGTCTCTATTTTCGGGGCTGCCCAGCAAAGCGCTACCGGCGAAACTGTCATCGGCGAGCTACCCGATTCTATTAACGACGACAAGTTCAGCTCAGACGGCGTCGGCAGTGGCCAAAGCGTCGGCGCAGTGCCGGGCGGCAAGATTTCTCGTGAGAGCCAGGCCGCAGTGAGCGGGCAGAACGGCTCCACCGCAGCCCAAACCGGGCCCAACACAAATGGTGCCGCAGCAGGCACGGGGATAGCTAGTAAGAGCGGCAGCAGCGGGACCAGCGGCGCCTCCGGCAAGGAAAGCGACGGGTCTGACTCCACATCTGCTGACGGCGCTGACAGTTCCAGTGCCGATGCCGTGAGCACCACGGCCAGCGCAGGCTCAGATGCCCTAGGCAGCCAGGGCACGACCTCCCCATCCTCCCCAAACACAGCCTCCACCGCCGTAAAATCCGCCCCGTAACCAGCAGCCAAGTCACTTTATGGCAATAAGTATCGAGTGCACTCGATCTGGTGAACTTGCTTTTTTGGATCTCGAAGGTGAACTGGACGAGCAGGGGGCGGCCGATCTAAAGACCCGGGCACTTGGATTGGTGGTTACGGGCTGCAACGAGATAAGCCTGAATCTCGAGAGGGTTGCCAGGGTCTCAACCGAAGCGTGCGACGCAATGGTCAGAATCGAGGCGATGCTCCCGGGCCCGAAAAGCGCTCTCGACATTATTGGACCAAGCCTCGAGGTTCGCCGTCAACTCGAGGAATTCGGCCTGGGGGAATTCGTGAAGGGCGCGCGCAACCTTGACTACGCAGATCAAATGTTCGGCTTAGGCCTCGTTTCGGCGGGCTCCTAAGAACCCCGCTAAGCGCTCGCCCCTCCTAATTTCTAGGAGATTTCGAGGTCCAAGTCTGCGATCTGCCCGGCCGTCAGTTCTACTGTTTGCTGTGCTCCAGCCCGTCCGGGTGCGGTCCAGTCGAGAGTCCACGCTCCCGGCGCCAAGTGGAAAATGAAGGTTCCTTCTTCAAGGGTTCGTTGCTCGTTGACGAATTCGCCCGCCGGGCCAATCAAACGCACGTAGGCACCCTCGACTGGCGAGCCTCCCTGAACTACCCTGCCTTTAAGTACTGTCAAGATTTGCTCCCATCATAGAAATTAGCTCGTGCCAGGATCATATTCGCCAGGATCATATTCGCCAAGATCATATTCGGTGGCGTCGCAAAATGAAATACAAAGAGTGACCAATCGCAATTGTGGCAGCAAGGGCCACCGAGACAACCACCCAGGCCTTGGGCACTGGTTTCCTTTGACCCTGTGCGGTTGTCAGCTGACTGTCGTTGGGATGCACAGCGGGCCCCGAGCCTTTCAATTGCAAAACCGGCAGGGGGCCTGGCGATGGATCGGCAGCCGGCGGCGGCGGCGAGGCGGCCGGGGCCACGGTGGGCTTCGACTGCCCAGGGGTTGCTGCCCGGCGAGCGGGTGCGCTGGGGGCCGGCAAGGCGCCCGGCCGTTGCTCGGCGGATTGGCCGCCGACTGCCATGGCAGCGTTCACACGGCGGCCCCCGGGAATTGGATCGGCGGTTTGGATAATCTTCGACCTAGCTTCGGAGCCGGATATGCCCTTCGCCGCCAAAAGAGCGGCAACCCCGGCCGCGTGGGGCGCTGCAAATGATGTTCCTTGCACGGCAGTGTAGCCCCGGGGAGACGTAGTCAAAATACAATTGGCGGGAGTGCAGGCGCCACTAGAGTTGCCTCCGGGAGCGAAGATTTCGGCGCCGGAAGACGAATAAAAGGCGACCTCGTCACCGGGTCCGGTTGATCCGACTACAAAGACATTTTGCAGGCCCGCAAAAAAAGAGGAAGTCCCGCTGTTGCCCGCTGCCGCCACCACCAGAGCGCCCTGGCTCGCGGCATGATCAAAAGCCTGCTGAAACTCCTGTTTAGGATTTCCACCGCCCAACAGAAGGCCCAGCAGGTCGTTGATGAGGTTCACCTCAGGGCCCAGCGATAGATTAATGACTCTGGCGCCGTTGTCGGCGGCGAAGTTTATACTGCGCAGTACGCTCGAAAGATCGCCCGATCCATCTTCGCCAAGCGCTTTCAAGGACATGATTCTGGCACCGGGGGCCACGCCGGAAATGCCGACCGAGTTGCCTTCCGACGCTGCGATAATCCCTGCTATCTCGGTCCCGTGGCCGTTATCGTCGCCATCGGGCGCCGGATCGCAGGGGTCGTCGACGCGCTCAGAGTCCTTGATGCAATTGAACGAGCCCTCTGCTTTGCCGGCCAAGTCTGGTTGACCAAAGTCCACGCCCGTGTCTATGACGGCGACTTTGACGCCGGTTCCCCGGCTGACGGACCAGGCCTGTTCAGCCTGAATCTTTGCGAGACCCCATTGCTGGGAGAACAGAGAATCGTTTGCAGCTTGGGCTGCGAATGTCCACCCAAAAACCCCCAACGCTAGTGTCATAGCGCATATACCGGCGAGAGGACGGGATCGAATCAACGATTCTCGAATCACGGTTTAAGACTATCCGGGGCTGAAAATTAGCGAATTCTCAATTAATTCCGGACTTGACGGTATATGTCTTGAACATATAGCGTTTTTTTGTATAATATGAAAGCGCCTGGAAGTTGGCCTCCCTGATCTCCCTTAAAAAAAATATCAGGGGCAATTCCCCCGCCGGCTTCCAGGCGCCTCACCTTTTTAGCCAAAGCGATGTTTAAGCGGCGGCCTGGCGGGGCGATGATATGGCAAAGCTAGAAGAAAGCACAGGATTCGAAGCGGCCCGGACGGTCCACGCCCTTTGCCTTGCGGCGGAAGAATCCGACATCGATGTCCTGACCGCGCTTTGGTCAGTCGATCGAACCAGCGACGAGTGGAAGGCTATCGCCGAGCAGGCTATCTGCAGTTTGGTTGGGGCTATGCGGACCCAAGCTAAGGGCGCCGGGGTTACTGCCAAGGCTTTTCACAAGTCATCCATTCAGGCCCTGTTGTCGCTAGAAGCCCTGGGTGCGCCTCCCGCCGAACTCATCTAGCGTTCCGCTAGGGCTCGGACTGCCAGCGGCTCAACAGTTAGTCGCTGGCAGTCCTGCATACCGGGCAGCTTGCCTTGTATGCTTCGGGCAGAACCTGGACGTCTAGCCGCCGGCCACACGATTTACAGATCCTGGGCGGATCTAGTTGGTCCCCGAGATTGTCCTGCTTTTTGGTTGTGCTGCGCCCCTTAATGGGCATCCCTAAATCGGCCAGCATTTTTAGATCCTGCTCGGGTGAGCGCCCGAGGGTGGTCAGGTAGTTGCCGATAATCAGCGCGTTTACTCCTGCCAGCAGTCCCAACGATTGGAGGTCTCCAAGGGTCATTTCGCGACCGCCGGCATATCTGAGAGTTGTGGCCGGCATGGTCAGGCGCAGCATCACAATCGTCTTGATGGCGTCTAGAGCCTCGACGACCGGCCGCCCCTCAAGGGGGGTCCCGGGCCGCGGGTTCAAGAAGTTGACCGGTACCTCGTGCGGTTCCAGCTCGGCTACCTCAAATGCGAATTCCACCCTTTGCTCTGCAGTTTCGCCCATCCCAAAAATCCCCCCACAGCACAATTCAATCCCAGCTTCCTTGACGAGCCGGCAGGTCTCATAGCGATCCTCCCAAGTATGCGTTTGGCATATTTCCGGGAAGAACGAGCGTGACGTTTCAAGGTTGTGGTTGTAGCGGTGAACCCCGGCGTCGGAGAGAGTCTGTACCTGTTCCCTCGTCAGCAGGCCCAGCGAACATGCAACCTGCATGCTTGTTTGACTGTGCAAGGCGCCGACAGCTTCCACCACTTGCTCCATGATTCGCTCGTCCGGTCCCCGGATGGCCATTACGATGCAAAACTCAGTCGCCCCAAGTTTTTCGCTTCGACGGGCTGCCTCGACCATTTGTGAAATATCGATTAATGGCTGGGGCCGAACCGGACCATCCCAGTGACGGGATTGGGAGCAAAACGCGCAGTCCTCAGAGCACCCGCCCGTCTTGGCCGAGATAATCGATTCGACTTCGACTTCGGGCCCGCAAGACGCTAATCGAACGCGGTGAGCCAGGGCCAGTAAATCAGGAAGCTCCGATGGCGGCATCGCCATGATGCCCATTGCCTCGTCAAAGCTGATTGGCTCGCCCGTATGGAGCAGTTTGCTCTCCAGTAGGTTCGCCAGCATTTAGTGCACCCCCCGGCTCGCGGCGAAGTCTTCTCGGGCGAACCGGCCGCCCAGGCGGGGCGCGAAAAATTGAGCAGGGTCCTCGTCTATTTTGTTGTCGTCCGGCAGGATCCCTATGACCGTTGCCTTTAGCAACTTCTCCATGGCCTCCGGATTCGTCCTTTCAGCGATGTCTGGACGCCTCGGAAACTTGTTCACAACGACCCCAAGAATGGTTAGCCCGTGCTGGGCGGCCGACGCGAGTGTCAGGGCTGTGTGGTTAAGAGTGCCGAGCGCCGCCGTGGCCACTACGATGATCGGAATCCTCAAGCGGCCGGCAAGATCGGCCATAGTGAGATTTTCGGCTAAGGGAACCAAGAGGCCTCCGGATCCTTCAACTATTACAAGGTCGGCCTTAGACCTAAGATCGTTAAAGGACTCCCGAATCGGTTCCAAGCAGATCTTTGCGCCGATCCCCTCCGCTGCAACCTGTGGCGCCAGGGCGTCGGGAAAAGAGTAGGGGCAGGCCAACAACTCCGGAGAAATTCGACCGCGTTCACCAATCAGTCGTAGATCGTCGTCGCCGGTGTCGGTCCCTGTTTGGACTGGCTTGAGCGCGGCGACCCTTAGGCCCTGAGTTCCCCACATCCTGGCCAGCTCCGCCGCAACGAAGGTCTTGCCGACGCCGGTATCCGTCCCCGTAACAAAAACGCCGCCAGCGGCAACCACTCTCGGGTCAATTGAGCTTTCCACGCGCGAACTCCGGGCATCTCGGATCGCACGCAATCTCCGGGCATCCCGGGCACCATTGGGAACTGATTCGCTTGAGCGTTTGCGGGCTCCAGAATTTTCTCCACTCAGTCTTTCGAAGGCTGAAAGAGCGCGGTCGATGTGCTCTTGAGTATGGGTGGCCATGACCGTTAGCCTAAGACGAGCCGTTCCCGGAGCGACGGTGGGCGGGCGTATGGCGGGCGCCATCACCCCTAAATCCAGCAGTTCATTTGAAAGCTCTACTGCGGCTTTCGACTCCCCAACATGCAACGGAATAATGGCGGCCGCCGGAGAGACTACTTTATAACCGAGGGCAGTCAGGCCGGCCGCAAGTCGCTTTGCATGTCCGAGCGCGGCTGATCGCCTTTGGGGTTCCGTCCTCATGATCTCAAGGGCTTCGATGGCCGCTCCCGCAGAAGATGGCGCGAGGGCCGTGTCGAAGATATAGGTTCGGGCTCGGTTGCGAACCAGCTCTACCACGTGGCGCGTTCCGGCAATGAATCCGCCGCTTGCCCCTATGGCTTTCGAAAGAGTTCCCATCACCAAGTCGGCCTTGCCGGACAGCCCGGCTGCTTCCAGGGCGCCGCCGCCATCCGGGCCCAGCAGCCCCGTGGCATGAGCCTCGTCGACCATGAGCATCGCGCCGTTGCTCTTGGCGATCTCTCGGAGCTTGGTCAATCGGGCCAGGTCCCCGTCCATTGAGAAGATTGTATCGGTGACGATTAGCCGGCGAGCGCTTGCACTGGAGTCAAGCAGGTCAGCTAATTGGTCCAGGTTGTTGTGCTCGTAGACTCGGACCTCGGCCCTCGATAAACGGCATCCGTCGACGATGCTCGCATGATTCAGCCGGTCTGAAAATACAGCGTCACCGGGCCCCACCAGGGCGGAAATGGCGCCGATGTTAGCCAGATAGCCCGAGGAAAAAAGCATTGCGTCTTCGCAGCCCTTCAGCCCTGCCAGCTTTGACTCAAGCTCGCGGTGGATCGACATACTGCCCGACACCAGTCGAGACGCCCCGGCGCCGGCGCCCCATTCCAGGGCGGCATTAGCGGCCGCTTGTTGGACCCGCGAGTGGCCGGCTAGACCCAAGTAGTTATTGGAGCAAAGGGAAAGAACCGTGCGACCGTCTATCCCTGTCTCCGGTCCGGGCGGACTTGTTACGACTAAGGGCCGCCGCCGTAGATCGTTAGCTTCCAGCTCGTTAAGCTGCGCTGCGGCCCATTCTGAGGCGCTCGGTGGGGCCGGCGTCAATTGATCGGAAGTGCGACGCTCGCACCCCGGCTTTGCTCGGCCGCCTCGGCGTTTGTGATTACATCGATGGCCGATGCCGTCTCGGCAACAAGGCGCTGAAGGTCCGCAGCCGATATCGCAAGGGGCGGCATGAGCACAACGACATCGCCCAGGGTTCGGATGATTACTCCGCCACTTCTGGCTTGACGTGCGATGCGCTGGCCAATCATAGCTGCGGCCTCGTACGGTGTTCTTGAGTCTTTGTTCTGCACAACTTCGATTCCGCACATGAGTCCGCGCCGTCTGATGTCTCCAACCCGGCGGTGGCGCCTAAGCGGCAGCAGGGCGGCCTCGAATACTGGTTCGAGGTTGCGGACGTGATTCAAAGTTCCCCGTTTTTGCATTAGCTTTAAGTTGGCAATCGCAGCCGAGCAGGACAGGGGATTGCCTGTGTAGGTGTGGCCGTGAAACAAGGTCTTGAACTCCTCGTGCTCACCCAAGAACGCGTCGAACACTCGGTCGTTAGTCATGGTGACTGCCAGGGGCAGGTAGCCCCCCGTTAGGCCCTTGCCGGCAACCAAAATATCCGGGACCACCCCCTCTTGCTCACACGCAAAGAATGTACCCGTGCGGCCCACTCCAGTGGCAACTTCGTCGGCTATCAAAAGGACATCGAATTGGTCGCACAGCGCCCGCACCCTTTGCAAGTATCCGTGCGGGGCGGTGATCATTCCGCCGGCGGCTTGGACAAGCGGCTCAACGATCACCGCGCAGACTTCCTGGTGGCGGGCCTCTAGCAACTCTTCTAAAGGCTGAAGGCAGGCGATCTGACAATCCGGGAATGTTTGGCCGAGCGGGCAGCGATAACAGTAAGGCGAGAGCGTTTTCAGCGATTCGAACAAAAGGGGTTGATAGGCGGCTTGGAAAAGATCTATGCCGCCAACCGAAACCGCGCCGAGCGTGTCTCCGTGGTATCCGTTATCCAAAGATATGAAGGTGCGTTTGGCTCCGTTCGAGGCAGAATTTTTTTGCCAGTAACCAAAGGCCATTTTCAAGGCGACTTCCACCGCGCAAGCCCCGGCTTCCGAGAAAAATACTTTCGTGAGGGGGTCGCGGGCAGGCGCCGGGTTGGCCAATTCCACAAGGAGCGCTGCAAGTTCGATCGAAGGGACGTTGCTCAGCCCGAGCAGAGTCGAGTGGGCTATCAGGCCGAGTTGATCGCGAATCGCCTGGTCGATCTCTGGAACACCATGGCCGTGCACGTTGACCCACAACGAGGAAACTCCGTCGAGGTAGCGGCGGCCCTCGGTGTCGATTAGCTCGCACCCCTCGCCTCGCTCAATGACCAACGGGTCGGAATCCATCCATCCCTTCATCTGAGTGAAGGGATGCCACACGTGAGCCTTGTCGAGCCCAACCAGTCTGGCAGTTGTGGTCATTCCACTTCGTGACTTACCGGCGGCTCAAATAGCGCTGCGATAAATATCTTCATATCCCTTGACCATTTCGGCTATATCGAACAGCTTCAGGGCTCTGCGCCGGCAGGCTGAAGGATCGAGTTCCCCAGCCCGCTTCATGCCTTTGCCCAACTCTGCGGGGTCGTCGAATATGAATCCGGTCTCGCCATCGCTTACTATTTCCGGCACCGATCCGCCGCTCAGAGCAACTACCGGTGTGCCGCATGCCAAAGCTTCCACCATGACAATCCCAAACGGCTCTTTCCACCTGATGGGGAATATCAGGCAGCGAGCCTTGGCCAGTAGTTCCTTTTTCCTAACGGGCCCAACCTGTCCGATCCAATGGGTGTCCTCTCCCAACTTTGGAGCAACCGCATTTTGGAAGTAGGCCTGCTCCAGCGGTTCGGTCCGCTTGCCCGCCAGTACAATAGGCAGGCCGGCTTGGCGGGCAGCGTCGATTGCGAGATCCGCACCCTTTTCGGGGCTCATCCGGCCCAGGAAGAGTGCATAATCCTCCTTCTCGGTTTCAAAGGGGTATTCATTAACGGGAATTCCGTTGTATACCCGGCCGGCCCACCGAAGGTCCTTGGCGTCTTCCCTTTGAGAATCAGAGATGGCTACAAACTGAACGAATTTGGAGAGCCGCCGAAAGTACCGGCCGATTTCGCCTGCTACGGGGCCATGAGCCGTGACGATAGTCGGCACCTGCCGGCCGGCTGCAAGAAGAGGGCCGGCCAGGGTGTGATCATGAAAAACGTCGAATTCCATTCCCTCGGTGAGTTCCGACACGGCTGCCGCATGGGTTACCTCGGGCAAGGGTTCACCCAGTTGGCCACTGGGAGCCTCAGGGTAGCTTTGGACGAAGCGTGCTCTGGTCTTATTTTCCCCGGCGGCTATCAAAGTGACGTCGTGGCCCCGGTCGATCAGACCTTCAACCAGCCAGCCGCAGATCCATTCAATCCCGCCGTAGGCTTTCGGCGGAATCTCGAACCAGCAGGGGGCAACGACAGCGATTTTGAGCTTTCGGGAGTCATCCATCGGGGCTCTACCCTATAGCACTAGAATATGCCGCTCATGGCGCAAACTGGAGAGTTCAACGAGCCGACCAAGATCACCAGTCCCTGGGGAGAGGAATTTGACCTCATCGGGCCGGCCGGCCCCGTTCGGTTCAAAAAGGCGCCCGGGATTCTGGCCGAGGCCGGGGGAGACCTTCTGGTCATCAAGGAGGGTGCCCTGTTTTTGTGCTCCAGGAAAAACGGAGACATCACTCCCAGCCATGTGACCGGTCAGGGCCTATACACCCAGGACACGAGATTTTTGTCTGAGTTCCTTTTGACCATTGGCGACGTGCCTCCGATCCTGCTTTCGTCTTCGGCGGACCTGGCTTACGCGATGGTCGTCGATATGACCAACCCGAACCTCAGACACAACAAAGAGGTAAAAGTTGCCCAGCAAACCTTGAGCCTCAGGCGTTTTCGATTGATCGGCGACAGGCTCTACGAGCGGATACATCTTCGAAATTTCGGAGAGTCCTCGGTCAATACGACCCTCCAGCTGTCGTTGGGCGCGGACTTTGCCGACATGTTCGAAATCCGGGGCGTTCCTCGAAAATCACGAGGCGACCTTCTAGCCTCGAAGCGTACCGAGCGGGGGCTTAATTTCGCCTATGTCGGCGCCGACAAAGTGTTTCGAGAAACCATTGTTGAATGGGATCCCAAACCGCATACCCTGGACATCGGCGAGGGGCACGCCGCAGGGGTTTGGGAAGTTGAACTGGCGCCCCACGAGTCGTTCGAAATCATGGTGTCGGTTGAACCATCGGTAGCGGGCAAACGCCGGCGGGCACGTTCCCTTGCAAATGCCGAGAGGCAAGTTCTCAAAAGCCACAACAATTGGCGGACGGCGGGCACCGAGGTGCAGTCGGACAATGAACTATTCGACGGATTTGTGGGTGCTGCCGTCAGGGATCTCAGAGCCCTCGTTACCCCCTGGAATTCTTCCGAGATGTTGGCCGCCGGCATCCCGTGGTACGTGGCCCCATTCGGCCGCGATTCTCTGCTTACCTGTTACGAGGTTTTGATGTTTAACCCCGCGCTCGCCAAGCAGACCCTTAAATTCCTGGCGCGCCACCAGTCGAAGGTGGACGACCCCTGGAGAGACGCCGAGCCTGGGAAGATATTGCACGAGATCCGCACCGGGGAGCTGGCAAAAGCCGGCTTGATTCCTCATACGCCTTACTACGGGTCGGTCGATTCAACGCCACTATTCCTGCTTCTTGCTGCCGCCTATTTTCGCTGGACGAATGATCTGACAACTTTGGCGGAGCTGTTGCCGAACCTGAACGCAGCTCTCGGTTGGATAGCCAACTTCGGTGACGCCGATGGAGATGGGTTTGTGGAATACCAGAAGCGGTCGGCCTCGGGGTTGGTTAATCAAGGCTGGAAGGATTCAGACGATTCAATTGTGCATCTCGATGGCTCAATTCCGGAAGGGCCTATTGCCCTGGTTGAGGTTCAGGGCTACGTACATTTAGCGAAGAGGCGAATAGCCGATGTTTACGAGGCTCTTGGCATGCCGGAGATGGCTGAGTCGTTGAAGGCAGAGGCCAAGGATCTGAAAGAGGCGTTCAACGAGGCGTTCTGGATGCCTAACGAGGGAATGTTTGCTGTTGCTCTGGACGGTCAAAAGCGCCAGGTTCGAAGCATCACGTCGAACCCCGGACATTGCCTTTACTGCGACATTATCGACCCGGACAAGGCGGGACCGGTTGCGGAGCGCCTCATGGCCCCGGACATGTTTTCGGGATGGGGAGTGCGAACACTTTCCTCCGAATCCGTCGCCTATAACCCTATGAGCTATCACAATGGATCGGTTTGGCCACATGACAATGCGATCGTGGCCGCCGGCCTGAAACGTTACGGATTCGCGGACGCCACGGAAACAATCGCCACTGCGCTTTTTCATGCGGCTGAAATTAACCGCGAGATTCGGCTGCCTGAGCTGTTCTGTGGTTTCAATCGGCGTGATGGGATTCCCTTTGTTTCGTATCCTGTTGCCTGTAGCCCCCAGGCTTGGGCTTCAGGCGTGCCGTTTGTCTTGCTACAATCGCTTCTCGGCGTTTCCGCCAATGCCCCGGAATCAATGCTGACGATAAACAAGCCGCGGCTCCCGAGTTGGTTGCGCCGCTTGGAAATGAATGGAGTCACGGTTGGGGAATCAAAACTCAGCTTCTCGTTCAGCCGCGACCGAGAGAAGACGTCGTTCTCCCTAACTGAAAGGGAGGGCTTTTTAAGGGTGATGATTGAGGAATGACCTTGTAAAGGAGCTTGGCAAAGCATGAGAAAAATGACGATTGTGGCGGCAACCCTAAGCATTCTCGGGTTGTCGATGATGGGCTTTTTCACGGGTAGCGCCGGCGCTGCTGCGGGGCTCCAATTAACTACTCCCTATCCGGCGGTTCTTGTGGAGTCCGGCAAAAGTGTAAGTCTCGCCGTTCAGGTAATTACTCCCGCTCCTCGCCGCGTGGACCTTTCGGTCATTGAAGCACCGCCGGGGTGGCAGGCCACTCTCAATGGTGGCGGCTACACTATTAACAGCGTTTTCGGTGCTCCCGATGATCCCCCTTCTATTCAGTTGAACGTGAAAGTGCCGCCCGGGGTTGCAAAAGGCAATTACCGAGTCTTGGTTAAAGGGTCCTCGGCGGGTGTGCAGGATATTTTGGAGACTAATTTTACTGTCGCCGAGGTCGCCCAGGGGGCGGTAACTTTGGTCGCGGAATTTCCGTCGCGAAGGGGTGAACCGAGCGGCACATTCAATTACAAGCTCACTCTTACCAACAACTCTCCGGAATCGACCACTTTCAATCTGTCGGGGACGGCCCCCACGGGCGTGAAAGGCTGGGAAGTAACCGTCTATCCGGCGTCCGAGAATCAGGCTACGACCGTGAAAGTTGATGGCGGGGCTACCGCCGAGATTACCGCCGAGGTTAACCCGCCGGACAACGCTACGGCCGGCAAGTATCCCATCCAGATAATGGCTGAGGCAGGTGCCAAGAAGGCGGATGCAACGGTAGAAACAGAAATAACGGGGACCTCGAAACTGACCTTGACCACCCCGAATGGCAGACTTAACGCCGATGGGGTGGCGGGCAAGCCGGGTGAGCTTCAAATGGTTGTACGCAACGAGGGGACCAGCCCGGCGCAAGACGTAAAGCTTCAGAGTTCGCCGCCAACCGGGTGGAAAGTGACTTTTAAACCCTCGGCCATCCCGGCAATACCGGCGGGCGGATCCCGGCCTGTAAAGGCAATAATCACCCCCAGCGGGGATGCCGTTGCAGGCGACTACAACTTGACTCTTACAGCTAATGCGGGTGGCAGCAGCGATGCCGAGGTCAGGTACACCGTCGAGACGTCGAAGCTTTTTGGTTTGCTTGGGCTGGCGGTAATTGGGGGTGCCATTTACTTCCTTCTGCGAGTCTTTGGGATCTACGGCCGGCGTTAGTGTCATGACACCAGCGTCTCTTACGGGAGCGATATGCCCGAGCCTGTGATCCAAGCTGACGGGCTAACCAAACGCTACCTTGACTTCACCGCGGTCGATCATCTTGACCTAACCGTCGGCCGGGGCGAGGTATTCGGGCTTCTCGGCCCCAACGGAGCGGGCAAGACCACCACCATCTTGATGATGCTTGGGCTATCTGAGCCTTCTGAAGGCAAGATTCGGGTAGCCGGTCTTGACCCTGCTCGCAAGCCGTTGGAGGTCAAGAAAGTTGTCGGCTACGTTCCCGACAATGTGGGTTTTTACTCAGACCTGACCGGCCGTGAAAATCTTGTCTACACGGCCACGCTTAACACCATAGCGCGAGAGATTTACGACAATAGGATCAACGATCTGCTCGGACAGGTGGGGCTTGCCTCCGCTGCGGATGCTCGCGCCGGAACATATTCGCGCGGTATGCGCCAGCGCTTGGGGATCGCCGACGCTTTGGTGAAGAGCCCAGCCGTTTTGATTCTTGATGAACCAACGATCGGCATTGACCCGGAGGGGATAAGAGAAATTCTCGACTTGATTTCGAAGTTGCGAGACGAGGAGAATGTGACGATCCTGCTTTCCAGCCACTTGCTATCGCAGGTTCAAGCAATTTGTGACCGTGTGGGGATATTCTCCGGGGGCAAACTATTGGCGGAAGGTCCGGTCAGCAGGCTTGCGGCCGAGCATGGAATCGCCGAAGGAGAGGTCGAGGTTACGGCGGGGGACTGGGACGCCGCGGGCAAGGCATTGTGGACAATTGCTGGAGTCAAGGCCATAAGGCGCGAGGAAAATTTCTGGGTGGTTGTCGCCGAAGGTGACATCCGGTCGCAGATTGCAAGCACCTTCGCCGAGCGAGCGATTCCCTTGTTGCACCTTAGAAAACGAGAACAGAGCCTCGAGGATATTTACAGCAGGTACTTTGCAGAGCCTGAGCTCCCGCCAGAATCGGCGCGGCACAAGACTCAAAGGACGGCGTAGGTGGCTCATGTCAACTAGCTCGGCGGGGTGGCGGCCCGTCGCACGCAAAGAATTTGCCGACCACCTGCTTTCAATGCGCTTTATTATCTTGCTCGCGATTATGGGCCTGGCGGGGGTGGTCGCGGTTTACTCGGCCAGCGGCGGAATCCGCGGAGCGGCCGAGGACGCTTCGGACTTCCCGGCTTTGTTTCTCAAGCTTTTTACACTTTCCCTTGAAGACAAGCAGATACCTTCGTTTGTGGCTTTGCTTGGGCTTTTGGGTCCCCTCGTCGGAATAATGTTCGCCTTCGACGCCATCAACGGGGAGAGATCCCAGGGGACTCTGCCGCGCCTTTTGGCTCAACCGATCTACCGTGACGATGTAATCAATGGGAAGTTCGTCGCGGGGCTGTCTGTCATCGGCGTCATTGTAGGGTCGGTCGTCCTGGTCCTGGCGGGCTTTGGAATGTTCCGAATCGGAATCGTGCCGAGCACTAAGGAGATCGGGCGAGTTCTGGTATGGCTCGTTGTGTCGATTTTCTATATCGGTTTCTGGCTCGCCCTTGCAACGCTTTTTTCCGTCTGGCTGCGCCGGGCGGCAACCTCGGCCCTAGCGGCAATCGCGGCCTGGCTTGTGTTGACCCTGTTCGCCGGATTGCTGATCGGAATAGTCACCGACGCCTTTGCGCCGCTTCCCCCCCAGCCCACCGGTGAAGAGGTCCTGAGAAACGCCAAGTTGCAGCAAAATCTAACGCGACTTACGCCGAGCGGCCTTTATCAGGACGCGACTCTTGTGTTGCTCCAGCCCGAAGTACGGAGCCTGGGGATCCTTTTTCGCGAGCAGCTGGACCGGGCCGTGCCCAGCCAACTTTCTCTCGACCAAAGTCTGCTGATTGTGTGGCCGCAGTTGACCGCATTGATCGCTGCCACGCTCCTATGTTTTGCCGGCGCCTACGTTTTGTTCATGCGCCAAGAAATCAGGGCGTAGGGGTCTTACACGGACGGTCTCAGCTTCACCTTCGCGCGGATCCGGGGAGTGCCGCTTCGCGCCCACGTGACCCTCCTGTTTATTTTATTTCTGTTTATGGCGCCGGCCCTTTCGTACACTCCTCGAGCAGACCTGACCCGTCTCGAGGTCGCCGCGCTGGGGCTGGCGACCGGTGTTTTCATCTTTTTTACGATCCTTTTGCATGAGCTGGGCCATGTTTACCAGTCGATGCGGGAAGGGATGCAAGTTCATGGGGTGACCTTGTGGGCACTCGGGGGAGTGACGTACTCATCGGGCGGCACGCTCTCGCCGGGGCTTGAGTTTAGAGTTGCCGTGGCCGGCCCCGTGGTTACGGCCGTCCTTGGGGTGGTTCTGAGCGGTCTTGCTCAGATGGGGCTTTTGGCAACCGGGCCGGGCTTCGTCGGTCATCTCCCGGAGGTTGTAGCGAGAGCGGGGACTCTTCAGATATTTCTGCTCGTATTCAATCTGATTCCGGCTTATCCGCTCGACGGCGGGCGAATGTTCATGGCGACCGTGTGGAAGCTGAGGGGCAATCTAACTTCCGCACGGGCTACTGCCTCGGTCGTCGGCAAGGGTTTCGGGGGCCTCTTAATCGGCATCGGCGGCATCGGGCTTTTGGCGCCCCGGCTTCTTGAGGTCCTCCCGCCCAGCTTTAGGGTTGATAGCATCGCCGGCTTGGTCATAGGCCTGATGATCTACAGCGCGAATCGCTCTTTGATCGCACCGGTGGCGGTGGCGGATCATCCAGAGGTCGACGCCGGCCCGCCCGGCGTTACAGTTGCCGACTTCATGATTAGCGACTTCGTGGTAACAGATCCCAAGATGACAATCACGAGCCTGCTCGCGGCATTGGGCCGCCTGCAGATTCGGCCGATCGCCCTGGTTCTAGACGACGGCCAACCAGTCGGGATGATCTCGCGCCAGGATGCCGAAAGGGTGCCCGAAGCCGAACGTGACGGTAAGAAGGTGGCCGACGTCATGGTTTCTAAATCAGAAATCCAAACAATTAAGGCAAACGATTCTATTCAAGTGGCAAAGGACGCCCTAAAGGACGGCCCGGAGACCGCGGTGGTGCTAAATAACGACGTGGTTGTGGGCCTAGTCTCCCTTTCCGACCTAGCCAGAGGCATGGTAATCGAGGGCGACTAGTTTCGTTCCAGCAAGCTAACGCCTAGCGTCGGCCGCGCAAGAAGCCAACTGCGCCCAGAATGACGGCGGCCGCTACGAATCCCAATCCGATCAGACCGAACGGACTTGTACCGGAGCTTGTTGGCCCCGTTGGATCGGGACTTTCGGCGCCGATGGGGCCCAGCGACGCCGGCGCGGAGGCGGTCGCAGACGGGTCCGGCGCCGCCGGCGCCTCGAACGATCGCTTGTCCAGGATCCCGCTGCCCTTGACGAACACCCAGCCCTTGTACCGGGACTGCCTGAAGGCGAAGGCGCCTTGAGAAAAGAAGAGCGGCACGACGGGCGTATCGGTGGCAATCAACCGAAGGGCGCCGGTGACAGCGTCCTGGCGGAGCTTGGGGTCCGCGGTGGTGGAAATTTGGTCCGCAAGCGAATCAAAGTCGGGATTTTGGTATCCGGCGTAGTTGAACGTTGCGTCGGTGGGATTGGATCCGAAGACTCTTCTAAGAAAGTCCGGTTCGTATGAGGCCAACGGAGAGGAACTCCAAATGGCTGCTTGAAACTGCGGCGGTGATCCGTCCTCGCCCACCGTCCTGGACAGCTCGTCTCTGGGAAGCCTCCTTAATACGACGGATGCCCCGGCTCGCTTTAAGGCGAGCACCACCTGGCGGCCCGCCTCAATCTTGATTGGGTCGTTGTCGGGGGCGAGCACTTCGACCGACTGGCCATCGAGGGCCGGCGACCCCCCCGAACCTCCCCCCGCGGGCAGGTCCTCTGAGGGGGCAAACCTTGAAGAAGGGTGAAGATATCCCCGCTTGGCGGGGGTGGCGAGGCCAACCTGTTGGGCGATCCGGCTCAGGTCCAGGGACCGGGCAGCTGCTTGGCGAACCTCTAGCTTGTCGAAGGGCGGTTGACGAAGATTGAACATCAACACGGTTCCCAGATAGGAAGGGCCGCGGGCAATGCCGGTTCCGATGGATTGAAGCCTGTCTACGCTGGCAGCCGGAAGGCTCACGGGAATCATGTCGGATTTGCCGGTTTCGAAGGAACTGAATGTCTTGCCGGCGTCATTGATGAAGGGCACTTCGAGGAACTTCACGGCGGGGGGGCCCCGGAAGTATTCGTTATTAGCCTGAAACCGGTAGCTTTCCTTTTCCAGGTAGCGAACCAGGCGGTACGGACCGCTGCCGAGAGGCAATCCGTCAGGAGCGACTCTGCCCGGCGGTAGGTCCTTCCATAGATGCTCCGGCAAGATGGGCATGTCCGACAGGGGCTGGTCCAGGAATCCCGGAGAGGGCGTTTTAAGCTTGATCACCGCTGTTAAAGGGTCCGGGGTTTCCACTGCTAGAACAGCGACAAGTTCGGGGGTGAACCTTGGATGAGGATGGGCGGCTATGAACCTGAAGGTGAATGCTATGTCCGCCGAGGTCAAAGCCACATTGTCTTGCCACTTCACGCCAGGAGGAAGGACTACGGTAATTGCCCGGCCGTCGGGACTGGCCGTAATCGAGCGGGCGAGCCACGGCTGAGGAATCCCGTCTGGGTCGTGCCACATCAAGGTGTCGTAAACAAGAGTCATTAGCGAATAGCCCAACTCGAACGTATAAGGCGTTAAAGAGCCGTCGTCTTGCGGAAAGGGAATCTGTAACCGCTCGACAGTGGTTGCGCCAAAAGAGACCCCGGCCGGCATGGCGGCGGCAACTATTGGCAGCGCCAAGAGCGCTCCGATAAGCCTGCGGGCCCGCCGGGGAAAAAATGTAGTCGGGAAGCTTCGCCGCTTTGTCACCTGGGAATTGTCCCAGACTTTGGGCTCAGGTTTGACCGGCCCCATTAATTGCTATCATGAACGGTTATTTAAATTCGTCTAAATTCATTCGTCTAAATTCATTCGTCTAAATTCATTCGTCTAAATTCATTCGTCTAAATTCATTCGTCTAAATTCATTCGTCTAAATTCATTCGTCTAAATTCATTCGTCTAAAT
>JBPCIX010000064.1:0-19442 GCA_051005875.1 Actinomycetota bacterium | reverse complement strand
TAGCCTTGCACAAGAGAGCGCTCCTGCGCCCCGAGGGCAAGGCGCGGCGAGCGACGTGTACCGGGGAGTACCCGAGCGAGAGGCGAAGCCGGCCGCAACGCAGCCATCGGGGATGCAGGTGCGTTCGTATGCGAGGATTATTTGCGATTCGGACCACTAGACCGCGACTCTGCGGGCGGTCCTCAAGTATTTGAAGGAATATTCCGAAAAAATAGGGAGAGGGCCGTGGGTTTTCGGCTTAGCCAGCGTTATAGGCCACAGAGGGGTTTTTTGTGCCCCGGCCATGGGGGTGTTACTGTTGAACAGGCATAATAGTAGCTGGGTCGCCCGGAAAACCAGGCGAGGCTACGGCTTTGTGGGAGCCTAGGTAATGGCGATAGCGCAGCACTCCGCCTCATTCGGCAGACTGCGCGACCTGCGTACCGGTGGAAGCCGAGATTTTCGGTCGGACAAATCGCTCATCCGAGCCGCACAGAGTGGTGGTGGCGAAGCGGCGTCGCAGTTGATTGAGCGCCATTATCCGAGAATTTATTCCTTCGTCAGTTACCTGACCAACGGCAGGTCGCATGCCGAGGATCTGACCCAAGAAGTTTTTGCCCGGGCACTCACTTCGCTCGGCACTTTCAACGGGCGCTATCAGTTTGAGCCCTGGTTAATCAGGATTGCGAAAAACCTTGTAATCGATGAGTCTCGCCGCGATGTTCACCGGCCTTTCGCCACAGACCCTGAGGATCTCCCCGAACTCGAAAACGTAAGTCCAGACACCGACAACGTGTGGAATTCGATGTCTCAGCAGATGGCCAGCTCGCAAGTGAAAACGGCCCTCGAAAAGCTGCCGCCAAGGCAAAGGACCGCGCTGGTACTAAAGGAGATCGAAGGAATGTCCTACGCAGAAATAGCCCAGGTTATCGGAACGAACATTCGGGGCGTCGAGGGGACACTCCGCCGGGCCAAGGCTCGTTTCAGGCTCGAGGCAAGCGCAGTCGAGGGGGCCGAGGGCCAGCGGGCCGTATGCAAGCGGGCACTCAGGTTGGTCGCGCTAAACGGCGAAGCCCCCGGCAGTGAAGCCAGCCGTCACCTGAAGGACTGTCCGGATTGCCGGACGAAATCTCAATCGATTCATGCCTCGGATGCTCTGTTTGCAGCCCTGCCCGTCTTCCAGTTCGTGAAACCCGCTTGGTCGCACCAATTGGTTTCGAATCTCGTGGCCAACCCAAGCTCAGGGCTTGGCTGGAAGCTGAAGTTGGAAAAGCTTGCCGACACCCTGAAAGCCGGACCGGGGGGCCAAATGGCCGCCCCGATGGTCCAGGCTCTGCATGTTGCGGGCTCGCTGGCATTGGCTGGGGCCGTTTCGCTCACCGCCGTCGCGGGCTACCAAGAGGTAAAGCAACAGATATCTCCGGTCACGGCCTTCTCGGCCCCCGTTTTCACCCAAACTTTCCAGGCCGATCCGGCAAAACTGCCGGTGGCTTACTTCGTCGAGACAAAAGCCCCCGGCGACACGACCGTCAACGATGCGCCTGCGGCGACGCTTCCGCTCCTACCTGCGGTCAATGCGCCTGCGGTGCTCCAATCGGTCCTTGACCTGTTGGGGGCCACGTTGCCCAACCTTTCGTTGAAGCAACTGCCCATCCAGTCTCAGTTAAATCTCCTGTCCGAGCTGCCCGGTCAAGCCCTGATCCAGCTAGCGGAAACCTTAAACCTGCCCGCGATCCCAACCGATAAAGACGCCTTGCTACAAGCGATCAAGGACGCATTGATAAAGGCGGCCCCGGTCACAAGTCCCCCGACTCAATCACCAGCGCCGACAACTCTCGCTTCACCCCCTTCGTCCACGCTAACCACGAGCGCAACAACCTCAACCAGCCCCTGAGCCCCCAACCGGGGGATTAGGCTGCTAGTGGGGTTGTCGGAGCGCCGTCGGCTGAGGGTAGCAGGAGCCTTCGGGCTGCTCTGCCTAAGTGGCCGGCCGTTACCAGCAGCAGGAAGGCTGCTGCCACGAATCGGACTGGATTGACCCGTAGCTGCTCTGTGATTAGCCTTCCTGGAGAGGTGATTGCATTTCCGAATGCTGATCCCTCGGTCGTTTCGTCTATCTCTACTTGGGGAGGACTGGCGCCGAAGTCGAGCAGACGGTTGAAGCCGGAGCCGCCGTCTCTACGGGGGCCAATGATCGGCGCCTGCGGCGGAATGATAACCGGCGCAACCCCTCCGGGAGTTGTAGAACCCGTGCCCAAACGCAGCGTTGGATCGCTGGAGAGGGCCTTGGGCCCGGGACCGGTGGGGTTGGCTGCTGTGCCGCCGTCTATGGGTGGTGGGGGCAGAGGGCGAATGGTGGTCGCCGTGGTCGCCGGGGTTGGTGCCGACGAAATACCGTTGGTGATATCTACGGGGCTGGATCTATAGGCAGTCAGTTGATATCGAATGGGAACATCAAAAGGCAGGCCGGTGTCAATGTAACTCCTGGTCGGTTGGGGTATTACCGCAATCTGAGTAAAGGATCCACCGTTCATTGATCGACTCAGCCTGTAGCCGACCAGGTCGGGCTCGCCATTGTTAGCCCCCCAGCTCAAACCAAGTCTCGGGTCGCCCAGGACAGGAGCGCTCACGGTCAGGTTGCCGGGCGTAGCGGGAGCGTTGTTCACCTTGATGTCTTTGACCTCGGCAATAGCCGAATCAAACAGCGAGGACGTGGGCGTAACGACCACTAAGAGCTGATAAATACCGTTTGCCGGGGTTAGCCCGTTTGTGTCCCACGGGTAGCTAACACTCTCGGTGACCGCCGATTCCGACAATGCGCAATCGCCCCCGCTGGCACAGTAGTTGCGGTCAAAGCTCTTTACCACGTCGCCGTTGGCCTTCTTCAGACTCACGTTGACCGACTTAATTGTTCCACCCGAGGGACCGGGAGCGTTGGCCTCGACGGTGATGGTGCGAATGCCGGAAATAACTTCGCCGCCACGAGGGGTCGGATCCTTGAATGAGACGGAAAATCCGCTGAGGCCTGCCTGAGCGGTGACCGGGAGGGCGCCGGCCACCGCCAACAGGCTTGCCACCAGACCCATGAGGACGCTCAACCTTCGTTTGATCATCTGGGGCTCAAGCTTTCGTGCTCTCGAATTTTTCGGAACTGATCAGCTTTGCCTTGGCTACCAACCGGTTTGTTGACTTCCCGATCGGGTTGCACGTTGTCAAAGTGAGCATTGACTGACTGGATTGAGCTGCCATCGTCCAATCGTCCGGCGCCGTGACAAAGGGCACTGCTTTGCTCTCCCAGGTGGGGATAACCTCGTAAACATACTTGCCGAAAGGTGTCGTAAGAGTCACTTTGTCACCGCTGCGAATCTGCTCCAGCCGGTGAAACGGCTGGCCATACATGGTGCGATGACCTGCAATGGCCACGTTGCCGGCCTCACCGGGCAGTGGTGTCCCGGGGTAATGGCCTGCGCCGGTGTTCAGGGCCTTGATTGAGGTCCCCTCGACGACGATGGTGTTGGTGCCGATTGAAGGTATCTCGATTCTTGTGAGGGGGCTGCCGTCCACCAGCTTCCGCTGTGAGTAGGCCTGCTTAATCTGGGGGGTTGCAAAAGTATCGGCCAGCCTGCGCTGAACGGTGCCGGCACGCAGGTTGGTGTAATAAGGATAAGCGAAAACGCCAACTGCACTGAGTGCCAGAGTGACGGCGAGGCCCGCAACCGAAGTTGCGAGCACCCGCCGTCTCTTTGGGCTTTGAAACCATTGCCTCAGAGAGGATTTCATCGAGGATGACTCCTCTTTCCTGAGGTATTCGGTCAATTTAGGCCGTTGCGCTCAGCCTGCGGTACACCAGGAAGGAACCCAGTGCGAATGCTGCGAGCACGAACGCTCCTGCCATGTAGCTGTAGACCGGACCACCTGTCAAAGGCAGGCAACCCTTGGGGTCTGGGCAAACCGGGCCGGCCGCCAGAGTAAGCGCGGTGACCTTGCCCTTGATTTCAGCGTTGGTCGAAGCAACCCGCAGTGCGATTCCGCCGTTTAGCGCCTTCAGTACATTCAGCTCGAGGCCTCGTGCCTCGGCACGGCAGCTATCGTTGTTTATGGAGTCCTGAGTTGCCGAGGCAACCTTGATTCCAACGAGTCCGTCGCCCAGCGGAAGCAGCTTGCTGAGGTCGAGCAGGTTGGCGCCGGGCGCCACATCGATCAGGTCGCGGCCTCCGAGAAGGTTAGCGACCTTGACGTGCACTAGAGCAGCCTCGGCATGGCAGTTAGCCTTGCCGCTGTCACCGTTGAAAGTCGCCTCAGCCTTCGAGGGAGTGACTTCCAGGTGGATAAGAGCTCCGGTTAAGGGGTTCTTTAGCAAGTCGATGCTGACCGTGCTGGAAGTTGCCCGAACCGCAGCAGTCTTCTCTTTGGCGCTGTCCAGGTGGACTTCAGCCGGAAGCACCTTGATCTCGGCAAGACTCGTGACCTGCGGCAGGATAGTCGCAAGCTGACCCTGCACCGTTTGCAGGGTGGTTTGAGCCGTCCCGGTAGCAGTCGACAATACGCCGGTTAGGGTATCCGTCACGCTCTTGAGCGTGGCGGCTGTGGCGGGGGAAACGGCAGTAACAGCACCCGTTGCCGTGCCGGTTGCAGTGGCCACAGCAGCGTTGGCTGCATCGGTCAGCTGCTTCAGCAGGGCTGCGATGTCAGTTGAAAGACCGACATTCAGCGAGGCCAGCGAGGCGGTGTGGTTACCGGTTACTTTGGCGCCCTCGACCTTTGAGTCAGAGTGTGCGCACAGAGCCCTTACGTTGATGATTGAGGGCAAGTTGACCTCGGGGACTGTGCAGGCGTCCGCAGGCGTGCCGTTCCCGGTGGGAGCGGAGCTTGAGACGGGGTTGCCGCTCGTGCAGGCCAGCGGATCGCTGCCGCCTGTGACGAGGTTGCAAAGGCCTACTGCACGGCCCTTTGTTGTCGCCGAGCCCTGGCCCTGGGTATTCATCTCGAACGAGCCATCGGCCGCCGCTATGGTCAGGCGGGCCAGGCCGAGTACGTCAAGGTCGAGCGCCCTGGCGTCTCCACTGCCGTTGGCCGCCATGACCGAGCCCGCCGCCGCCGGGGCCTGCGCCATCGCGGCAGGCATAATTGCAAGACACACTGCCACTACGGCAAGTGCGGTGAAACCGAGCCGCTTTCTCATCTTGTCGCTCCTTTTTCGTCGACCTGCAGGTTTCTCGAATGATCCCTGAAACAGGCCTAATTTTGGTTGCTGATCTGTAAAACGCCGGTTTCTCAGGAAACCCACTCCCTTCGGGCCAAATTTTTGAGAATTCTTCGAAAATGACGTTTAGGTCTGCGCGATGCAGCCCGAATCGATCAAAAACCGCCCGTTTCAGGCGGGAATTAGCTCGGCCCTTAGGATCAGACGTTGCTTAGCGCTGCGCTTCGGGTGGCAGGTAGTAAGAGTGAGCATTGAGCCCGGCAGCCGATTCAGAACCGAAACGTTGCCCGGATCTGTTATCCATGAAGCCGATTTGGGGATGGGCCGAGGCTTTGATTTTTCAGAATCTATGATCACGACCCGGTAGGAGCACTGCCTTTCGGGCGTGACCAGCTTAATGACCTCTCCCCCTTTGAGTTCATCAATGCGGTTAAAAGGCTTGCCAAAAGTTGTTCGGTGCCCGGCGATGGCCACATTGCCCTCCTCGCAGGGGAGAGGGGTTTTCGCATAGTGTCCCGCTCCCGCTCGGAGCGCGCGGCCTTCGGTTCCCTCAACGAAAAGGGCTTCCACTCTTATGGCCGGTATCTCTATCCGGCTAAGCACCTGACCCGGCACGATGCTTCCCGAGGCAAACTGCGTTTTGAACTCGGACGATGTGAATTCGCTGGCCAGTTGTTGTTGCTGACGGCTGGAATACAGATCCGTAACCGTGGGATACGCGATCAACCCGGCCCCGGCAATCAGCATCAGCAGTGCAACCACCGTAACGATGCGTTTTGCCAGGGGACGCGTGCCCCAAGCACCGAAAACTAGTGAAAAAGCATCGCCGAGACGTGTTGAGGCCATGTACCCACGATACCGAACCTGAAGAAATTATATTTGTCGGGTCGCTCGGGACAACGGGCCCTAAGGCGGCCCTTGGAGCCCCGCCAGATTCACTTCGGCCCGGGCCACGGCAGGCACTTGCTTGCCTGACGAAAACAATAGGAATCGAGCCGCAGCCTCCACTTTGACCTCGGCCGCTTGAGCGCCGGGGCGGCAAGCACACTTAACCAGCCGGGCGCCGTTGGCGGTAGCAAACCTGCGAGCCTGCCGTTCGGGGTCCTGGCCGCCTCCTGGAATTAGCTCTGAGGCTGCTGCAAGGGCGGCCGCGTCGGCCGCAGTTTGGGCGCCGGCCCTGGCGATGAAAAATATACCGATGTCGGCCAATCCCATAACAACCAGGAAGGTCACGACCGCAGCCCCGAGGACGGCAATAGCGGCGTTGCCGTCCTCAGTCATCCACTTTTTCCACCCGCATCGTCGCAGACGATTTCAAGGGAAGATTGGTCACCACTTCGCCCATCAATGGAAGCTCGGTAGGTTCGGCCGATACCGCTACAACAGCAGGATCTCCGCGCTTGGGGCCCCGGTCCACCTCAACAGAAATAGCCATGCCCGGGGCTGCCCGCTTTGCAGCTTGTTCTATCCGATCCTCGTCGGCGGTGACGGCTGCCTCACGCGCGCCCTCGCGCGCTGCCCCGGACACCTGCAGCTTTTCAAGCATGAAGACTCCGACTTGCAAAAGGCCCAGTAAGACCAACAATACGAGCGGCAGCACCAGCGCGAACTCAACGCTGGCCTGACCCCGCTCAGATGATGCCGGACGCTGAGTGCAGGAACCCGAACAAATCCGCCCCACCAGCCGGCGCTACCCGCCGGGGCCACTCACGGGCCACTCACGCTGGCAATCAACTTCTCCATGATCTTCTCGAAGAATTCCTTGATTCCGTTGTCGTCGCCGCTTGCCCAGCTGATAAGAACCAACGCAACCGCAGCGGCGCCCAGCAGCACCAATGCGTATTCAGCCGTTGTTTGACCCAAATCGGCCCGGACGAGATCGTAGCGTCGCCCCAACCATTGAAAAGCATCCTTTACTCGCCTCACTTGTTACCCCTTTCTCTTTTCCTGCATGAATAGGAACCAGGGGAAGTGAATCGCGGGGAAGTGAATCGCGGGGAAGTGAATCGTGGGGAAGAGAATCGTGGGGAAGAATGGGGAAGACGATGCTAAGCGCGAAAACGATCTTAATTCCTCGGACCGACAAATATCCACAGATGAGCGGAAGTTTTTTCCCGACCTACCGATGTGAGGGCTCTAAAAACCAATGTTGCGCAATGTCCCAAGCACAACCGGGATCACAGTGAGAACCAGAAATGCCGGGAGTATCAAAAACACCATTGGGAACAGGATCTTGACGGGCGCGCGTCTAGCCTGTTCTTCAGCCTTCCTCCGCCTCACCCGCCGGATTTCGCCGGCGAGTGTCTCGAGAGACGAAGCTGCCCGGCCGCCAAACCTGTCGGCGTTTACCAGGGTCCCTACAAGCGCACCCATATCCTCAGACGGATTGCGGTCACCGAGAGCCACAAGCGCGGTGGTGAGCGGAACACCCAGGTCAATTTCCTCGACCGTCCGGCTTAGCTCTTTGCCCAGCAGCCCGCTGGTGTTGCTCGCTACTCTTTGGAGCGACAGTGAAAGATTCAGCCCCCCCTGCATGCAGACAACCAGCAGGTCAACGGCATCGGGCAGGGCAGCCGACACCTCGTCATGGCGCGAGCGAGCTCGCATGGAAAGGTAAAGCCAAGGCAAGCGGTAGCCGGCAAGAGCCAAACTAGGAGCGATCAAGATCGCTAAGGGCCCCATCGTCATTCCGAGCATCAAGCCCGCTGCGGCCGCTAGGCCCTGGAATCCAACCAGGATCTCAGGCGCCGCGCCGGCGAACCCACCGGCCGATAAGGCCTGGGTGACGGCAGCTCGGTTCGCGGGAAGACGCGAACCGACCAAAACCAAAAGGCTCTGAAGCGGTAGCCGGCCCCCTGGCGAACCACCCCTGAGACTAGTTCCGCTGAGAGCGGCCAGCCGGACGCGGGCCAGTTGGTCGGTGGGACTCAAGCTGCGGACTCCAAACCAAACTGCCGCCGCGGCGAAAATCGATAGCAGCAAGGGAATCAAGGTCTGATCCTCAATATCCACCTGATCCACAAGAACCCCGCCGCTTCCATGCTGAGGCCTAAAGCCAGCATCAACCAGCCGGTTCGCGTCTGGTAAAGGACTTGCATCTGGTGGCGCGACGTCAGCGACATCAGGAACAAGAAAACAAGCGGCGCCGCCGCAACTACGACTCCCGACATGCGACCCTGCGCGGTTAGCGCCTTAAGCTCGGCCCTTAGGTTCAAGCGTTCCCGCACACGCTGCGCGAGGGCTTCTACAACGGCCGCTAAATTACCCCCGGTCACCCGGTTCACGAGCATCGCAGTAACCCACAGATCTACGTCGCCACTCCCAGTTCTTACCGCCAGCTGTTTCAAGGCGTCCTGTTGCGGACGTCCAAGATCGATTTCGCCCGCAGTTCTTGCTATCTCCTCGCTAAGCGGAGGCTTGGTTTCGGCAGCCACCAGGCGCAGCGAGGTCGCAACCGAATTGCCCGCCCTGAGCGCAGCGGCCTGCATCGCCAGGGTGCCCGGCAGCTGTTTTTCAATCTTGGCAGTCCGCCGGCCATTTATGTGAATGAACAGGCGGTCCGCCAGCAACGGTCCGGCGAGAGCAAGCAGCAAAGGCAAAGGACCAATGGGTACAAACACCACCCCGGCGATTCCTCCTGCAAGCACGCTTGCCATGAAAATAGCAAAAACGTCTGAAAAAGCCAGGGTTGGATGGGCCAGCGCCGCATACGCTTTGAGCCTTGCCCCAAGGCCGGTGCCGGCAAATCTAGCCGCCGGTCCGGTAAGGAAGGGTCGCTGCTGCTGCGAAGCCGATTCGGCGGCGTGCCCCAAAGCGCGGAAGGCCCCTCCGCGGTCACTGAGGCCCCTGGCCAGCCAGGCCCGGGCCGCCAGCCAGACGCCAAGCGCTGCTACCAACGCCGCGAGCAAATCTCTCACGCACCGGCCCAAGGGTTCTGGATGCCGTACGCAAGAATTTTGTCTAAACATTTTGGGGCCCTGCCGCGTTTGAACTTGCCGGCAAGCCGCCCTGCTGAGTCGAGGCCACCCGAGTGAAATGCGAAAACGTCGGCCAACTGCAGTCCGGAGTCGGACAGCCCCCTTACCTCGCTGATTCTGACAACCTTTCGGTTCCCGTCGGGGAAACGAGTGGTATGGACCACCAGGTGCAGGGCCGCCGCTATCTGCTGGCGGATCGGCGCAGCGGACAGTCCGAGTTCAGCCATCATCACCATTGTTTCCAGCCTGACCAGAAGGTCCTGCGGGGAGTTCGCGTGACAGGTAGAAAGGGACCCCTCGTGGCCCGTATTCATAGCTTGAAGCATGTCGAGGGCTTCGCCCGAGCGGACCTCGCCGACGATGATGCGGTCCGGACGCATTCGAAGGGCGTTGCGCACCAGACCGCGGACCGTTACTTCGCCTTTCCCCTCCATGTTCGCAGGTCTTGCCTCTAGTGAAACCACATTCTCATGAGCCAGCCTGAGCTCTGCCGCTTCTTCAATTGTGATGATTCGCTCAGAACCCGGAATCGATCCCGACAAGACGTTCAGCAGGGTTGTCTTTCCGCTGCCGGTTCCGCCCGACACGATTAGGTTCAGTTTGGCCTTTACGGCTGCATCCAGGAATTGCACCATGGGCAGGGTAAGGGTCTGATTGGCGACAAGGTCGTCGAAAGTCATGGGTGTGACCGAGAATTTTCGGATGGTCACGGCAGGCCCTCCGACCGACAGCGGCGGAATAATTGCGTGAAGACGGCTGCCGTCTGGAAGCCGGGCTTCGACGAAGGGCTGAGATTCGTCCACTCTGAGGCCCAGGGGTCCGATCACTCTTTCTATCAGGTGAATGATCTGTGCGTCGGACTCAAGGCGGACATCGGTTTTTTCGAGTTGCCCCCGGCGTTCAATGAAAATGTCTTGGGGCCCGTTGATCATGACTTCTGTAATGCGCGGGTCGCGCAGCAAGGCCTCGATGGGGCCGAGTCCAACAACCTCGTCGGAGATTTCCCGAACCAGGGAAGCTACCTGGACACCCGGCATCATGACTTGATCTTCCTCAAGAACTCTTCTTACGGCCTCGCGGAGCCTCGTCCTTTTTTCAGCGGGGGTGCCGGAAAACAAAGAGGGATCGCGCTCGTCGAGCAAGCGCCTTCGGATTCGCTCCTTTAAGTCGGCTGTCAATTAAGTGTGCCGGTGCGACTTCTCAGCCCAGACGCGGTTTTGGGCTCCCCTGCCTCGGTCAATTGGCCGGCGAGCTTGGTCAGCATCTTGCGCCCAGTTGGGCTCAGCTGACCCCGGTTTGCCGCCTGATAGAGCGACGCATCGGCCTTCAACTGGGCATGGACATCAAGGCCAAGAATCGCGCCCACGTCTTTTTTAGAAACGCCCGAGGCAGTCGATTGATTGATTACAAGACAGATCAAAGACTCATCCAGGCCAGTCGTCCGGAGCGTCTTCATCGCCTGTTGAGCCCGGCGCAGGCACAGTAGATCCGGGGTGACCACCAAGATGATCCGCGACGCTTCCTCGAGGACACTAAGAGCAACTTCATTAACTCCGGAAGGCAGGTCGGTGATCACATGTTCGGTGGTCTCGCGAATAAGGCTTACGACTCTGGCGACCTCTCGGCCCTTGACCAGATCACCCTCGCCGGTTGCCCCGGCCGACAAAATGGCTCGGAAGCCGCCCGGATGTTCCCAGGCGACCGAGTCGACGATGGATCTGGAAAACTCATCGGCCATTCTCATTAAGTCGGCCAGCCCCTGCTGAGGATTTTCGGCCCCCAAAATGGCCGTCTGGTCGCCATGCTCGACGTCCAAGTCGACCAAAAGGCAGCCGTCGGGCGCCTTGGCTGCCACACACCAGGCAAGGTGGGCGGCAATTACGCTGGCGCCTGAACCCCCTTTCGGGGCCCAGACCGCATGAAGGGCCCCCAAAACCGAATCCCTTACAGCCGACCCTGCTGAATCTGTTTCCACGAAGCTCCTCAGTTGCCGGGCCTGGCTTGGCCACGCCACAAAGCCTCGGGCCCCCAGCTTGAGCGCAGCCTTAAGGCTGGGAGCACTTTCCTGCCGCCCAACGACTACAAGGGTCCCAAGGCCTGAGGGCCGCGTCCGCCGCGCCAGTTCCCGCGCAAGCCCGTCGGAGATGATCACTGCGTCTGGCAAATGGGATTCAAGGGCCGCAAGCATCGAACTCGACGAGCCGGCCGAGGTAACCAGCTTCCAGTTCGGAATTTCCTCTAAATGACGAACAATCTCATCAAGCAAGGAACTGTCATCTGAAGCGACGAGAACCGTCGGCGAGACCGTCTGTACGGGCATGCGAGCTTCCCTCCTAAACTGCAACAATTTCCATGGGGGAAGTCCGAGGGGAAGTTCAGTTCCTTTCTACAACTAAACAGGGTCGCCGCGCCACATAATTTGGCGTATTCGGCCAATTTTTTCGATTTTGAGAGGATTCGACTCCCCACAAGGGGGCTACTTCACGCTCTTACCGGCCGACGCCTAGCTAGCCAAGCGGTCCCCATCATCCGCCGCCGAGGGGACGGGATCACTCGGATCCTTTTTATCTGCCCGTAGAGAGAAAAAGATGGTCGCTCCCAGCGTGATCGCAATTACTCCCAAACTCGCAAAAGTGGGGAAGTGGTAAAGCTCGGCAATTAGCATCTTCACGCCCACGAAAGCAATAATGAATCCCAGCCCAATGTTCAGGTAGCGGAACTTGCCCGCCATGCCGGCCAGACAGAAGTACAGCGCCCGCAGCCCGAGGATCGCAAATGCGTTGGAAGCAAACACAATGAACGGCTGCCGGCTGATCGCCAGGATGGCGGGTATGGAGTCCACTGCGAACACCACGTCCGTGGTCTCAATCAGCACCAGGATCGTAAACAGCGGAGTGGCCAACCTGCGCCCGGTGCTCCGAGAGAAAAACTTCTGCCCGTCGTACTCAAGCTGTGAGGGGATTACTTTGGCCAGCACCCTGAGCACCGGGTTGGACTCCGGATGAATTTCGATTTCTTTGTGGCGGGCAATTTTGACCGCGGTGACCAGTAGAAACGCCCCGAAGATGTAGAGGATCCAGTCGAAGCGTTCAATGAGCGCTACCCCCGCGAAGATGAAGATCGCACGCAGCACCAAGGCACCGAAAATGCCCCAAAACAGCACGCGGAACTGGTACTTGGCCGGCACCGAGAAGTAGCCGAAGATGACTGCCCATAAGAACACGTTGTCAATGGACAGGCTCTTTTCGATCAGGTAGCCGGCAAGGTACTCACCGGCGGCAGTGCTTCCCTGCCACCACAACATCACGAACGAAAACGATGTACCGATGACGATCCACACCGCAGACTCAATGGCCGCCTCCTTGAACGTAACCGCGTGCGGTTTGCGATGCACTATCAGAAGGTCGGCAAACAGAAGGGTAACTATCGCTCCCAGCAGCCCCGCCCACGCATACCAGGGGACGTCAAAGCTGCTAAAGTTCTGAGAATTTTCTGCGGCCTTGGCCAGCATTATCGGGTTCAATTGGCTCCTTTTAGTTCGTTGATTGTTCTACCCGTTTGATTCTCACCGCTACCTTCCTCGCTTCTTGCCGACGGTTCGTACATTCGCCCCAGGATACTGCCCAGGGCCTGGTGGAAATCGGCGGCAGCATCGAGCACGCTCAAGTTATCCTCGCTGCCCGCGGGTGAAGTGGCTGAGGCGGCGGCCGTCACATTGATCTGAGCGCGTGTACATTTACTCTTGGAGGCGACTGGGGCCTGGTGGCTCTCCTGGTCTTCAAAACCAGTGCGCCGGTGAGAATCGGTGGGCGGGTTCGATTCCCGTCCGCCTCCGCCATTTTTAGGCCCCCTACCAGGGCTTATGGGTTGTTGTAATTCCGGCTGCTCGGATTACGAGGACTGAAGCGGGCCGAAAAAGCCGTTTCCCCGCACAAGTCTTTCAATTTTTCCAAATCCGCCCGACCGGACAATGAGTTTGGTTGTGATCTGCGAGAGCACCTGGGTTCCAGGATGCTCGCGGAGTCGTTTCCCCCAAGCGTTCACTGGTTTGGTCTCGTACGGAAGCGAAGTTCCACTTGCGTTCCGTTTACTCCGATAGCCCAAACGTAACCCTTGCCGGGTGGTAACTCCAGGGGTCCGAAGTTCACCGCGAGGGGGACATCAAGATAGGTGCCCGCAGGAAGGCCGGCCGGGCGGCCCACTTCTATTTCTCCTTCGAAGCGAACCTCCGACAAAGGATCACCCAACTGCACCTCGTGCCCATCTTCATCTTTCAAAACCGCTTGTAGCTTGTGTCGCCGATTGGCGAGGTCCCACGGGACACCGATTTTTATCGCCAGAGCATGGGTGAAGGGGCCTGGTCCGCAGATCGACCACCCTCCACCAAGAACGAAGAGTTTTCCGTCCGCCACCTCCGCGTAGTCGCACAGAAGGGGTTGGATTATCCAGTCGTGGATCTTGTCGGTCATGCGAGCTGTTCCGAACCTGCTCTTGCGGTGGAGGATTGACTGATTTCGCCAGCGCGAATGTCAGTGAGCAGATCGTGATGTGATGCTTCAAAGCTGGTTGATCCGAAGCAGAAGTGAACCCACGAGTCACGTGTGATTGCTGGCGATACCAGCGTTGAAAGTCGTACGCCCTCCATGGACTCAAGGGCCCATCTATGAAACATTGATGCGACGTCAATTGGAGTTGAAGGAGATTGACTCCCCAACGCTTTCTCCATCAGATCGCGTCCAAACGCGCTCACTGACATACCCCTCGCTTCGGCTAGATCGGAGATTTCTTCAAACAGATCTTGGGGTAGGCGGAGAGATAGGACGCTCGAGGTTGGGCGATCGCGTTTGACCTCGACCGGAGTTCCCTTCTCCCATACTTCGAGCGCCTCTTCTTCAGGTGTCTTTTCGCTCATGGTCAATCCTCCATTCCGTAATTCGGATTCGTCGGACAGAACGCTGTGATGACATCCCAGATGCCGTTCTCAGGATCGATCGGCCGGAGAAAAACAATCGTGTCTCGCGGCACTGCTTCCACCGTTTCACCCCTCACAACCACGCGGATTCCGTGAACTTCGTCGAAATCCCATCGACCTTCGCTCTCACCTGAGTAAGCAACCTCCTCAACGAACCGTTGAGACAGCCCGTGCTCCATCCAAATCTTCTCGACTACCTCCGGGCTGAATCTGACGTCCCTAATTAAGATCGTCGTCACAATGGAGCCCGTTGTTTACAAATTGTATACGATTTCCCCAACAAGATATCGCTCAGATCGAGACTCTGCCAGACATCGAAGAAATCATCCAGCTCGACGCCTTGCCCCGCGATCAAATGGTTTTCGGCGGAGACCAGTCCTTCTTGATGAACCAAGTCTATGTCCTTAGTCGTGCGGGTCCGTCTCCGAGCCGAAAGTCCAGAGCAAGAGCGCCCTTGAGAACCCACCGGGAACCATCCACGGACAGCAGGCGGGCTATGAGCCGGTCAAACACGACAGCCTTGCGCAACCGCATGAGGGATTGCCCACTATCTTGGGAACGCTTCGACAGACGCTGTTCCAGGGGCTCTAAATGCGGGAGCGGAGGCATATCTCATGCGAGTTCCCCATCGAGGTGGCCGGCTGTTTCAAAGAGCTTTCGCCGATTGGGTTCCCGGCAAGCCTTCAGATACGCTGCATCCCAAGACCCTTGGCAGCGTTCTCAAGCAGGCCTCACTAAAAGGCGAGAAATGAGCGAGCGATATCTGATTGTCATCGCGGGCGACGAGGACACAAATTACTCGGCGTACTCGCCGGATTTGCCCGGTGTAGTGGCCACGGGTCCGACACGCCAGAAATGTGAAGCCGAGATGCGGGACCCCATAGCCTTCCACCTTGAAGGCCTGAAGGAGGACGGAGACCCAATCCCTGAGCCCAACAGTACCAGTGCCTACGTAGAGGTCGGAGCGTAGGTCCGTCTATACATCTGAGTGGGCCGGGGACACGCTTGATCAGTGCGATTGCTTTGGCCAAGACCGCCAAACGGCCATTTAGTAGCAGCTACCCTTAAGGGTGGACTTACCACCGTTGTGATTTCTGGATTTTTCAGATTCTTGTTCTTTTGTGGCGTTGATACTTAACGAAAACTGTAGGAATCCGTATATCGCCATACGCAATACTACAGTTACGAGTCAGCTGAAGCCCTGCCTCCTTGCCGGTTTCTGGCACACCAGCCTAACTCTAGCAACTCCTGTCTAAACATCAGCAACTATTGCCTAAAGTGGTATGATTGCTAGCTGTCGGCAAGGAGGCAAGATGCACGTAACCCAGATGAGCGGTCGAGAGCTTCTAGACGCTGCCGTCGAGGCCCTCACGCGTCGCCTGCCCTCCGCCTGGGCCGTGGAGAAGCAAGCCTCCGTCGGAGATCCGGAGGCTGATGACCTCGTCATCAAGTCGCCGATCACCGGCTCCCAGACCCTTGTCTTCGTCGAGGTGAAAGCGGATGTCTCCCCCCGGGACGTCGAGGCGCTCATCGGTGGCCCGTGGCGGAGGTGGCGGCGGCAGATGGGCAACCAGCCCATCCTGCTGGTCGCCCCGTACATCGGCCCGCGGGTCAGGGAGCTCCTGACCGAGGAGAACGTTAACTACCTCGACCTGACCGGCAACACCCGGATCAGCCTCGACTACCCCGGCGTCTTCATCGAGACCGAAGGCGCGCGCCAGGATCCACGCTCCACCAGGCCACGGTCGGCCGTCCGCGGGGCGAAGGCGGGTGCCGTTGTCCGCGTCCTCATCGACGCTGTGCCGCCGTACTCCGGTTCCGAGATCGCCAGGGCCGCCAACGTCAACGAGGGCTATCTCTCCCGCATCCTCGACACTCTCATCAACGAGGGGCTCATCGATCGGGAGCGCGCAGGGCCTGTGACTCGAGTCGACTGGCCGGCGACGCTCCAGCGGCGAGCCAGGGCGCTCGACCTGTTCCGCCCGGTCGGCACCTATCGCTACATCGCACGCCAGGGAACCTCCGCGGTTCTGGACCGTCTGCGCAGCCGACCGCCCTCTGCCGGGCGGCCTCCGACGATCACCGGCTCTTTCGCCGCGTCCAGGATCGCCCCCGTCGCCGCTCCCTCGCTGCTCGTCGTGTACGCGATGAACCCGCGCGAGCTTGCGGACGAACTAGAGCTGTTGCCCGCCGAGGCCGGCGCCGACACCGTTCTCGTCCGGCCCGAGAATGACGTCGCCTTTGCCTGGGCGGCTCGCGACAACGGGATGGCGTGGGCGGCCCCCAGCCAAGTCGCCATCGACTGCCTCGCCGGCACCGGCCGAATGCCGTCTGAAGGCGAGGCGCTCTTCGCATGGATGCGGGAGAACGAGGACGAGTGGCGTTACCCTTCGATCCGCGCCCTGCTCGACGACGCGTCGGACGGGAGGAGTGACAGTGCCGGACGCCGCGCCTGAGTACATCGCGGCCCGGACAGTGCTCCTTGACGCGCTCGAGGCCCTCGGCTCCCAGCGGGAGGCGATCGTCGTCGTCGGTGCCCAGGCGGTTTACGTGCGGACGGGGGACGCCGGCATCACCGGCGTTGCGCCGTACACGACTGACGCCGACCTGGCACTGGCGCCCGCCCGGCTCGCCGATGAGCCTCGCATCGAGACGCTCTTGGGTAACGCCGACTTCGAGCAGAAGGGCGACCCCGGCGTCTGGTGGAAGACGGTCTACATCGCAGGCACTCCGACGGATGTGGAGGTCGACATCATGGTCCCTGATCGATATGCGCCTGCCGGGGGAAGGCGGAGCGTGCGTCTTCCGCCTCACGACAAGATGATCGCCCGCAAGGTGATCGGGCTTGAGGCTCGATGATCGACCACGACCTCATTGAAGTGCCCGCGCTCGATGCCTCCGATCTCCGCCGCTTCCCCGTTCGCGTCGCCGGACCGGCGGCGCTCGTCGTCGCTAAGGTCCACAAGCTGCGTGATCGTATCGACGAAGGCAAGGCGGACCGCATCGCGGACAAGGACGCCGCCGACGTGTACCGCCTGATGCTCACCGTCCCCGTGAGCGAGTTCCTTCCGCGGCTGCGGCCGTTGCTCGCCGAGACGAGACCGCGGGACCGGTGTGCTCCGAGGCTGTCGACCTGATGGCCCGGCTGTTCGGCGCCCGAGGGGCCGATGGTGTGCGGATGGCCATCGATGCGTTGCGCGTGGCAGTACCTGCGGACCAGGTCGCCGACGTCTGCAGCGGGTTCGTACGTCAGGCGCGAGAGGAGTTGTCGCGTCTCTGAGTGCGGTGACGCTACTTGAGTTGTGAATCGCCCACCTCCGCCATTTTTAGGCCTCTACCATGGGTGACATCCGAATTCAACACGCCCGCTTCACTCCGGGCGACTCAATCTTTCGAAAACCGCCCCCCCAAACAAGGCAGGGCACTGGTGCATTTATCGCCGAAACCGACAAAAGATAGGTAAGGTCGCCCTTCCCGGCAAGGCCTTCAGGTACGCTGCATTCCAAGACCCTTGGCAGCGTTCTCAAGCAGGCTTCACTAAAAGGCGAGAAATGAGCGAGCGATATCTGATTGTGAAGCGCTCGTCAAGGAGCTCGGAATCACGACGGGTAACAAGCGCGCAAAAGGAGAGGGCCTCACGAACTGCAAGTTTCAGGAGGGCGATGCATCCAATTTGCAGGAGCCGTTGCGCTTTGAGGAGTGACATTCGCGGGGTCGATCTTTTCCCCCGATTCTCATAGATGCCTAGCCATTTGGATGTAGATTTCGCGGTCGTGGGCGCCGGCCTGGCCGGCCTGACGACGGCCCGCGCGATCCTCGAAGCCTGCCGTTCCGTGGCGGTCCTAGAGGCCCGGGACCGAGTAGGTGGTCGCGTCCTCAGTCAGCCGATCGGAGATGGCCAGGTGGTCGAGATGGGCGGCCAATGGGTAGGCCCGACCCAGGACCGGATGTACGCACTTTCGCAGGAGCTTGGGATCGAGACCTTTCCAACCCACGATGACGGTGACGAGCTGGCTCTGATCGGTGGCAAGCGATACCGGTACCACGGCCAGATGCCAAGGATGAATCCCCTGGTTCTCGCCGACTTCATCCAGCTCGTGATGCGACTGGAACGTCTGGTCAAACAGATCCCCGTCGAACGCCCGTGGGATGCCCCTCGCGCCCGAGAGTGGGATGCGCAGACCTTCGACACGTGGCTGCGCAAGACGGCGAAGACGGCCAAGGCTCGCTCGATGCTTGGCTTTTACATGAGCGGGATCCTGGCGGCCGAGTGTGCGGACTTCTCGCTCCTCCATGCTCTCTTTTACGTCCGCTCGGCCACGGATTTCCAGACGATGGCATCGATCGGGGGAGGCGCCCAACAGGACCGGTTCGTCGGCGGGTCCCAGCTAGTAGCGACTGCGCTCGCGGAGCGTCTTGGCGATGTGGTCAAGCTCGAAGCCCCCGTGAACCGGGTGGTTCAACGCAACGGGTATATCCTGGTGGAGTCGGAGACGTTAACCGTCAGAGCCGAGCGGGTGGTTATCGCCCTGCCGCCGACCCTTGCCGGCCGGATCACCTACGACCCACCCCTTCCGAGTCATCGAGATCAGCTTATGCAACGGCTACCCCAAGGCACAGTGACGAAGGTGAATGTCGTCTACGACGTGCCGTTCTGGAGGGATCAGGGGCTGAAGGGATTCTGCTGGAGCCCGCGTTTGCCGGTCGGGGCAATCATGGACAACTCTCCTCCAGACGGATCCCCCGGCGTATTGGTGGGGTTCCTTGTCGGGAATCACGCGCGTTCGCTCGCCCGCGAGTCGCCAGCTGAGCGCCGGAAGGTGGTGTTGGACTGCCTGACGGAGTACCTCGGGCAGAGGGCGAGCGCACCCCATGCCTACCACGAGCTGGACTGGTCGGCGGAGCAATGGACCCGTGGGTGCTACGGGGCACATTTCCCTCCAGGGGCGTGGACGCAGTACGGCCCAAGCTTGAGGGAGCCAGTTGGACGGCTCCACTGGGCGGGAACAGAGACTGCGCCAATATGGAACGGCTACATGGAGGGTGCCGTCAGGTCAGGGGAGCGAGCCGCCAAAGAGGTGCTGTTGGTAACAAGCTGAACGAAAGCTCCTGGTCGTTCGGATCCAAACCGTCCACCAGGAGCGTTTCTGAAGTTGAAGGGTTACCCGGCGACGCAGCAAAAGTGCTGCAAAACAATTGTTATACTGATTGCATGACGACCGTGGCGGTTAGGTTGCCCGACGAGGTGATCGCTTCTATTGATCTTCTTATTGCCAAAGGCAGTTATGCGAACAGAACGGAGGCCGTCAAG
>JBPCIX010000063.1:0-26963 GCA_051005875.1 Actinomycetota bacterium | reverse complement strand
CCCCCTTCCCCCGTGTTCCCCTTCCCCCCCTTCATCGCCCCTCGCAGCCCGGCCCCCATGTTCCCCGCCCCCCCCGGCAGTGCCCGGCTCAACCCCGCCCCCACGTTCCCCGCCCCCCCCGGCAGAGCCCGGCTCAACCCAGCCCCCAGGTTCCCCGCCCCCCCCGGCAGGGCCCGGCCCAACCCAGCCCCCAGGTTCCCCGCCCCCCCCGGCAGCACCCGGCTCAACCCGGCCCCCAGGTTCCCCGCCCCCCCCGGCAGCACCCGGTGCTCCAGGGTCCTCAGCGTCATCACCTACTCAAAGAATCCGGCCTGACGGCCAGGGCGTGACTCAAAGAATTTCTCCCGGGGATAAGTCGCCCGCTGCTGCTGGTACGGAAAAAATTGAAGGGAAATCCGCTGCTGGAACAGCCGGCGCTGCAGTTGCAGCAACGGGTGCTGTAGCAGGCGCAGGAACCAAATCCACAACAGAGGGCCCCGCCCCAGGCCCCGGCCAAAAGGCTCCAACCGCCAAGCCGGGGCAGGCAGGCGAAGCAACCCGGCTGGCCAAGCGCGGTGAATCTGGAGAAAAACGTGCTCGTGCGCTGAAGTTTGTCCTGCTGGCTCTTGGCCTTATCGGAATCATTGGAACAGTTTTGGTGAACACTCAGAAATCGAATGAAAAGCCCGACCCCTCCGCGACTCCTACGAAGGCGCCGATCAAAATCGGCGAGGTTGCCGAAAAGGCGAACCTGCAAGCCGCGGTTCTGCGTGTGAACAAGGACTTCGTACCGGCCGATCCAGCCATCAAGCCTGAGGAAGGCAAGAAATTCGTCGTGGTGGAATTCAAGCTCACGAACAAAGACTCGACGGCCGTCATTGTGAGCGCCGTAAAGCAGTTCAAAGTGAAGGACTCGAAAAGTACGAACTATTTGGTAAGCCCGCTGGGGGCTCCCGACCCGAAATTTCCGGATGGCGTCTTGAACCCCGAGCAGACTGTGAACGGCTGGATTGCGTTCCAGATTCCCAAGGAAGCCAGGGGATTGAAGCTAGTCTTCGACGCTGCCGTGCCACGGGCTAAGGCATCGCCCACGCCCGCGGCGCCGCCCACGCCCCCGGCATCGGCCCCGCCCGCGGCGCCGCCCACGCCCGCGGCACCGCCCACGCCCCCGGCTTAAGGCGTCAGTGGGCCACGAAGGAAGTGAGCACTAGATCCAGCCGCATTTGAAGCCCCCACACTCTCTTAGGGGGATCCACATATGGTTCTGCCACATGTCGCGCGAGATCTGAACTCCCTCAATAACCGGGTAGAAAAATACCAGCATCGCGCCTACACCGAGCACCAGGTAAGCGAGCACTAGCCACCGGGTCCATTTGCGGTAGCGCCATGCGGCGGCCAGCGCGACCGCAAGCCCGATCATCATGAATGGGACTGCGGGGGTCATGTAAAAGAAAAACAGCGGGCGCGAAACAACCAGCCACGGCAAGTACTGGGCGACCCAAGCCACCAAGATGAGCCTTTGGGGCCGCCATTTCGAAAGACTCGAATAGATCAGCCATGCCAACGCCGCCAAAGAGCCCCACCAAGTCGCAAGGTTGCCGAGAGCAATGACCTCGGTGGACTCGCCCGCCTTTTCTTCATAGAAATACGCGACGGGCCTGAGCACAAGCGGCCAGCTCCAGGCCTTGGACTGATAGGTATGCTTAGCGTTCAGTGTCAGGTGGTAATCGAGCATCCGGTCCTGCAAATCGCCGAAGCTGGTCACGGCGCCCTTTATCCCCCCGATGCACCTGCCTTCCTTTTCGTTCAGCAAGTCCGAGTCGAACAACCTATTTGATGAGGCAGGAACGGTGTATGGACACTGCTCATTTATTCGGTCGATGAAGTAGGGGGCATAAACGCCCACATACACGATGAGCGGACCAAGCAAGAAAGCGACCTTGGTGACAAGAATCTCTCGGAGAAGCGAAGCAGGCCGAGCCGGCCCAAAAAATGACGCTCGGCTTTTGCGAGCGGCGATTATCAATTCCAAGGACCAGAAGGCGGCCGTAACCACCGCAGCTATCAAGGCCCAGATTGCCGACCATTTGACGGCCAGCGCGAGGCCGAATGCAACGCCGGCGGCTAGCCGCCACCAGGCGCCTCGTTGAGGAATTTCCGCCTCGTGCGCGGCGTCATGCTCAGAGGCTCCAGCCGTACGGCCTAACGGGACCCTTGATGAGAAGGCTTCGGCAATTAGCAAGACGCGTTGGCGGTCCATGACCAAGAAGACAAAGCCAAGCAAGACAAAAAAAGCCAGGAAGATGTCGAGCATGGCGATGCGGCTTTGCACGATCAACAGGAAGTCGGTGGCCACCAGAGCGCCTGCCACGCCGGCCGCCCACCTGTCTTTGAACAGTTTTCGTGTCAGCAGGTAAGTGAGGCCTGCTATGGCTGTGCCGAATATGGCGGCGGAAAAGCGCCAACCAAAGGAGTTGTAGCCGAAAATCCTTATTCCAAACGAAATGAGCCACTTACCCAGCGGTGGGTGAACGTAGGACTGCTCGGTCGCTTGGTCTAATCCACAAAATTGTTGAGTGTGGCCCAGGTAAAGGCAGGCGTCTTTGGCATAATAAGTTTCGTCAAAAACGACTGCGTTGGGCTCGGCGAGCCTGGCGATTCTGAGTCCCGCCGCCAAAACCAAGACCGCGAGGAGCAGCCAGGTGTCAAGCTTATTCCAACGGCCGGCAGAGGCGGGCGCGCCCACCACAGCCGCCGGTTCGGCCGGATGCTCTGGTGCCCTAGCCGGATCGGCTTCAGTCGATGTACTCGTTTTTCGAGTATATCTGCCGGCTCCCAGCCCTCTCAGCGGAGTCCGTTGAGTGGCCGCGTCGTTCAGGATGTTTAATCCGTCCCGCCCGCAGGACGTATTGATGGTGGCTGAAGCTCAAGGCCCGGTCGAGAAGATGCGAGGCCTGATCGGATCCAAGGGCTTGGCCCCCGCCACCGGCCTGCTGCTACGCGCCCGGCAGGTTCATACTTTCGGAATGTCGTTCGCGATCGATACCGTGCATCTTGCCGCCGACGGCAAAGTGCTCAGGATTCGGACGATGAAACCGGGGAGGCTGGGCCGGGTCGTTTATTCGGCTAGATGGGTTCTGGAGCTTCAAGCGGGCGAAGCCTCACGGCTTGGGATCATCGAAGGCACCCGGCTCGTGCGCGAATCGTCATGAGCGGACGGGTATTCATTTGCGCCACCCCTATCGGCAACCTAGAAGACGTCACGTTCCGGCTCCTAAGGGTTCTTTCTGAGGCGAGCTTGATAGCCGCCGAAGATACGCGGCACACGCGCAAGTTGTTAACCCATCACGGGGTCAAAGCCAAGCTAATTTCTTATCACGACCACAACGAAAATACTCAACTGCCCTATCTTTTGGAACAGCTCGGCCGGGGCAGCACCGTGGCTCTGGTGACCGACGGCGGAATGCCTGGGGTTTCCGATCCCGGGTACAAACTTGTGCTTGCCTGCGTCGAGCAGGGCATCCCCGTTGAGGTGATCCCGGGGCCTTCGGCAGTTCTTGCGGCGCTCGTGCTTTCAGGCTTGCCGATTGCCCGCTTCTGTTTCGAGGGGTTTTTGCCCCGCAAGGCTGGGGATCAGCGACGCAGGCTTGAAGCCCTCGCTTTGGATGATAGGACCATCGTGATTTTCGAGTCGCCAAAAAGAGTTCGGGCAACCCTTGGCTTGATGATGTCTGTTTTTGGGGATCGCAAGCTGGCGCTTTGCCGGGAATTGACCAAGGTCCACGAGCAAGTCCTCCGCGGTGCCATTTCAGACGTGATTGCGCAGCTGCCCGAGCAGCTCAAGGGTGAAATCGTGTTGGTTGTTGAAGGCAAACAGCGCGAAAAGCAGGCAGATCATTTGCTTGAGGCCACGCAGTTCGCAAGGCAGCTCTTATCCGAGGGCATCCCAAAGAGTAGGTCAGCAGCCGAAGCAGCCGCACTTTTTTCCACACCCCGGCGCGCGATTTATGAGGCCTTGCTAAAAGACCCCGGTAGCACACCGCTGCCTCTTCGGAGTGAACCTGAATCAAGTCTGGGCGAACGGTTCCCATGTTGAGCCGGATTCGTTCCCTCCGCCAAGATCCGTTGCGCACGTCGCGCAAACCCTTCTCTGACGGAAGTCCTTGAGGTCCTGCCTCGAGCTGCAAAACACACAGGTATCGTGGCGGGGAGTCAGTACTATCCGATCGTCTTCAAGGAAGATATCGAGCATGGCCCCTTCTCGGAGACCTAGAGTCTTTCGAAGCTCGGCGGGAAGAACAATCCGCCCAAGATCGTCGACTCTGCGAAACATTCCAGTGTCTGCCATCCGCTCGATAATATCGTTCGATTGGAGCCGCGTCTGGCCCGATGCCGCAGTTGTTCCCGGTGGCGTCAGCCCGGGGACTCGGGCTGCAATACCGCTTCAATCTTTGGAAACAAGTTCGGACCAGCGGCTGTGCGAGTGCCGGGCTCGGTTTGACCCCATTTCATTGCCTCGTTTATGGGGAGGTTCCGAGCCGTCTGGCCCAACTGAGTTGCGATGGCGCCGGCGGTTGCCGGCATGAACGGCGCCAAAGCAATTGACGTCAATCGCAACACCTCGGCCAGTACGTACAGAACTGTTTGTAGCCGCTGTTCGGCGGAGGGGTCATCGACGCGCCGTTTGGCAAGAACCCAAGGCTCAACCTCGACGACATATCGATTTGCCTCAGCGATTACATCCCAAATCGCGCTCAGAGCCACCTGCGGAGAAAACCCTTGCATTGCGGCTTCAATTCGGTCCCCCAGTTCGCTCGCTTTTTGCTTTACCAATTGATCCTTGTCGTCATCCGGCCCCGCGGCCGGAACCACCGCGTCAAAGTACCGACCGATCATTCCAAGTACCCGGCTAAGCAGATTGCCGAGCTGGTCGGCCAAGTCGGAGTTGTGACTTTGGATCAAATTGTCCAGCGTAAAGTTGCCGTCGTCTGTAGGAGGGATCTTCCGCAAAAGGTAGTAGCGGAGAGGATCAATGCCGTACTGCGCAGCCAACCGAACGGGGTCCACAACATTGCCGAGTGTCTTGCTCATTTTCGTTCCGTGAACCGTGATGTAGCCGTGCACGAAAATCGTCTTTGGCAAAGGCAACCCTGCTGAAAGCAGCATCGCCGGCCAGTACACCGCATGGAAGCGAATTATCCCTTTGCCGATGACATGGACGCGCTCGAGGTTTTCGAGCCAGTACCGGGTGAATAGGGGGTCGTTGGTGGCATAGCCGAGGGCGTTGATATAGTTGCTCAGGGCGTCGAACCAGACGTACATTACCTGGCCGTCGTCGCCGGGGACCGGCACGCCCCATCCCCGGGCCCGTTTGCGGGACCTTGAAATACTGAAATCGTTCAGTCCCATCTTTATGAAGCTAAGGACCTCGTTTTTGCGGGTCTGGGGAACGACCTGTAGCTCGTCGGTTTCAATCAGGCGGGCGAGTTGATCCGAATAACTGCTCAGCTTAAAAAAGTAGTTCTCTTCCTCGATCAACTCAGGCGCCGTCTTATGCTCAGGGCAAAGGCCCTCGACTAATTCGTCTTCGGAGTAAAACTGTTCGCACCCAACGCAGTACAGGCCCCGGTAGGGCTTGCGATAAATATCTCCGTTTGCTTCGCATGCTTGCCAAAGTTTTTTAGCACCCTCTAAGTGGCGGGGGTCGACGCTTGTTCTAATGAAGTCATCGAACGAAATATTCAGTTGATCCTTCAAGGCGCGAAAATACTCAGCATTGCGATCGACAAGCTGGGGGGTGGGCACTCCCTCTGCCTCGGCCGCCTGCACATTGCTTAGGCTGTTTTCGTCGGCGCCGGTGAGAAAAAGCACATCCGCCCCCCTCAGGCGTTGGTAGCGGGCGAAGGCGTCGGCCTGAATCATTTCGAACGCGAAGCCAAGATGCGGCCGGGCGTTCACATAGGGAATCGCGGTTGTAATAAAAAATGGTTTCATTTCGTAAAGAATAAGCGGCAGTGGAGCCACTGCCCGACTGAGAGGTCTTGAATGACGGAAATTGGCGGTTGGGTGGATTCGCATTGCCACCTTGACTCACTGGAAAAGGGGCCGGCGCTGGCGGTTGCTGAGGCCGTCGAAGCAGGGGTGACCCAAATGGTCAACGTTGGAACAGATTTGAAGACAAGCGTTGAGTCCATCCGGCTGGCGCAGGAGTTTGAGTCCGTTTGGGCGGCGGTTGGAATTCACCCGCACGACGCCAGTCATGCCGACGACGTTCAATTCGAGCAGCTGGCGGAACTAGCTGAGCAACCGAAAGTTGTGGCGATTGGCGAGATCGGCCTCGATTTCTACCGTGATCATTCGCCTCGAGACGTGCAAGTGGAAGCCTTCCGGGCACAGCTACAAATAGCCAAGTCGGCCGGTAAGTGCGTTGTGCTGCACATTCGCGAGGCGCATCCCGAGGCATTTGAAGTCCTGGAATCTGTGGGGGGACCCTGGAAAGGCCTTGTTTTCCATTGCTTTTCAGCCGGGCCGGCCGAAGCCGCAAGAGCGGTCGAGATGGGCGGGTACATTTCGTTCGCAGGCAACATCTCGTATAAGAAATCTGATGCAATCAGGCGGGCGGCCGCGTCGGTCCCGGTGGACCGCCTTCTAGTTGAGACTGATTCTCCTTACCTGGCGCCGGTCCCTTTTAGGGGCAAACCCAACGAGCCGGCGCTCGTTATTGAGGTGGGCAAGGCGCTCGCCGAGGCAATTGGGCACCCCCTCGATGAGGTTGAGCGGATCACTCGTGAAAACGCCCAAGGCGTGTTCGCTTTAAGGCATTAGGGCCAGAATCCACGCCTGAGGTTGCCTTGTAAGAGCATTCGCTGGTAGGTTCTTGCCTAGTGCGAGGGGTTCTTAGGGTCTTACTCACTCTCGCCTTTGCGGCCACGAGCATCACTTATCTTCTGGCTGAGAAGCGGGTCACCCTGACCGACAATGGACGCGTCCGGGAAGTAAAGACCTTTGCTGTGACGGTGGGGTCCGCCCTTGCCCGTCAAGGAGTACAACTTGGTCCCAAGGACCGGGTCTTACCATCGCGCCAAGCCGAGCTGGCCCTCGGTACGCGGGTTGAAGTCCGGCGGGCCAAGGAAATAGTCATCGTGCTAAACGGCGCCAGGCGAGTCGAGAAAGTCACCGGCCAGACCGTCTCCGATGTCCTTCAGGAACTGTCCCTGGAGGACAATGGCGCCGTCATTGATCCGGCGCCGAAGTCCGCCATACTCACCGGAGACGAGATCGTGGTGGCTCAACCGGCTTCGACTGTTGTGATGCACGACGGGATGTCGCGGCCTGTCGTCACAAATGCCATGACTGCGGGAGCGCTTCTTCGGGAGTTGAACGTCACGATCGGTCCTCATGACAGAGTCGAGCCGAGCATCGTTGCCCATCCCTCAGCCGAGACTCCGGTCAAGGTCATCCGGGTAAAAGAGGTGGTCGAGAAAGTCTCGTCGAAGATTCCCTTCAAGCGAGTTACCGAAAAGTCGGATTCTGCCGAGCTTGGAAGTCAAAAAATCAAGACAAAAGGGGTCGAAGGGGTTCGGGTTCGTTCGTACAAAACCAGTTACGAAGATGGGAAAACCAATCAGCGGGCATTTTTGGGGACCGAGGTTGTAAGGGAGTCGGTCGATGAGGTGACCCTCGTCGGAACTCGCCGGCCGGTCTTAAAGGCGGCCAGCCGTTCCGACACAGGCGCAGCATCTTGGTACTCACAACCCGGCTTGATGGCAGCTCACCCAAATTTGCCGTTCGGCACCGTCGTTAGAGTCACGAATATTGCCAACGGAAAACAAGTCACGGTAACGATTCGCGACCGGGGTCCGTTCACAGGTGGGCGAAAAATCGATTTGTCGGATTCGGCATTCAAGGAGATAGCGCCACTCGGCAGCGGCGTTATAAACGTGAAGATGGAATGGTGACAACACTTCCTCACTAAGCTTTTAACGCCCACTGATATCCGCAGACTGGCGGACGAGTTTGGCATTCGGCCCGCAAAGGCTCTGGGCCAGAACTTCATGATCGACCCGAATTCGATCCGCCGCGTAGTTCGGCTTGCAGGCATAGATCCCGGCGACAGGGTCATCGAAGTGGGCGCCGGACTCGGCACCCTGACGCTGGCGCTGGCGGCAGCGGCGAGCCACGTGGTGGCGGTGGAACTCGATCGGAAGTTGGTGCCCGCCTTGCAACAAGTTGTGGCCGGGATCCCCAACGTTGAGGTGCTTCAAGGCGATGCGCTGGATCTTGACTGGAAGGCGCTCCTCGGCGGACGGCCACATCGGCTCGTTTCGAACTTGCCCTACAACATCGCAACGCCGCTGGTGGCGACGGTGCTGACCGAGGCGCCGGAGATATTCGACATGACGGCCGTGGTTCAGCGTGAAGCGGGCGAGCGCTTTGCCGCCGCTGCGGGGTCCAAAACCTACGGCGGTGTCAGCGTCCTGGTCGCCTACTACTGCAACATCAAAGTGATGGGTAAGGTGCCCCCAACGGTTTTTTGGCCTCAACCAACAGTTGATTCCGTGGTCGTTCGGATGACCAGACGCCCTCCTGTGGTTGAGGTGGATCCGCCGGCTTTGATGAGAGTCGTTCGTGCCGCGTTTTCTCAAAGAAGAAAGACGATCCGAAACAGCCTCCCTGGGGTCCTGGGGCTGGATGTTGCAGAGGTAGAAGATTTACTCAAGCGTTCAGTGATAGACCCTTCGCGCCGTGCAGAATCCCTAACGCTCCAAGATTTTGCCCGCATTGCGAACGAACTACATCCCTGAGGGGAATTTTCGGTTGCGCGTTTTGTAGAGTTACCCAATGAACCAGTCGGAAATAGAGGTCAAGCCACTCGCTGAGGCTGAAGTGGAGATCCTCGAAAGCCGGCTGAGGCGGCACACTTCGGAAACTCATCACGATCGTTTTGTCGAGCAAGAATCCGGCGAAACTACGTATTTGATCGCCTGGGCCGGCTCTGAGCCGGCCGGCTATGCGCGTTTGAAGTGGCGTCCAACTTTCATGATGGGGCTGGCTCTTCGCGAAACACCCACCATCGGCGACGTAACCGTCAGGCCCGACCTTCGATCCAGTGGAATTGGAAACAAGATCATGCAGGCGGCTGAGGACCTCGCACGATCTAAGGGATTCAAGCGGCTGGCGCTCGGTGTGGGCATCGACAATCCCAGAGCCATTGAGCTCTATCACCGGCGAGGCTACTTTGATGCGGGCATTTCGCCCGAGCGCTCAAGGACTTACCTACTGTCCGAGGGGGAGTGGTGGCACGAAGGCGAGGAATGCATTTGTCTGTTCAAAGAGCTTGAGCCGACGAACGTTCTGCGGGTAACCGGAAGGGCCAAAATCAACCTCATGCACAAGGTAGGGCCTCGTCGGCGTGACGGCTACCATTCGGTTAGGACGATTATGCAGTCGATAAGCTTGGCCGATGAATTGACTTTCACACCCGGCGGCAGAACAGGGGTATCGATCGCTTGGGCAGCCGGGCTCGACGGCGAATTGCCCAACCGGCCGGATCTTGTGGAAAAGGTCTTGGCGAAAGCGACAAGACGATCGCCTGCAATCAAAGGGCTAGAAGTAAGGGTCGTGAAGAGAATTCCAATTGGAGCGGGCCTCGGCGGCGGCAGCGCCGATGCGGCCGCGATGCTAAGGGCCCTGGGGGAGTTCGATGGCGAAACTTTCAACGAAGAAGTCCTGGGCCGAATGGCGCGGCCTCTCGGCGCCGATGTGAAGTTTTGCTTGAAAGGCGGCCTTGCTCTCGGGACCGGCGTGGGCGCCAAGCTAAAGCAGCTGGATTGTCCGACGAGCCTTTGGTGGGTGGTTGGCATTCCTCATTTCAGCCTTTCGACCGAACAGGTATATGCGCGGTTCGATTTATTGGCCGAGGGGGCCGCCGAATCCAGCGCGGGCGCTGGGGGGTCTTTAGTAGGCGTCGCCGGGTCTCGGCTGAGCGCCGCAGGCGTAATGGGGCTGACCAGAGCCCTGGGCGAAGGGGACCTGGCGGGTATCGCCTGCAAGCTGCGCAACGATCTGGAACCGGCGGCCTTCGACCTGGCGCCGACATTGCAAGGCCTAAAGCAAGCCATGCTTGAGGCGGGCGCCAGGGCCTCAGTGATGTCGGGCAGCGGCTCGGCGATCCTGGGTTTATGCAGCACAGAAGGCGACGCAACCGCAGTAGCGCACAAGGCCAGAAGCCACTTTCGACGAGTTGAAGTAGCGGTAAGCACCAAAACCGGGGCGGAAGTTGTGGGCGTTTCCAGCGTTAACCTTGGCCGAAACGGAGCCGGTTGTTAATCGCGAATTTACAATCGAAGACCGGCAACGTAACAAGGCGGCAACAGCGGCAAGGGACGCTGGAATGAATGTCAAGACCCTGGATCGAGGAGTGGACCCCGGACGACGACGTCTTCTGGCAGAGCAAGGGTAAGGCCATCGCCCGGCGGAACCTCGCTTTTTCCATATTCGCCGAGTTCCTGGGGTTCACCGTTTGGGTTTTATGGAGCGTAAGCGCTACAAAACTCAATCAGGCCGGCTTTAACTTTTCAGACGGACAACTCTTTACGCTCGTGGCGCTCCCCGCTCTGGTGGGGGCCGGCGTTAGGGTTCCGTACACACTGGCGGTCGGGCGGTTCGGCGGTCGCAACTGGACGGTAGTCAGCGCCGGCCTATTGCTGCTGCCGGTCGTGCTCTTTACTCTGTTGGTCACAAATCCGGGCACTCCTTACTGGGCCTTCCTACTCGGCGCCGCTGCTGCCGGTCTGGGCGGCGGAAACTTCGCATCCAGCATGGCCAATATCTCCTACTTTTACCCCGACAAGCGCAAGGGCTTCGCCCTCGGGCTAAACGCGGCGGGCGGCAACCTTGGAGTAGCGGTTTCTCAGTTGATCACGCCGTTTGTTATCGCCTGGGGATGGCTCGCGGTCGCCGGTGGGTCTCAAGGCAAGTCCGGCGGGCTGTACCTTCAAAACGCGGCGTTTGCGCTGGTTCCATTCATCATTGCGGCAGCGGCCGGGGCGTGGCTTTTCATGGACAATCTCAAAGTCTCCCAGTCGCCCATCGGGGAGCAGTTGGGGGTTCTGAAAAGGAGACATACCTGGACTATTGCCGTTCTGTACATCGGTTCCTTCGGTTCTTTCATCGGATTTTCCTCGGCCTTTCCGTTGCTGGTAAAGACCCAATTTCCGGGGATTACCGCATCCTTGGCCTTTGTGGGGCCATTGGTCGGCGCCTTCTCGCGCCCGGCCGGAGGGTGGCTTGCAGACCGGCTGGGCGGCGCCAAGGTAACGCTATGGACGTTTGCCGCAATGCTGGCGGTGACGCTCGGGGTTGCTCGTTCGCTGACGGGCGGCGCGAGCATCCACTCCTACGGCCTGTTCTTAACCATGTTCATCATCTTATTTCTGCTTACCGGAATTGGAAACGGTTCTACTTACCGGCTGATTCCGGAGGGTTTTCGGCGCTTTCATCTGACCCACCCGAGCATTGACCAGGGGCTGTCAGCGGATCAGCGACTATTGCAGGCCAAACGCGAGACGGGGGCTGCCGTCGGATTCATAGGCGCAATCGGCGCCTTTGGCGGATGGCTCGTACCCCAGAGCTTCGGAATATCGACATCGGCCACGGGCGGCCCCGTTGCCGCCTTCTATTTGCTGGCTGTCTTTTACCTCGGGTGCATGGGCCTAACCTGGTGGTCGCAACTCCGACTCGCTCATTCTCATTCGCATGAAAAGGTTCCGGCTCTAGCCGAAGCGGAGGCCTAGTGCCTTACTAGCACAGCACCTTAGCTGCCATCCAACGGCGGGCGCCCTTTGGCGGGATTAAACTAGTCCCTTGAGACTAGGTTCGGTTGCTTGTGCATTTGTTGTTGGGCGCCATGCCTGCTCGAATATTCCGGAGTGGTGTAACTCGGCAGCACGTCTGCTTTTGGTGCAGAAAGTTGGGGTTCAAATCCCTGCTCCGGAGCAACTGATTTCTGGAGCGCGTTGAGTACGCCAAGTCGCAGCCCTGTTTGCGCAGTTGTTCTTGCTGCTGGGCTGGGCAAGCGGTTCAAGTCTGAGGTCCCCAAAGTTCTTCATCGGGCCGGGGGGATGTCTTTGATTCACCATGTTCTGGCCTCGCTCAACGGGGCCGGTGACCTCGACAGGGTGATCGTCGTTGTCGGCAACGGACGCGACCGAGTCATCGCCGAAGTGAAGTCCATTCACCCGGACGCAATCTTTGTCGACCAGATGCAATTGCGAGGCACCGGCGATGCCGTTCGGTGTTGCCAAGCGGCCCTTGCGGACTTTGAAGGCGATGTGCTTGTCCTGCCCGGCGATGGGCCGCTGCTTCGCGAGGCCACGCTGAGCGCCCTGGTTTGGCAACACCAGGCGAAACATGCCCAGGCCACAGTCGTCGCCGCACGGCTCGAAAACCCGACCGGTTATGGTCGCATCGTGAGGGGTCCCGATAACCAATTCGAGGCTATCGTTGAGCAAGCAGATACCACTGAAGACCAACGAGCAATCAAGGAAGTTTCCGGGGGTATTTGGCTCTTCGACAAGGCCGCGCTCTTTGACGCTCTCGGTCAAATTAGCGATCAAAACGCACAGGGCGAGTACTACCTGACCGACACCGTCTTGGCGATTCGGGCCAAAGGAGGCAGTATTTACACTCTGATGGCAAACGATCCAACTGAAATCGAAGGCGTCAATGACCGACTGCAGCTTGCCGCAGCCGAGCGAAAGCTGCGGCAAAGGTACCTTGAGGAGCTTGCAGTCAGCGGAGTTTCAATCGAGGATCCATTTACGACCTACATCGATGTGGGAGTGCAGGTTGGGCCGGGAACAGTCATCAAGCCGCTCACTTTTTTGGAGGGCCGAACGACGGTTGGCAGCGGCTGCTCCGTCGGACCATCAACCCGGATCGTCGACTCTGTGATCGAAGATGGGGCCGAGGTCACTTTTTCGATAGTTCGAGAATCGAGCATAGGCCCCAAGGCGATGGTCGGGCCTTACGCCTCAATCCGGCCAGGCACAACGCTCGGGCCGGGTGCCAAGGCCGGCACTTTCGTCGAGATCAAAGGCTCAGCGATCGGCGAAGGATCCAAGGTCCCACATCTTTCTTACATCGGCGACGCCGAGGTCGGCAAGGGCGTAAACCTCGGCGCCGGAACGATAACCGGCAACTATGATTCTGAAAATAAGCTCAAGGCTAAAACAACCATCGGCGACGGCGCGTTCACCGGCTCCGATACCACATTGATCGCTCCCGTCAGTCTCGGCGCGAACGCGGGAACCGGCGCCGGATCGGTTGTCACAAAAGACGTGGCCGAGGGTGAGATAGTGGTAGGAGTTCCCGCCAAGCCGTTCAGAAAGCGAAGGTCGCCCTAATGGAATATGCAGTCAAGAAACGAGCGATGATCTTCTCGGGCAGCTCGAACATTGAGCTTTCCGAAAAAATCGCAGATCAGCTGGGCATGCGATTGGGGCCGGTTGAACTCGGCCGCTTCGCCTCGGGCGAAAATTATGTGCGATTCCAGGAATCCTGCAGAGGCAGCGACGCATTCGTCATCCAAAGCCACAGCCCCCCGGTTAACGAAATGATTATGGAGCAGTTGCTGATGATCGATGCCTTGAAACGGGCAAGCGCCAAGCGCATCAACGCAGTGGTGCCTTTCTACGGATACTCACGACAGGACCGCAAGTCGCTGGCCCGCGAGCCTATTTCGGCACGCTTGGTTATGGACCTTCTGGCCGCGGCAGGCGCCGACAGAGTTTTGACGGTTGATTTGCACAGCGGCCAGACGCAGGGCTTCTTCGACGGTCCCGTCGACCATCTGACGGCTCTTCCGATTCTCTCCGCGTATGTCGAGAGCAAGTACAAAGACAACCTGGTCGTGGTCGCCCCCGATGCCGGCAGGGCCGGCCACGCTAACAAGTACGCGCGACACCTAAACGCTCCTATCGCCGTCATGTCGAAAAATCGGCGAGCCGATATTCGCAATGTTTCCGAATCCGGCGGCTTGATCGGTGAAGTTTCGGGCAGCCGATGTCTGATCGTCGACGACATGATCGACACTGCCGGGACGTTGTGCAATGCCGTCAATGAACTTATGGATCAAGGGGCCCTCGAAGTAATAGCGGCCGCCACTCACGGGATCTTCTCGCCGCCCGCAATGGAGCGTCTCCAGGCGGCGCCTTTGTCAGAAATTATCGTTACCGACTCAATTCCGCTTTCTTCGGAAAAAAGGCTGGGCAAAATCACCGTCCTTTCAATTGCTCCGATACTGGCCTCGACCATAAAAGCCGTTTTTGTTGACGAATCCGTTTCAGAGATTTTCCAGGGCGAAAACATGGAGTCGATCCCGCCCGAGCGCCACATCCAACTCCTCGAGTAAACCCCTCTATACTCTTGAACATCAATGGAAGTCACCCTTAAAGCGACGCGCCGCACCGAGTTGGGCAAAGGCCCCGCTCACCGCTCGCGCGAGGCGGGCGAGGTTCCCGCCGTTCTATACGGCTCTTCGGTCGAGCCGGTCGCTCTCGCAGTTGACGCCAAGCAGATGCGGGCGGCCCTTCGCACCGAGGCCGGCGCTAACGTGCTGATCAACCTTCAGCTTGATTCAGATTCTTACCTGACCATTCCCCGTGAAATTCATAAACATCCAATTAAGGGAACCTTCGTGCACGTAGATTTTATTAACGTCGCCCGCGATGTGACCATCAACGCCGAGGTGCCTATTCACCTGACGGGCGAGTCACACGGCGTCAAAGAGGGGGGCCAGATCGATCAGCACATGCACGAAATTCGGATTGAGGCCCTGCCCACCGATGTACCTGGAGCGATTGAAGTTGACCTGACTCCGCTTGGGATCGGCGAGTCGATCAAAGTGTCGGACCTAAACACACCTGCCGGAGTTACGGTATTGAACGACCCCGAGGATGTCGTTGTCGGAGTGATCGAGCCCACCGTCATGGAGGTCGAAGCTGCCGAGGAAGAATTGCCGGAGGGCGAGGTCGAAGCTGCCGAGGAAGGCGAAAGCACGGACGAACCTGGAGAACAGGCCAAGGAGTAGCTCGTACAACCGCTTTGGCTTGCCGTGGGTTTGGGAAATCCCGGTCGAAAATACGAAACAACTCGCCACAACGCCGGTGAGCGCGCTCTGTTGCAACTAGCATCACGTCTTGGTGTAAAGCTTAAGGATCCAAAGGCAAAACTGAGACCCGGCAAACCTCCGGCTCGCGTCGCCCAAACATCAGCGGGCGAAGCGGGGCTCTTGCTTGCTACTCCAACGACCTTCATGAACGAGAGCGGCAGGGCCGTCGCCGGGCTGGTTAGATGGTTCAAAGTGCCGATCGAAAACTTGATCGTGTTGCACGACGACATCGATCTTGCCGAGGGCATCCTTCGCATTAAAACCGGTGGCGGCAGCGGAGGCAATCGCGGGATCAACTCGATCACGGGATCCTTGGCAACCGGGGATTTCTTCCGTGTCCGGATAGGTGTGGGCCGGCCGCTCTCGCCTGAGCAGGCGCCGGCGGATTTTGTTTTGGAACCGATGTCCAAGACTGCCTTAGGGGTCCTGGCTGATGCCGAGAAGCGGGCCGCTGAAGCCGTTCTGACGATCATCAAGGAAGGTTTGGAGCCGGCAATGGCCCGGTTTAACGGCCGGGCATGAAACAGCTGTTAAGGCTGTGGGAAAAAACTGATCTTTTGGAACAGATCTTGGCCGAGGGTGCAGCAGGCGTTCCCGAAGTCGCCCGGGCCTTCACAGTCGCGGGGCTTGCTTCAAAACAGCCGGTCACCCTCGTCATCTTGCCGCGAAGCCGCGATGCCGAGAGGTTTGCCGAAGAACTAAGGGTCTGGGTTAGCGGTGAGGTCCACTTGTTTCCGGCGTGGGAGGTTCTTCCCGGTGAATCTCTCTCGCCGACCCTCGAGACGATGGGCAAGCGAATAGGGGTTCTGCAACTCCTGGCGGGCGTAACGGCCGCCAGCCGAGACCCTAAGCCCACTATTGTCGTCACGTCGGTCCGCGGATTGTTGCAGAAGATGGCAGACCCACCGGCCGATCTGATCCGGCTCGCGGTCGGCCAAATTCTCCCGCTGGACGAACTCTTGGAGAAATTATCGGACTTTGGTTTTGAGAGGACCTACCTCGTCGAGCGCCCCGGCGAATTTGCTGTTCGAGGTGGAATAGTCGACATTTTTCCCGCAGAGCTTCTGCAGCCGATTCGCGTCGACTTTCTGGGCGATGAAATCGGGGATCTTCGCGAATTTGCGGTCTCAAGCCAGCGAAGCAGCCAACGGTTATCGATGGTTGAGGTAGGGCCCTGCCGCGAGTTGCGCCTTTCAGCCGGGGTGATGGATCGGGCCCGCGAGGCTCACGAATCCTTTGCCGGCGACCAGGCTCAAGCAGAGGACCTCGAGAAACTGGCGACCGGGGTCGCTTTCCCGGGGATGGAGGCGTATCTTGCTTTGTTGGCCGGTCCACTGAAGCCGCTCACTCGATTCTTGCCCGCCGACGCCCTGGTTGTCGTCGCCGGTCCCAAGCAATGCCGTGACCGGGCTGAAGATTTTCTGGAGCAAGCGCAACACTGGGCCGGAGATTTCTCTGGCGGCATGTTCGGGGACTTCGATCAGGCCACCGATGGGTCACCGAGCGTTGAGCTTTGGCCGTACTCGCGGGGCGGCGAAGGCATCGATCTGGACATTACCGGATGGGAGGGGCACTTAGGCAAGCCCGGTGATCTCGTGAAGGCTCTGAAGGGCGTGCCGGGCAAAGCCACGATTGCGGTCGCTGCTGGTCGGTCAGCATCCAGGGCGCGCGATGTGCTGGCCGACGCCGGGATGTCCCTACCCATAGAGGAAGCCAACCCGTATCACTCAGCGATTGTGGAGTCGGCCTCGCTTCGTTCGGGATTCTTGCTCCGTTTCGATTCTGAGAGCGCTCTGGCCCTAGTGGGCGAGGCCGACTTGTTCGGCAAGCGCAGGATTGCCGCCGCTACGAAGGGGGCGCCACAAACTCCGGCCAGAGCCACCGCGCTGTTGCTCCAACTTGTGCCCGGCGACTATGTAGTTCACGAAACCTATGGAGTCGGCCGCTATCACGGCATGATCACGCGCGAGGTCGCAGGCATCAACCGCGATTACCTGCTGATTTCGTACCACGGCGACGATCGGCTTTATCTTCCTACCGAGCAGCTGGCCGCCATTACTCGTTACACGGGCGGCGAGGCCCCCAAACTCAACCGGCTTGGTTCGGGCGAATGGGAGAAATCGAAGGCCAGGGCACGCAAAGCCGTCGAGGACATTGCCGGCGAGCTAACGGTTCTGTACTCGGCCCGGCTGAATGCCGAGGGCCACACCTTCTCGCCGGATACTCCCTGGCAGGCGGAGCTTGAAAATGCTTTCGTCCATGTCGAAACACCGGACCAGTTGCGGGCAATCGAAGAGGTTAAGGCAGATATGGAAAAGCCCGCTCCAATGGACCGGCTGATTTGCGGTGACGTTGGGTACGGCAAGACCGAAGTGGCCGTTCGAGCGGCATTTAAGGCGGTTCAAGACTCGATGCAAGTAGCTGTTTTAGTACCCACCACGATCCTGGCTCAACAGCATCACCAAACCTTCAGCGAGCGATTCGCGAGTTTTCCGATAAAGGTGGCTCAGCTTTCGCGGTTTCTTAGCGCCACTGAGCAAAAGAAAATTCTCGAAGAGGCGGCGACCGGCAAGGTCGATGTATTGATCGGAACCCACCGGCTTTTGCAGCCCGACGTTAAGTTCGAGGACCTCGGTCTTTTGATAGTCGATGAGGAACAGCGCTTTGGCGTGAAGCACAAGGAAAAGATCAAACACCTTCGTGAACACGTTGACGTACTGACGATGACCGCCACTCCTATTCCAAGAACGCTCGAAATGGGAATAACCGGAATCAGGGATCTGTCCTTGATGGATACACCGCCCGTCGACAGGCGCCCGGTGCTGACCTACGTGGGCGAGGCCGACAGTCGTATGGTTTCCGCGGCCATTAGACGAGAACTCGCACGGGACGGCCAGGTTTTTTATGTTCACAATAGGGTTTCTTCTATTGCCGGCGCCGCCAGAAGAATTGCCGGTCTAGTTCCGGGCGCCCGGGTCGAGGTGGCCCATGGGCAGATGAACGAACACGAGCTTGAGGCAGTGATGCTCAATGTTTGGGACGGAAAGATTGACGTGCTTGTGTGCACGACCATCATTGAAAGCGGCCTGGACATTCCGGCCATGAATACCTTGATAGTAGAGCGTGCCGATCGCCTGGGGCTCTCGCAGCTTTACCAGCTTCGCGGCCGCGTCGGGCGTGCCCGTGAGCGTGCCTACGCGTACTTTCTGTATCCACACGATGCAGTTTTGGGCGACGAGGCCCATGAGCGCCTAAAGACCCTTTCTGAATTTACCGAACTCGGCAGCGGCTTCAAAATCGCTTTACGGGATTTGGAAATCCGGGGGGCCGGAAACTTGCTGGGGGCCGAACAGTCTGGCCACATTGCCGCCGTGGGCTTCGACTTGTATTTGAAAATGATGTCCGAGGCAGTCGGCAAGCTTTCCGGTAAGGCCCCTGAAGAAAAACTCGAGGTCCGCCTCGACATTCCGGCCGATGCGTTCGTGCCGAGTTCGTACATAGGGCGGGAGTCGCTGCGAATCGAGGCTTACCGGCAGATAGAAAAGATCAGATCGGCAGATGATTCTTCGGCTCTGAGAGAAGAGCTAACCGACCGGTTCGGGCCACTGCCGGGTTCAGTCGAGAACCTGATAGTGGTGGCGGAGCTAAGGGCGCTGCTTGCCTCGCACGGAATAAATGAAGCAATCCTTCGTGACGGAAGCTTGAAGTTAAAGCCGATGCCCACCCTTTCCGAGTCTCAGGAGTTGATGATTAGAGCGCGGTTCCCGCGCTCGATATACAAAGCGGCCTCGCAAACGCTGCTGCTCCCGGCGCCTTCAACCGACGTGCCTGCCTGGGCTCTTGAGGTACTGACAAACAACCTGTAGAGCCGGCGGGCGGGCCTCATTTATACTCGCCACATGCACCTCCAAAGATTTCGGGTCAGGGGAGCGGCGGCTGCCGCTCTGCTTGCTGCGATTCTTACCGCCTGCTCACCTGCCACCGGCAATTACTTTGCGCCCACTGCGGCAGATGTGTGTGCGCCGAATATCGGTTGCACCAAGATCGAGCAGGCTCGGATCGGGATGGTTCTCAGCCAGATCTTGAAGAATCCGGCAACTGCCCGAGAGTTCAGGGGCCCTCAGGGGCCTGCGAACCGGCTTGATGCGGAACGCGAGGTATTGAGTGGGCTCGTTCGCCAGACCGTCGCCCAACGCAAGGCGGCTAAGCTGGGCGTCGTCGTCAAGCCGCGGGAAGTCGAGGCCAGGGTTCGGCAAATAAAGGCAGGCTTTCCCAACGACACCAAAGGCACTGCATTTAAGGCCGCCCTCAAGGCTCAAGGGTTTAATTTGGCCGAGTTAAGGCTCTACTTAGGCAACCAGCTTCTTTTCCAAAAAGTCGGCGCAAAGCTCACCAAGGATCACCCACCGACCGAGGCTGAGCTAATGGCGGTTTACGAGGGCAACAAGCCGGCATTCGACTCGTCGTTGAAGGTCGCTCACATTCTTGTTTGCAGCAAGAGAGATGAAGCCACCAGGACTTGCGAAGAATTGGAATCAGATCAGGCCCTTGCGGCGGAGATTGCTCGCCGGGCCAAGGCCGGCGAGGACTTTGGCGCTCTTGCCAAGCAGTACTCGCAGGATGCAACCACAGCGTCAAAGGGTGGGGATCTGGGTTACCTTAGCCAGGGAAACGCAGCTCAAGAGTTCGAGCAGACGGCGTTCGCTCTTACCGAGGCGGGGCAGATATCTGACCCCGTCAGGACCGTTTTCGGAGTTCACGTCATCAAGCTCATCAACAAGGGCAGGCCCTTTGCCGACGCCCGGCCAGAACTCGAAAAGGGCGTTAAAGCCGAAAACGAAAAAAAGGAATTCGACGCCTGGCTGAGCGATGGTGTGGAGAAGTCCAAAGTTAAGGTGAACCCGAGGATCGGCCGGTTCGACCGTGTCACTCAAAGAGTGGTTCCGCTCAAGGTCGGGATAGCCCCACAGGCGCCCCAACCCCCGGGCCGAGCCCCCCAGGCCCCAGCCCCAGCACCGCAGGCGCCGGCGGCCCCTTAGGGTCGCCGGTGCCTGGAAACCCCAACATGGCGACTTCCAACCAACCGGGTGATCCCCTCGATCCGCATGCTGCCGGCGCCGCTGAGTTGGCAGCCACCGCGTTTTCAGAATTGGTCGAATTGATGGCCAGGCTGAGGGGCCCCGAGGGCTGTCCGTGGGACCGCGAGCAGAGCCACCAATCAATCTCCTTGAACCTGCTGGAAGAGGCTTACGAGACTGTGGATGCAATCGATAGAAACGATCCAGCCCATCTTGCGGAAGAGCTTGGAGACGTTCTTCTTCAGGTCGTATTCCATGCGCAGATGGCCGCAGAAAGCGGAGATTTCGACATTACCCGCGTGATTGAAGAATTGATCGCCAAACTGATCACCCGGCACCCTCACGTTTTCGGCGATGAGCAAGCAGGAACCCCTTCCGAGGTGCTCGCCAATTGGGAGGCAATCAAAACGAGAGAAAAGCCAAGGGATCGCATTTCAGATGGAATCCCCATGGGCCTGCCCGCCCTTGTGTATGCGCATAAAGTACTTCGTCGGCTCGCGGGGGCCGGCAAGGAATACAAGCCTAACCAGGCCCGCTTGTTTGACCTAACTCAGCAGATGGAGTCAGGGCCTGCGGCCGGCGTCACGGGCGAGTTGCTATTCGAGGCCGCCGCTTTGGCCAGGGAGCATGGCATCGACCCGGAAGGGGCCCTGCGCCAAGAGGCAAGCCGCCGCCTGGAAGAGTAGGCCTCGACCCTCATAACCCGGCATTGACGCGCCTCAGGCCGTAACTGCGGTTATCTTTACTGAATGATTGAGGCGATTTTGGCGCGACAAATCTTCGACAGCCGTGGCAACCCCACGGTGGAAGTCGAAGTCTTGACCGAATCAGGGGTTGTGGGTAGAGCCGCGGTTCCATCCGGAGCGTCGACAGGCAAATACGAGGCTGTGGAGCTTCGAGACGGCGGCGAGGCGTTCGGCGGACAAGGTGTTTCGAGCGCCGTAGCCAACGTGAATGACTTGATAGGCCCGGCGCTGATCGGCGAGGACGTGCTTGACCAGCGCAACGTCGACAAGATCCTGATTGACCTCGACGGCACCGACAACAAGTCGAAGCTCGGCGCCAACGCCATCCTGGGGGTTTCGATGGCCGTTGCTGCGGCGGCCGCAGCGGACCTCGGCATCGGGGTTTTTCGCTACGTCGGCGGTGCGGGCGCTCACCTGCTTCCGGTACCGCTGATGAATGTTCTAAACGGCGGGGCCCACGCCGACAATAACCTCGATATTCAAGAATTCATGATCGTGCCCCACGGCGCAGCCTCGTTTTCAGAGGCGATGCAAATGGGGACCGAGATCTACCATTGCCTTAAGAAAGTTCTTCGTTCTAAAGGGCTTTCAACCGGAGTAGGCGACGAAGGCGGCTTCGCTCCCGACCTAGCCGGCGACGAGCAGGCGCTGGGAATCTTGTGTGAAGCAATCGAGGCGGCCGGCTCCAAGCCGGGGGCCGAGGTATCAATTGCCCTTGACCTGGCCGCGGCCCAGTGGATGACCGACGGCAAGTATGTTTTGTCGGGAACTGCGTTCGATGCAGCCGGCCTCGCCGGCCTGTACGAGACATGGATTTCGAAGTTCCCTATCGCCAGCCTCGAAGACCCTTTGGATGAAGACGATTGGGAAGGCTGGGGCCATCTGACCGAGGTTTTGGGAAACAAGGTTCAAATAGTCGGGGACGATTTATTTGTAACGAACCCGGAGCGGCTTGAACGAGGCATTCAGACAAAAATTGCAAATTCGATTCTGGTCAAGGTAAACCAAATCGGTACTCTCACCGAGACTTCCGAAACAGTGCAGATGGCGCTTCGCGCCGGCTACAGCGCAATCATTAGCCATCGCTCGGGCGAGACCGAAGACGCGATGATCGCCGACCTGGCGGTCGCGTGGGGAGCGGGTCAGATCAAATCGGGCGCCCCCGCCCGATCGGAGCGTCTGGCGAAGTACAACCAGCTACTCAGAATTGAAGAGGAATTGGGCGAATCCGCGCGCTACGCGGGCGCCGGAGCTTTTAAATGGCTGCCCGGCGCCTAAAGCTAAGGTTTCGCCTGGCCCTGCTAGCCTGCGTGATGGCTGGACTAGGCTTGGCAATCCTGCCTCCTGCAAGGCAAGCCCTGGAGCAGCGTGACCTTGTACGGGCGGAGGAGCGTAAGCTTGCCGCTTTAACGACGAGCAACATCAAGTTGCACCAGCGACTGTCGCGCCTAAGCGACCCCGACTACCTGGAAACAGTCGCCAGGGAACAGCTGGGCCTGGTGCGGCCGGGCGAGGTTTCGTTTGTCGTGGAGGATCCAGAAGGACCGCCCGTAAAGGCCAAGCCGCCGCCGGCCAAACCGAAGCCCTGGTATGAGAAGGCCTGGAGCTGGGTTCAGTCCAAGGTCTAGGCCCACGTGAGTGCTCCGCTTGCCAGAGGCCCTTTGGCGGTCGTACGATAGGCTGGACCAAATAGTTTGCATGAGGAGGTTTATTGGCAGAAGTAGGAGCAATAGTTGAAGGCACGGTCAGCCGTCTGGCGGACTTCGGGGCTTTCGTCGATATCGCCGACGGAGAAACCGGCATGGTGCATATTTCTGAGGTTGACAAGAACTACGTTAAGAACATCGGCGAGCACCTCAAAGAAGGCGACACCGTCAACGTTAAGATCCTTTCCATCAAGGAAGACGGAAAGATTGATCTTTCTATCAAGCAAGCCGATCCTTCTTTCGAGGAGGCCTCGACAAGGGGCCGTTCCGGGCGAGACCCTGAATTTGAAGCCAAGCTCAAAAGGTTTATGCGTGAATCTCAGGAGCGCTTGGCCGACGTCCGGCGTCAACGGGATTCGAAGCGGCAATAACAAAGGCTGACCAGCCGGTTGCTGAAGACCGGCTTGCAGTTGCCGCTCAGCTTGGCCGCGACCCCAGGGGGCCCTGGACTGTGGCCCATCGCTGTGGGTGCCGCAATCCTCAAGTCATCGAGACAAGCCGGACTCTGGAAGATGGAACGCCTTTCCCAACATTTTGGTGGTTGACCTGCAAAGAGCTGTCCTCCGCTGTGGGTCGCTTGGAAGCGGGCGGCCTGATGGTGGAAATCAATAAGCGTTTGGCCGATGATTCTGAATTTCGTCAGGCGCTTGCGGCTTCGACTGAGAAGTATTGCTTTGCCAGGGACGGCCGGGGTACTCCCGAGCATGTTAGGCACCCCGGGGGAGGCCCGGAGCGCGTCAAGTGCCTTCATGCCCATCTGGCTCACCACCTTGTGACCGAGGACAATCCCGTGGGCGCCTGGGTGGTTGAAGAGCTGGCTAGAGCGGGCCGGGGGCCCAATTCGGCTACGCCAAGTTCCCCCTGCGTATGAGGGTCGCCGCAATTGATGTCGGCACAAACACGACTCGATTACTTGTTGCCGAGCACAAGTCTCCGGGAAATAGATACCGCGATCTCGACCGCAGGCTCAGGTTCACGCGTTTGGGCGAAGGGGTAGACGCAGCCGGCCGACTCCAGTTTGTGGCGATGAAAAGAACCCTGGCCGCGGTGGCTGAATTTCTTGCGGTCTGCGGAGAATTTGGGGTCGAAAAAGTCAGGGTTGCGGGCACCAGCGCCTTGCGAGACGCTCGCAATTCAGATGAATTCCTTAGTGGCGTCGCCAAGTTAGCGGCAGTGAAACCGGAGATCCTGGGCGGCGAAGAAGAGGCTCGGTTGTCATTTTCTGGGGCCACGGCGGCGCTTCCTGATGGCGTTTATGTCGTATGCGACATTGGCGGGGGATCTACTGAGTTGGTGGGCGGGAGTAAGGGCCCTGCCGGGGAGTTCAAGGCGATTTCTGTGAACCTGGGAGCAGTACGGCTGACTGAGCGGTTTCTGCTCTCCGACCCGGCGGCCCCTGAAGAGATGGTCAGCATGGAAGCGGCAATCGAGAGCGGGCTGGCGGAGGCGGACTCGGTTATGCCCCCAGATCAAGCCCAATTGGTAGGGCTCGCGGGCTCAGTCACCACGCTGGCCGCCATGTATCTGGGGCTTGAATCCTACGATCCCGAGCAGACTCACGAAATGGTCTTGCCTCGCGCCGCCGTTGATAGTCTGTATCTTGATTTGGCCCGGAGGACTTCCAAGGAGCGCTCATCGATTCCAGGGCTAATTGAGGGAAGGGCAGACATTATTGTTGCGGGGACTTCGATCCTGGCTAAAGTCATGAGCAGGTGGTCTTTCGATCAGTTGATTGTGTCCGAGAGGGATATCCTCGACGGGCTTGTACTCGAGATCATTGGAGAAAATCGTGACTAACGGTAACGGTAAGGTCGCCAAGCGCCAGCGTCAAAAAGAAATGCGCCGGGCGAAGATTGAGCAGGAAATAAAAGCCCGGCAGGCCCAGCGCCAAAAACGGATGCTCATCAATCTGACCATTTTGGCTCTGATCGTGGGGGGCGTCACCTACTACTTTACGAATAACAATAAAGCCCCCAGCAAGCCGGCCAAGGCCGCGCCCAAAGCAGGTGAATGCGGCCACGACAAACCTAAAGGTGGCAACACCAAGACTCCCGACGCGCCTCCGGCGATGACTATCGACAAGGCCAAGACCTACACGGCAGTTTTCTCAACTTCTTGCGGGGCAATCGAGGTTGAACTGGCCGCGGCCGCATCGCCAAACGTTGTGAACTCCTTCGTGTTTTTGGCCAAGCAGGGTTTTTACAACGGGCTGCCTTTCCACCGAATAGTCAAAGACTTTGCAATTCAGGGCGGCGATCCCAAGGGAGACGGAACCGGGGGACCGAGCTACAAAGTGGCCGACGCACCCCCCGCGGACATCAAGTACACCAAGGGCATCGTCGCCATGGCTAAGGGCGGCGCCGAACCTCCGGGAACTTCGGGCAGCCAGTTCTTTTTCGTGCCCGCGGACACTGCCGCCCAAAAGCTTACGCCGGACTATGCGCTGCTTGGAAAAATCACTAAGGGCGACGCGGCGCTGGCCAAATTCAACAATGTAAAGACGATTGACAATGGCACGGGTGAAAAGTCTTCGCCCGACAAGCCCGTCTACATCGTCAAAGTCACGATCAATGAGGGCCCCGGCAAAGCTTAGGAAGCTTGTTCTGCTGGGCAGGCCGCCCAAAACATTTCGTAAATCCAGGGGAATTTCCGCCGTGGGTTTAAGGTTGCCCACACGTTGAAGTCAATAGTGAAACCGGTCGATAACCGCGGGTGTACGAGGGCTACATGAGCCCCGGGTTCAGCAAGTCGAACAAAAACAACTTCAGAATAGGACTTAAACTGATACCCGATGACTTACATACGTAAACATTTTTGGGCAATAAGATTGGTATTTCTTGCCGCGTGCGTGGCAATGATCGCGTCTGCCTCTGTCCTGGTGGTGGCAAAAAAGACCCAGGACTCCGACGGTCTCTCGACCAACGCCCTTGCTGCCAACGGCGAGGATGTTGCCGTGGTCGAAGAAAATCTCATTCCACCCCGTCGTGAGCCCTCCCCACTTCCAGCTCCACCCCCACCCCCACCTCCACCTCCACCTCCACCTCCACCCCCTGCTCCTCCCGCCCCGGCCTCTGTTGCCGCCAAGGCGCCGCCGGCGGCTAAGGCGGCGCCCAATCCGGTTGTCGCACCCGAGCCCGCACCCCCCCCAAAGCCGGCCTTAGCCGCAGCGCGATCGCTCCCGGCGGCGGCAGATGTGTATCGCGGCGAGGGCATGTGGATGGATATTTTCGACAACGATGCGGCGGCGGCAACCACTGAAGAAATGGCCAGAAGAGGGGTCAAGACCCTTTACTTTCAAACCGGCCGCTTCAAGCAAGCCGAGGATATTTTCAAACCCGAGCGGCTGGGTTCGTTCATTGATGAAGCCCACGCCCGGGGGATAGCGGTGGTCTGCTGGTATGTGCCGGGATTCGGCGATATGCCCCGCGATATTCGGCGCAGCATGATGGCGATTGAATTCACTTCCCCTAAGGGCGGCCATTGCGACGGGTTTTCACCCGACATTGAAACCATGGACGCAAGCCTGGGTGGCGACCGCGCCGCGTTCCACGCCGGGATCATCGAGTATTCCAGGCAACTGCGGGCAGCGGCCGGCGGGCGAGTATTGGCCGCAACGGTGGTTGACGCAAAGAACAACACGAGGGCGCCGGCCAAGTGGGCTGGTTTCCCGTGGCGTGAGATAGGCGAGATCTACGACGTGATTGTGCCCATGGCCTACTGGTCGGTCACAAAGGGCAGTAACTGCGCCCTGGAGATCGACACGAACGCATACATGCGAGAGGTCGTTTCGAGAACCAGGGACTTAATGGGAGTCGATCGACCCTTCCATCTGATTGGGGGAATAGGCAATTGCATGACGCCGGCCGAGACCACTGGCTTCGTGAACTCAACGTTGGATATGGGAATAATGGGAATAATGGGCGGCAGCATCTACGACTTCGACACCGTCCAGGCCAGCCCCCACAAAGAATTCATCTGGTCCGAACTCGTCCGCCTGAACAGGTAGCCTCGGCTCCGCCCCGGCGCTTTACGCTGCTGCCGATAGACGCTTAGGATTCAGGGATAAAAATCTAAGCCCGCCCCCGTATTCCAATTGGCAGAGAAACGCGGCTTAAAACCGCGACAGTGTGGGTTCGAATCCCACCGGGGGCACGGTGTGATGTCGCGAGACATAGTGCACAGATGTCGCGAGACATAGTGCACATTACTCCCCTCCCGCCCGTTGATAATCCTTGGTCGGATCCAGCGTCAATTGCCTTAGCAGCTCACCGTCTTCCGCCAG
>JBPCIX010000062.1:0-57033 GCA_051005875.1 Actinomycetota bacterium | reverse complement strand
GGGGTGGCTGTCCATTGGCGGGAAGAGGGGAAAAAAACTGGTCCGAAGGGTGGGGGAAAGGAACACCCCCCCGGAGGGGGCCTTTCCCCTCCACGCACGCTAGTTTCGACTTAGGACCGCTCAAGGTGGAAGCGAGTTGGGTCCTTGGGCAGGCCGCCAAAGCCCTTCCATAGGAATGCCAATAGGTAGTCGACCACTATGTCGCGGGAGGGCTTTTTCTCTTCCAGCCACCATGCGACTACCGATTCCACGCCGCCCAAAAGCGCGTGGGCGTAAACGGGAGCGCCTTCGGGGGTGAGTCCCGCCCCCTTCATCACATCTGCGATCGCTGTTTGCAGGCCCCTTGCGATCGAGTCTCTGACCTCCCGCAGACGGTCCCCGACTCCTGGGTCCAGCTCGGCTGATGAATCAACGAGAAGCCGGAATCCCTCCGGATTTTCTTCTGCAAACTGCAGGTAGGCCTCCAGCCCATTGTGCAATCGGTCGATCGCTTCGTTCGATGAAGCCATTGCTTCCCATAGGGCTCTCAGCAAGACCCGGATGTGCTCGTCGAGTACTTCCATGAACAGCTCGGCCTTCCCGCCGGGGAAATGCCGGTAGATCATGGGCTTGGTAACCCCGGCTCGGGCGGCTATCTCTTCGACCTCAGACTTGCGATAGCCCTTTTCACCGAAAAGCTGTTGGGCGGCTAGAAGCAGCCGTCTTCGGCGTTCTTCCTTCGAAAGTCGCACCTGAACTGCCATTTTCTGAGGTTGTTCCTCCACTTTGACGGTTATATTGGCCCTTTGGGGGTAAACATACTTTTTTAGGCGTGAAACCCTTTCAGGGGGCCGTCTAAAGTTACTTCACGTAACTAGTAACGAACCCTGGTCTCATGTGTCTTAAATATTGTGAGCGACAACACTCCTTTGAGCGAAAACAGCTCCGAAAGCCCCGAATTGGGCAACGGCGGAACTGTTCACCGCGTCGCGGCTTGGAAGGAGTCCGCCTTTCGTGAAGTTTACTCCAGGTATATCAAGCCGGTGCAAGGCTACCTATTTCGCAGGGTGCGTAACCATCACGACGCCGAGGACCTCGCGGCTCAAGTTTTCTCGCAAGCTCTCAAGCATCTCGACCCCAAGGAAGCCGGATCGCCAAAAGTAGCGGCCTGGCTTTTCACATCGGCCCGCAATGCAAGCGCCAACCATGCCCGCAACCGGCGTTTCCGCACCACAGTCTCCATTGAAGAACTCGGTGATCCCGCCGATGAGATCGCCGTCGAGCCGGGGCGGGCGGTCGTTTATGAAGAAGAGTTGGGGCGCCTGTTGGCAGCCATCGGCCGGCTTTCGCCGGAGCGTCGCCGGGCGGTAATTCTTAGATTCAACGAAGAGCTTTCCCATGCGGAAATCGGCGAAGCTCTAGGGCGCTCCGAGAACTCCGCCAGAGTACTTATGCACCGCACCCTCGCGGACCTTCGCAAGGAAGTTTCTTGACCGCCTGGATGTTTCCGGGGCAAGGCTCCCAGCGGCCCGAAATGGCAGCCGGGCTTGCGGCTTGCTCTGAAATGTTCTCGGCTGCGGAGCCTTTGGTCGATGCAGACCTTGAGCGCCTCTGCACCGTGGACCCCAAGCCGTCATGGCCGGCTGAGGTTCTTCAGCCTGCGCTTTTCATCACTTCTTGCGGGGCGGCCAGGGCGATGCAGGCGTCAGGTCAGAGCCCCCAGGCGGTTGTCGGCCACAGCCTTGGCGAATATGCCGCTCTTGTTGCTGCAGGCGCCCTGGAATTCGAAGGGGCTCTAAATGTTGTCTCGATCAGGGGCCGGGCAATGACCGCTGCCGCACGAGCCAACCCTGGCGGCATGGCCGCCGTCCTCGGCCTCGATAGGGCCGCAATTATCGAAATTTGCGACGACAACGAAGGTGTTTGGATCGCCAACCTCAATAGCCCCACCCAAACTGTGATTTCCGGCAAAGACACCCCTTTGGCAAATGCCGCCGACCAGGCTCTTCGTGCCGGCGCCAAGCGCGTGGTTCGGCTCGACGTCCCAATGGCCGGACATTCGCCGCTCATGGCCCCCGCCGCCGAAGAACTTGCAGCCGCTCTCGACGCCACTGAAGTCCGAGCCCCCTCTTGTGTCTTTTACTCGGTAGCCGATGCCTCGCCGCATACCGAGCCGGCTGAAATCAGGCAGTTGCTTGTTTCAGCCCTTACGTCACCTGTTCGCTTCACCGAAACAGTAGAACGGATGCAAAAAGACGGCCTGGATGAATTCGTCGAGGTTGGGCCGGGGTCGGTTCTGGGTAACCTGGTTAAACGCACGATAACCGGGGTCAGCATCGGTTCAGTTTCGAGCGACGAAGACGCCGCTAAGGAACCATCAAAAATTTTGGCAGGAGTATGAAAGGGTAACCATGACACCACTTACGCAAGGCTCCGTAATCGAACACCATGAATCCGATGAAATCAAAGCGCCGGCGCTGGTTGTTGTCGGCAACGGGCAAGAACCAATTGCAGGGCCTCAGCAAGACTCTGACTCCATTGTCGGCGAAGGGATTCCCTTGACGGAGCGCCTGGTGGTTTCGCCTTGCGCCGGTAAGTTTCAACCGCTGGATCAGCCTCGCAAGGCTGAAGGCGAGTATGTTCTCAAGGGCCAGGAAGTCGGAACAATAATGTCTTCGGACCGCGAGTTGGTCCCTGTGAGGTCGGCTTTTTCCGGCTGGATTATGGGTTACCTTGTTCCGCACGGATGCCCGGTTCGGGCTTCTGAGCCGGTAGCCTGGCTCCGCCCCTAAACTCACGCATCTCAATATTTCCGAGACTCAATGAGTAACGTCAGCATTATTGGCCTGGGCAAGGCCCTGCCTTCGCGTGTGGTCCTCAACCTAGAAATTGAGGAGCGGCTCGGGCTCAATCCGGGCTGGATCGAAAGCCGTACGGGAATCCGGGAACGCCGCATGGCCTCGCCCGATGATTCCGCCGCCAGCCTTGGGCTTGAGGCCGCACGCGGGGCAATTGCTAACTCAGGAACCCCTGCGGAAAGTATCGACACCGTCATCGTTGCAACCTGCACGCCCGACTACGTGTTTCCCCCCTGTGCGACCATTATTCAAAGTGCCCTCGGCATCCCCACCTCGGCCGGCGCCTTCGATCTGAGTGCGGCCTGCTCGGGGTTTGTTTACGCACTGAACGTCGCGGCCGGGTTGGCGGCTGCGGGCACGGCCCGAACGATCCTGATTGTCGGAGTGGACCTGTTGTCCCGCCATCTAAACCTCGACGACCCGGTAACGGCACCCTTGTTCGGCGACGGCGCTGGGGCGGTGCTGGTGACCGCTGATGAAAACGCCGCCCCGATCCGTTTTGAAATGGGCTCGGACGGTTCGGGGGCCGAGCAGGTAATCGTTCCCGGCAGCGGCAGCCGCCTTGCAACGGACCCGGCTGCGCTCGCTTGCATTCGCATGACAGGGCGCGACGTTTATCGCAACGCGGTGAGAACCATGACGGCCCAGGGGGCACGCCTCGGCGCCGACGGCTTCGACCTGTTGGTGGCTCATCAAGCCAACCGCCGGATTCTCGATGAATGCGCGGCGCAGCTGGGCATCGAGTCTGAAAAGGTCTTTATGAACATCGAAAAATATGGCAATACTTCGGCGGGCTCGGTTCCGATTGCCTTGTGCGAGGCTTGGGAGCAGGGCCGTCTGAGCCCCGGCGACCGCTTGCTGATACTCGCCTTCGGGGCAGGGTTTACCTGGGGCGGAGCGCTCATGCGCTGGACTATGGCGAAGCCGGTTTCGCCCGACTCGGCCGTGGCGGCCCATCCCGGAAGTCCGCTGGCGCCAGTCGGCGCCAAGTGAGTCTCGCCGGCAAAGTAGCCCTCGTGACCGGAGCGGGGGCCGGGATAGGCAGGGCTTGCGCCCAAATGCTTTCTGAGGAAGGGGTTCGGGTAGCCATCGGCTACATCGAGAACAAGGACCAGGCCATCGAAACCGCGGCGCTTTGTGCAGAGGCTTCGGCAATCCGAGTCGATGTGACCAGCCGGGAAGAGATTTCCGCTGCATTTGATGAAATAGAGCGCAGCATTGGCCCGGTCGAGATTCTTGTCAATAACGCCGGCATAACGCGGGACCGCCTATTCATGCGAATGAGCGATGAAGAGTGGGAACAGGTGCTGGACGTAAACCTGAGCGGCGCCTTCCGTTGCACCAAGCGGGCGTTGCCAGGAATGCTAAAGGCAGGCTGGGGCAGGATCGTAAGCATTGGGTCGGTTGTTGGAACGACGGGAAATGCCGGCCAGACCAACTACGCGGCGGCAAAGGCCGGCCTCGTTGGATTCACGAAATCGTTATCACGCGAGGTTGCGCGCAAAGGGATCACAGCCAACGTCGTCGCTCCGGGCCTGATAGACACCGCGATGACTGAAGTCTTGACCGAAGTTCAGCGCGAGGCCCTTCTAAACCGGGTGCCGGTGGGCAGGCCGGGTACGACCGAGGAAGTAGCTGAAGCCGTTCGGTTTTGCGTAAGGGCCTCGTACCTATCCGGCCAGGTGATCGACATAAACGGTGGCCTTACCTAGTGCGGTGTCCCACTGGGCAGACCGCGCAAGCGGTTAGACCCTTCGCTCGATTTTGTTGGTCGGATAGGGTTAAGGGCTGCAGCAATCAGTTACCCAAGAGGTTTTTAGGAAGTTCTTAAAAGGAGAAATTATGGCGAGCGAGCAGGTTTTTGATGCACTTAAGGAAGTTCTGGTCGACAAACTCAAGGTTGAGCCCGACAAAGTTACAAGGGAGGCCAGTTTGTTCAACGATCTAGGGCTGGATTCAATCGACTTGATGACGGCCGTGATGGCCGTAGAAGAGCGCTTCAACATAGAAGTCGCCGACGAAGAGTTGGAAAAGGTGACCACTCTCGGCGAGGCCGCAGACCTATTGGGCCAAAAAGTCCCCGGTTAGGTTGAGGCAAAAGAAGCAATGAGCAATGGAGACAGGCACAAAGCAGTTGTGACCGGGATTGGGCCGGTTACTCCCGTCGGCATCGGAGTGGACGCCTTCTGGGATTCATTGAAGGACGGTCGCTCTGGGGTGGGTCCATTGACCAAGTTCGATACCGCCGATTATCCGAGCAAGGTCGCCGCCGAGGTCAAAGATTTCGACATTGTGAATTTCTTGGACCCTAAGCGCGCTCGCCGTATGGAGCGCTTTTCGCAAATGGCGTTTGCGGGCGCCAAGCTTGCATTGGAGCATGCCGCGCTCGACCCTTCCGAGCCGGATCCGGCGCGGGTCGGAGTGGTCATCGGATCTGGGATAGGTGGAATTGCGCTTTACGAGGAAGAGCACATCAAGATGCTCGCGAGCGGCCCCCGTTACGCGAGTCCCAGCCTTATTGCGATGATGATCCCCAACGCCGCCGCCGGCGCTATCGCCATCGAGATGGGGTTCACCGGCCCAAATGAATGCACGGTTACGGCCTGCGCTTCCAGCGGAAATGCCATAGCCCGAGCGGTCGACCTCATCCGTTCCGGCGCGGCCGACATTGTTCTGGCCGGCGGGGCCGAGGCTTGTATCAGTCCATTGTCGTTGGCATCGTTTTGCTCGGCAAGGGCGCTATCCACCCGCAACGATGAGCCCGAGAAGGCCTCAAGGCCGTTCGATAAAGACCGCGACGGATTTGTTTTCGGCGAGGCGAGTACGGTTCTGGTTCTCGAGTCGGAGGAATCCGCAAAAGGCAGGGGCGCCAAGGTGCTGGCTGAGGTTTTGGGCTACGGCCTTTCGGCTGATGCGTTCCACGTGGTCATGCCCCATCCCGACGGCGCAGGAGCGGCAGCGTCTATGAAAACCGCCCTTGCAGACGCCGGAGTTACGACGGCCGAGGTCGGCTATATAAACGCCCACGGCACCTCGACGCAGTTGGGCGACGCCTCTGAAGTCAAAGCGATCAAAAAGATATTTAGCGATTCCCCGCCGCCGACTTCTTCGACCAAATCGATGACCGGCCATTTGATCGGCGCCGCCGGTGCCACCGAAGCCGCAGCATGCGTTTTGGCCTTAAACGACCAATTACTGCCGCCGACAATCAACTACGAGACGCCCGACCCGAAATGCGACCTCGACGTTGTTCCAAATAAGGCCAGGGCCCACAAATTCGATGTAGCGGTGTCGAACTCCTTCGGTTTCGGTGGGCAGAACGTCTCGCTGGTCATCTCGAAACCGTCCTAATCGTGCAGGGCACTGGCCCGGCCGGTTCAATTCGCATAGGCATTGACCTTGTCGCTATTGACAGGATCGCCACCCTTCTCAAGCAATGGCCCAATCTGGAAAAACGACTCTTCACCCCAGGTGAGCTTGCTTACGCTTCGAGCAGCAGTCGCCCGGCGCAGCACCTTGCCGCCAGATTCGCCGCCAAGGAAGCCACTTTCAAGGCCCTGGGAAAGGGATGGCCGAGCCTTTCATGGCATGACGTAGAGGTTGTTTCTGAAGGCGGCCCACCGATTCTTAGGCTGACCGGGCGCGCAGGTGCGGAGGCCGCCGGAGCAACCGCTCTAGTCTCTCTATCTCACGACGCAGGAATAGCAATAGCTCAAGTAGTTCTCGTGGGCCGTTAGTCTGCAAGGTAATGAACACTCTCAACATTGGAGATCCGGCGCCGAACTTTGAGCTGCAGGCTCAGGACGGCAAGACTTGGCGGCTGGCCGATTTCGAGGGACAGAACCTTCTTGTTTATTTCTATCCGAAGGCCGACACTCCGGGATGCACCACGCAGTCCTGCGCTGTGCGAGACGCTCATGACGAATTGGCCGGACTAGACGCGAAGGCCATCGGCATAAGCCCCGACAAGCCCGAGAAGCAAGCAAAATTCGACAATAAATTCGACCTCGGGTTTCCCCTGCTTGCCGACACCGACCATTCGGTCGCCGAATCGTATGGCGCCTGGGGCGAAAAGTCCATGTACGGCAAAAAATATATGGGGATGATCCGCTCGTCCTTTCTGGTCGACGAAAGCGGCAAAATAGCCGGCGCCTGGTACAAGGTAAAAGCGGGCGAGACGGTCCCCAAAGCCCTCGAAGCGTTGGGCGGCTAAGCCGGGAGTTAAGCGGTCCCTCTGAGGGTGACCACGTCGCCTACTACTACTACCGCTGGGGATTGAATGTTGGCATTGGCGGCCGCCTCGGCTAGGCCCCCCAGGTCCCCGGTTATTACTCGCTGCGAGGGCAGGGTTCCGTTTTCAATTATCGCCGCCGGCGTTTCGGGGTCGCGCCCTCCCTCGATCAGCTCGTCGGTTATGTTCGCCAGGTTGCCCAGCCCCATCAAAATGACGATTGTGTCGACCGCAGTGGCTATTTTTGCGAAGTCGGGGGACTGGTTCGTGTCGTCCGGATCGCCGGTGTGGCCGGTGACAATCGCGACCGATGATGAAAATCGGCGATCGGTTACGGGGATGCCTGCGGCCGCCACCGCGGCAATCGCAGACGTGGGGGCGGGGACCACTTCGAATTCAATTCCGGCCTCGGCGAGAGCGGCGATTTCTTCGCCCCCGCGACCGAAGACGAACGGGTCGCCGCCTTTCAGGCGGACTACTTTCTTGCCTTCTTGGGCCAGGCGGATCAGCAGCTCGTTGATCTCTGCCTGGGGGACCGCACCGGCGCCTGCCTTCTTGCCCGCATAGATCACCTTCTTGCCTTCCACAAGGGACGAGTGCACCAGCCGGTCGCAAACTACAACGTCAGCGGCGCCGACCAATTCGCGTCCGCGCACCGTGAAAAGGCCCGGGTCGCCCGGCCCGGCCCCCACGATGGAAACCCGGCCCGGTCCGGCGGCGGCTTCCGGCGTTTGCCCGACGTGTATTGAAGCGCCCAGAGAGTAGGTCGTTCTTTCTTGCTGGGATTCAGCCCCGGCTTCGCCGTGTACCCCCTTAGTTGTCTCGAAGATCTCGCCCAGTACCAGCTTCTTAGCTTCGTCGAGCCTTCCGGAGCGAACCAGTCCGATCAGGTCGTTTTCCATCACCTTGCCCCAGCGGTCGGCCCATTCGTCGAAGCTTGAGGTGCGGGCCGGCAACGCTTTTTCTCTCACTTTGCCCAGCAGATCAACAAGCTCCGCGTACTCGGGACCGAATTGTTCGGTCAGTTCCTTGCGCAGCTTCTTTGCCAGGGCCGGAGCCTTTCCGCCGGTGCCTATCGTGAGTATGAAGTCCCCGCGCCTAACTATTGAAGGAGCGGCGAAATGACAGTGCTCGATGTCGTCGACTGAATTGATCAGCACGTTTCGCTCTTCCGCCTCTTTGAAAACGGCTGCATTTTCGGAGCGGTGCTCGGGGGCCGAAATCGCCAGAAACGCGCCGGTTAGATCTCCGTTTTGGTAAGTCCTGCGGACAAGTTCTACGGACCCGGCTCGCCCTAGGTCTTCAAGGGCCTCATCAAATTTATCGGCAACGACAACAACCGAGGCTTCGGAATCCAGCAGCGCCCGGACCTTTTGCTCGGCGACTTCTCCGCCGCCGATCACAACGCACCGGCGGCCCTTTAGCTCAAGCGCAACGGGATAACGAAACGGCATGCCCCCATAATGGCAGACCTCGGTTTCCCGTCAGGCTAATTGTCCTTCAGCTTGAGTTTAAGCTCGGCATAGGAGGGCTCGGTCAGCATCGAGCCGTCCGGGAAGACGATGGTTGGGACGCTGTACATACCCCGGTTCACCCCGCGGACAAATTCCGCCGCTTCATGGTCCTGGTCGATATCGATTTCGGTGAATTCCACCTGGGCTTCTTGCAGGACCTGTTTCGCGTCCCGGCAGGCGCCGCACCAATTCGTCGAATAAAACTTGATCACCCAGCAATTGTCCCATCGAAGTCACCCAGGTGCAGGTCAAGTAATATGGCGACGATGGTTCGTTCTCACATTCATGGATTCCCCCGTATTGGGCCGCGGCGCGAGCTGAAAATGGCCACTGAAGGTTATTGGGCAGGCAAGATTTCCGCCGATCAGTTGATTGAGGCCGGAAAGAGCATCCGCAAGCAGAACTGGGAAGCCATAAAGGCCGCTGGTGTCGACATCATTCCTTCGAACGATTTCTCCTTCTACGATCAGGTCCTCGACACTGTTTGTTTGCTGGGGGCTGTGCCGCTTAGATACGGCCACAAGGAAGGCCCTGTCGAACTTGATACTTACTTTGCTATGGCTCGAGGCCGGCAGGTTCAGGGAGTCGACGTCACGGCTATGGATATGACGAAATGGTTTGACACCAACCTTCACTACATTGTCCCCGAGCTTGATGAGAACACGAACTTTGCATTGTCGAGCGACAAGCCATTCGCGGAACACGCCGAGGCCCAGGCACTGGGGTTCCAAACAGCGCCCGTGATTATCGGCCCCATTTCATTCTTGCTTCTTGCAAAGGCATCATCCGAGGCTGCTCCCGATTTCGAGCCGCTGAGCTTGCTCGACAAGGTCCTTCCGGTATACGAAAAGATTCTCCAGCGGCTCGGCGGCCAGGGCGCCGATTGGGTTCAGTTCGATGAGCCCGCCCTTGCAGAGGATCGAAGTGTTCACGAGCTTCGGGCTTTGCAGTCGGCGTACGCCCACCTTGGATCAACCCAGGGCCGGCCCAAGATGTTCGTCAATACCTACTTCGACCACATCGGCGAGGCCTACTCGGTTTTGAAGGACCTGCCGGTTGAAGGCCTCGGTCTCGACTTTGTGGCAGGCGCCCAGAATGAAGAATTCATCCAACTGCATGGCGCCCCTAAAGGCAAGACACTGTTCGCCGGGGTTGTTGACGGCCGCAATGTTTGGATAAATGACCTCGGTGCTTCCCTCAAACTGGTGGAGCGCTTGACTTCATTGTTCGAAGACGTGGTTGTTTGCTCGTCGTCGTCGCTTGTGCATGTCCCCATCGACGTGGCGCTGGAAGAAAACCTTGATCCTGAGGTTCGTCCATGGCTGGCGTTTGCGAGGCAAAAGGTTGATGAGATCGTGGCTCTAACCAAGGCCCTGAACGAGGGTGGCCACTCGGGTACGGAGCTTTTCACCGAGAACCGTCTCGTCCTTGAGCAAAGAAAAAGCTCGTCCAAGACCAGCAATCCGCAAGTTCGGTCCCGTTTGGACAAACTCGGCCACTCGGCCGACAAGCGCGCCGGCGATTACGGCGTGCGCCGCCAGGCTCAAAAGGAGTTGTTGAACCTTCCGGTCTTTCCGACCACCACAATCGGCTCCTATCCGCAGACCCGGGAGATTCGCGAGGCGCGGGCGAAACTTCGCAAGGGCGAAATCACCGAGCAGCAGTACACGGAACAAATGCACCAGGAAATCGAGAGAGTTGTTCGGTTCCAGGAAAAGGCGGGGCTCGATGTAGTGGTTCACGGTGAGCCCGAGCGCAACGACATGGTCCAGTATTTTGCCGAGCAGCTCGACGGATACCTATTTACTCAGAACGCCTGGGTGCAGTCCTACGGAAGCCGCTACGTTCGGCCCCCGATCATCTTCGGCGATATTCACCGGCCCAAGCCGATGACCGTTGATTGGATTCGCTTCGCACAAATGCTGACCGACAAGCCTGTGAAGGGAATGCTGACCGGGCCGGTGACGATGCTCATGTGGTCCTTTGTTCGAGACGACCAGCCTTTGTCGAAGACGTGCGAGCAGTTGGCGCTGGCCATCCGCGACGAGGTCGGCGATCTCGAGGCGGCGGGGTTTCGGGTGATTCAGGTCGACGAGCCGGCCATTCGCGAGGGCATGCCGCTTCGCCAAGAACGGACCGAGGAATACCTCGACTGGGCAGTCAAATGCTTCCGTCTTTCAACCTCCGGCGTCGCCAATGAGACTCAGATCCAAACCCACATGTGTTACTCGGATTTTGGCGACATCATTTCAGCCATGGACGCGATGGATGCAGACGTTGCATTGATCGAAGCGGCCCGCTCGAACATGGAGCTACTCGAGGACTTTCGAGCCAGCGGGTACAACAACGAGATTGGGCCCGGTGTTTATGACATCCACTCGCCGAGGGTGCCCTCAGTCGCCGAGATGGTCGAAAAATTGCGAGCAGCCGCAAAAGTTATCGATCCTCACAAGATTTGGGTAAATCCTGATTGCGGATTAAAAACCAGAGCCTGGCCCGAGACCGAGGCGAGTCTGCAAAACATGGTTGCCGCTGCTGAGGAGCTTCGGCAGGAATTCGCAGCCAAGCAGTAGCAAGCTCGGCCGGGTTACCGCCAATTAAGGCCCCGAATTAAGGCCCCCGAATTAAGGTCCCGAACTAAGGCCCCGAAACTGTTTGGGTTGGGAAGTGCTGCGGAGCCTTCCGGCCGGTGCGGTCGAGAAACGACGGAAAGTCCTCGGCGCTTTGGCGTTCCTGCAGGTAGGCCTTAAGCAAAGTCGTGACCGTTTCGGACGTTTGCCAAAGCGGCACGCGACCTAAGCGATGGGCCGGCTGGGGATCGGCGCCCAGCCGGCCCCCGCCGAAGATTTCAAAACCTGCGCCCTTCTCGTCGCCATCCTTCACGGCCGTGGCTACAAGGCCGATGTCGGCGATTTGGTGCTGAGCGCAACCATGATGGCATCCAGAGATGTGGACTCTCAAAGGCTCGGCCGCGGCATCGTTTTCGACGACACTTGCCAGTTCTTTTTCGATGTCCGTGGCAAGGCCGCGTGAGTCACCGACGCCCCAGACGCACCATTCGGTCCCCGCGCAAACCTGAACGTCAACCAGTCCACCGGCTCCCCGTGGTAGAAGTGCAACCTCTGCAAGCGGTCCACAGACCTCGTCCACAGCCTCGGAGCGTATCCAGTGAAGCTCGGCATTTTGCTCCTTCGTCAAGTAAATGTATCCATCGGCGTGGGCTTCGGATAAGCGAGCGAGCACCTCCATTTGAACATCTTCCAGGTCGCCGAGCGCTACCCGGGCCTCTATTCGAACGTAGCCTTCCTGGCGCTGCGGGAAGACCCCCTTATGACCGCCTGGAGGCCGGCGGTCGGGGCCGAGCACGACCATCGAGCCGCTTCGCACGACCCGGGTTCCGGGGCGCAGCACGGTGACTCGCTCCAAAACCGCAGCGGCGAATTTCTCCTCGCCCCATTCTTCGATCAAGTACTTGAGCCTTGCCTTGGCGGGCTTGTCGCGGAACCCGTGCTCGCAATAAACATCGGCGACCGCTTGAGTTACCGCGAGCGCCTCTTCGACCGGAACGAATCCGAACAGCAAATGTGACAGCCGCGGTTGGGCGCCCAAAGAGCCTGCGCACCAAAACTGGAAACCCATCTCGCCGCCACGGCGGGTAGCGACGAAGCCGAGATCGTTGACTTGAGCGTGGGTCATGCACGAGGGGCACCCGGCCACGTAGATGTTGAGGCGCCTGGGCAGGTGTGAGTTGTAGTGATCGGCCCTGGTCACAAAGAAGTTGCTGATCGCCTCGACGGTCGGGCGTGTGTCGAAGGTTTCCTCAGGGCAGATGCCGGAAAGGGAGCAGCCGACGACGTTTCGCACAGTGTGCCCGCAGGTTGAACGGGAACTGATGCCGAGCAGTCGTAGCCCGTCAAGCGCTCGGCGGACGTTTCGCGTTTCAACTGAATGCAGCTCCAGGTTCTGGCGGGTGGTGATGTGCACGCCGCCGTCGGCCACCCGGGCCGAAAGCTCGCTAAGGCCTCGCATTTGGGTGGCCGAGACCTTGCCCCCGGTGATGCGCATCCGGACCATGTGAAGGCCCGGCGTGCGCTGGCTGCAAACTCCCCACATCTTCAGACGGTAGAAATCTTCGGCTGTCAAGACCTCGTAGCCCTCGGTATCGAGGCGCGACAGATCAAAATCGAGGCTGCTCTTTACCTGCTCAATGTTGATCTTCTGCTTCCAAAGCGGTTTGTCAGTCTTGGCTGGGGGCATGCGGTCTCCGTGTGTGTGGCTCACCACTATGGGGGCCGTGAGTGACACGATAGTTTCACGTTCTTCGCGAGCCCGTTAAATCTAAGTATCGGGTTCGTTATGAGCATCAGGCGAGAATTAACGTTTCCGAAACATGAAGGACACGCTCGGGTAACCGTTTAGATCTAGCGTGGCAGGCACACCCCGCCCAAGCGGGTGGGGTGGAAAAAGTCAATTATGGACCTAGAACACACCCTGCTTACTCTTCTAATAGTGCTCATTGCGGCGCGCCTTGCCGCCGAGGTTGCTGAACGGATTGGTCAGCCGGCGGTCCTTGTTGAAATTTTGGTGGGCATATTGATTGGGCCGTCGGTCTTCGGACTAGTCCAGGGCGACGAGTTTTTGACCTTGATCGGCGAGCTGGGCGTAATTCTATTGTTGTTCGAAGTCGGCATGCAGATGGATCTGAGAGAACTCGGCCGGGTCGGCGCGGACTCTCTTCGTGTCGCGGGCATTGGAATTGCGGTCCCCATGGCTCTTGGCATGTTCGTTTTGAGCGCAATGGGTGTCCCGCAAGCGACTTCATTGTTCTTGGCAGGGGCGCTCACGGCGACCAGCGTCGGAATAACCGCCAGGGTTTTTGGAGACCTTCGGGCCCTGACCTGCCCTGAGGCCCGCACGGTCCTCGGGGCAGCGGTTGCCGACGACGTGGGCGGGCTCGTAATCCTGACCGTGGTTGTTGCGCTTGCTTCAGGCACCGCCCTCACCGCAAGCGGGGTGGCATCGATCATTGCCGGGGCTCTGGGTTTCGTAATTCTCGCAACTTTACTGGCCGCCTGGCTGGCTCCGCGCCTGTTTAAGCAGATTGCAGATCGCTCGCGCACGGAGGGAACTTTGATGGCGCTGGGGCTTGCTTTTGCTCTTGGCATCGCGCGGCTCGCCTCGTTCGCGAAACTTGCTCCTATCGTTGGGGCCTTCATCGCGGGACTGGCGCTTTCGAGGACGGAAGTTACCGAGGATCTACAACGGCGCATGGCGCCCCTTATCCACTTTTTTGTGCCCGTCTTCTTCCTTCAGATCGGGATCGCCACGAAACTTGAGGCCTTTGTGGATCCAGGAGCTCTGGCCACAATCGGTGTACTGGTAGTCGTCGCAGTTGTCAGCAAGATCGTCGCCGGGATGGGGGTTGCTAAGGGCAAGGCCAACCGGTTACTGGTGGGCGTCGCTATGATTCCTCGAGGCGAAGTTGGTCTTATCTTTGCCGGCATAGGCCTAACCGCGGGGATCCTCGACGCTAACAACTACGCGGTTCTTGTTGCGGTTGTTCTGGTGACCACCCTGATTACCCCGCCGGGGCTCAGGCACCTGATTCTGAGAATGCGCCGGCATGCGGTGGCGCTTGGGTCGGCGGCTGTTGAGCCGGCGGGCGGATGGCTGAATGTGAGCGCGGAAGAGGTTGAGCTGAACGCCGAGCCGCCCGACATTCTGAGGGGCAGGATCGGCTTCGAGGCCGCCGTGTTAATGGCAAGCCGCGGGCCGGGATCGTCGCTTTTGCAATGGCTATCGAGCACCGGCGGCCAGCAGGATAACGCCGGCGGCGGGCAAGACAACGATGCCTGGGACGACCCTCTAAGGCAACGCTTTTTCAAGCTACTGAGCAATGGCAATGAGCGTTCTTGGCGCTTCTTGCAGGTCACGGGACTGCTCGGGGCTTATCTGCCAGAGCTCGAGGCCGCCTTCGGTGACCGCAAACGCGATCCGTTTAATCTCGATCCGGCCGGCGATCTCCGCTGGAATTTGCTTGAGGACCTACATGTGCTCATTGAACGCCGCGGGGCACAAGCGGGGCGGCAGGATTCGTTTAGAGCGCGAACCGTTTGGGAGCGGCTACCGATTCAAGACATGGTGCTGCTGGCGGCGCTGGCACGGAGCGCCTTCACGGCCGGCGATGATGCCCAACGGCGCTCAAATACCTTGGCGCGCTCGATCGGACTAAGCGACGAAAAGATCGAATTGGTGGAATTTTTGGTGGCGGAGAGGCATTTGTTGTTGGCTGCGGCCAGGCGCTTCGACATGGGGACCGAGGACTCTGTCCTGGAGCTGGCTGCTCATATAGGCAATGGACAGCGAGCGGATGCCCTGTACGTTCTTGCTGTTGCTGAAGGCGCAATGGAAACCTGGGAACGCAGGCGCTTGGATGAGCTTTTTGAACTCGTCCAGGCAGTTCTGGCCCATCCCGACCTGATGGGGGCCGGCTCTGGCAACCTGGTGGATCTACGGCGAAAGGAAATGACCTCGGCTCTATCGCATCTACCTAAGAGCCAAGTCGAAAGTCATCTACGGGCCGCCCCCAGCCGCTACCTTATGGCCCATGGACCGGAGGTCATTCAGCGGCACTTAGCCATGACGGCGACTCCCCTGAAACGCTATGAAGTACGGCTCGAGGTCGAGCCGTTTCCCGAGGCGGGCGAGTGGAGTGTTCACGTCGCAGTAAGGGACCAACGAGGGCTTCTGGCCTGCATTGCGGGGGCATTTGCTTCTCACGGGATTTGGGTGCAAGAGGCCTTCATCTCAACCTGGCAAAACGGCGAGGCCATCGATGTTTTCCGAGTGACGGCCCCCGCCGATGTTGATTGGGAGGGGGTGCGCTCGTCGATAGCCGGGGAGCTTACCCAAGACCTCGTCGACGCGGTGGAGCCCGAAGGCATCGCGGGGATCGTGGACATTGACAACCTGGCCTCGCCTTGGCACACAATCTTGGAAGTCCGGGCCTACGACCGGACGGGGCTCTTGCACAAAGTCGCATCGGCTCTGGCGAAGGCTGGAATTCAAATCCATATGGCGGTGGTGCATACGACCGGCGATGTGGCGGTTGACATCTTTTATGTGACCGGACGAAACGGAGGCAAACTCGATGAACAGGGCCAGGGCGATCTTCGCTGGACTCTGTCTGGATCACGGCCCCGCAAGTGGCGGCTACGCAGGCGGACAAAAGTTTCCACAGGGCCGGACGGGTAGTTCGGATTTTTAACTCGGCTGAAACACAGACGAAAAGGATCGGTAACGTGCCGGGCCTAGTCTGCCTCTTGTGAAGTTGGAATCTCCTTCAATGGACGAGAACTCGACGCTTAGACTCGGCGCGCTCGAACTCGACACAGAGGGCTATCGAGCATTTTTCGCCGGGCGCGAGCTGCAGGTTTCTGCTTCGCAGATGGAGCTATTGACGCTTCTTGTAAACAATCATGCAAGGGTGGTGTCTCGCGAGGAACTTTCGGAAGCCCTGGGTTTGGCAAGGGCACGGTCGGTCGATGTGATCCTTTCATCGCTCAGGCGAGAACTTGGGCGTGATTTTCTGAGAAACGTTCGCAACAGAGGGTGGATCGTGATGGCAGACGCCCTGGACCCCTGATCGGGCGCCCTTGGTTTAACTGCGCAAAATGGTTTGGGTGTGGAGAACAAATCCGTTACAAAAACGTAATGTAGGGGCAACCGTTCAGAAACTTTGATCCGGGAGCATACGGCGAAAGTGTAAGCAGAACATTCATTGCTCGGCCCAACCCGCCGGGGGACTGTAAAGGAGAAGAAGTGAGAAAATCACACAGACTAGGCCTATTCATGTTCGTACTCGCAGCCGTTCAGTTGTTGGCTGCGGGCTCAGCGTGGGCGACTTCCACCGACGCAGGCGGAACGACCGCCGACAAACTGACCCACGGCGACGTCAGCCTGAACCTACTGTGGGTAGTTATTGGCGCGGTGCTGGTCATCTTAATGCAGGCAGGCTTTGCGTTGGTGGAAACCGGATTTTGCAGGGCAAAACATGCAGCCCACGTCGTTTCCACAAACTTTGCCGTTTTCGGGCTTGGGTTCGTTGCCTTCTTCGCGGTCGGCTACGCCTTCATGTTCGGCGGCTACAGCTTCCCTAACCTGTTCGGTTATGACAAGGCGATTGGCGACGCGCTGATTGGCTCGGGCAATGGCGTCTTCTTGTGGAAGGGTGGCTTCTTTCTAGGCGGTAAGGCCTACGACGTCGCCGTGCTTGGATTCTTTCTGTACATGGTGGCCTTCATGGACACCGTGGCTACGATTCCCACAGGAGCAATGGCTGAGCGCTGGAAGTGGAACAGCTTCGTGATTTGGGCTCTGTTTTGCGGCGCCATTTACTACCCGCTTTTCGGCGCCTGGACATGGGGCGGCGGCTGGCTGGCCAAGCTGGGCGTGTCGATGGATTGGGGCAAGGGCTACGTCGACTTTGCCGGCTCCGGTGTCGTTCACATGATGGGCGGTGTGGCAGCCCTCGCCGGAGCAATTGTGCTCGGGCCTAGAATTGGCAAGTTCGGCCCCGACGGTAAACCCCGCACCCTAGCCGGACACCACATTCCGATGGCTATGCTGGGTACGTTTATTCTGCTGGTCGGCTGGTTCGGGTTCAATGCTGCATCAACCTTCGGAGCAACCGACAATCGGTTTGCCGTCGTGGCGGCCAACACCGCGATCGCGGCGGCCTTCGGCGCCGTGATGGCAATGTTTTGGATCCAGATGCGCTCGAAGGATCACAAGCCTGACCCAGGAATGATGGCCAACGGAATGCTCGCGGGACTTGTGGCGATCACGGCGCCTTGCGCCTTTGTCCAGCCTTGGGCAGCGGCCGTCATTGGCATCATTGCCGGGATTGTGGTCATTGAGTCAATCTGGTTCGTTGAGCGGCGCGGGATTGACGATCCTGTAGGTGCCATCTCGGTGCACGGAGTCTGCGGCATGATTGGGGTCTTGTCGGTCGGGATCTTTTCCGATGGCAGCTACGGCGGCGACTGGAACCTAACAGGCTCCGATGATGTAGGTGTTTGGGGCGTGATTTACGGACACGATGGCGTGGGTCAGTTGATGTCTCAGGCTGCTGGCGCCCTGACGATCGGCATCGTTATGTTCGGAATCGTCTTCGCTTTCTTCAAGATTCAAAATGCGTTGACCAAGGGTGGAATCCGTCCGACTGCTGAAGTGGAGCTGGCCGGGCTGGACATCGAGGAGATGGGCGTGCTCGCCTATCCAGAGTTCCAGGGATCCCATTCCGACTTGGTTGGGTCCACCACCGGCACGGCGGACGACACGCTCCGTTAGCCAACGCAGCATCTGAGCAACGCCCGGGCCGATTCGGCCCGGGCGTTTTTCGATTGCGTAACGAGTTTTGGAGAAATGGCGGCCGAGAGGTATATTCACGGACGCACGAAACATCGCCTCTGCCGAGGCCATCGCAGTTGCAACCGAAAGAGCCCTCTCCAAGTCTTGCGGTCGCCCGCTGAATCCCCGGTAGCCGGAGCCCCCGGGGGTCCACAAAAACTGGTTGTAGGTCCTGAACCGGCCGGGCCATTTTTAATGCATAACTTCTCCCATCCCGGGTATCAAATAGGTGACACTCGACCTAAGGAGTTGAAGATGGGTTTTGACGACAAAATGGACGCAAAGAAGGACAAGCTTGTGGGCAAGGGCAAAGAGGAAATAGGAGATCTAACCGACAACGAGTCCCTCGAGGCCGAAGGCAAAGCCGACCAGGCCAAAGGCGGTTTGAAGGACGGCTGGGAAAAAGTGAAGGATGGCGCCGGTGACGCGAAGGAAGCTGCAAAAGACGCAACTAGGTAGCTAGCTCTCCTCGCTTTCGCTCTAGAGCCTCTGACGCATCGTCGGCTTTTTTCTCGGCAAGCTCGGCTGTCGCCTCGGCTCTTTCGGCATCGACCCTGGCGTTAATAGCTCGATCTTGAGCCTCTTCGGCTTTCCGCCGAAGATCGTCGGCCGTGTTCGAGAGCTTGGTTACCTCGTCGCTCAATGCCTTCCGTCGGCGTTGAGCCTCGACTTGGTCGCTGGTATCGGGTGTCGGCCCGGAGCTTGCTCCGGGCTGTTGCTCCCACGACGGCTCGAGGGCGCCCGGCTCTAGGTCTTTTTGTAGGCGGCCCGCGAGCAGGTCCTGGCTTGCGTCAGCGGTGGCGCCAACAGCCAAAAGGGTTTGCGTGATTTTCTGAGCTACGGCGGGTCCGGCATTGTGGCCGTTAGCTGTCAAGACATCAGATGCCGCCAAAACGATTTTTCGAATAATTTCGTTTCGTACTTGCGAGGCCTCACGAATCTCGGCCCTCGACTTTGGGGCACGCAGGGCTTCATCGGCTTTGATCATCTCCTCAATTAGGTTTGATTGTCCTCGAGCCAGCTGGTTGAGAGCCCACGCGGCGAGACTCGGTTTCGCTAGGGCAGCCACCTCCGCGGAGGCCTTCGGATCGCCGTCGGCCTTGAGTTGTTTGGCCAGATCATTTCGGGCCGTGGTGAATTCGGCCAGCGCCAAAGCAAATAGCTCATCGGCGGCCTTCGGAAGATCATCGCCAATTGGCGGAACAAGTTTCATCCGGATATGTTCGCGTACTTTTTGAGGGCGGATTAGGGCCCTGGGCCCACTCGGTTTTTGGGAGCATCGGTCGCGGCATGTCCGCTCCCCCGAAACAACTTCTCTTTAGACCTTGGCAGCGGCGGCGAGCTCGGGATTAGGCGTCGGCGAGGGACCTTCCACTGAGACTGCGGGCAGCATGTCATCGAGCCATCTCGGCAGCCACCAGTTCCACTTGCCCATTAACCGCATGGTGGCCGGGACCATGACTATCCGGATAATCGTAGCGTCCAAAAACACCGCTGCTGCGAGGCCAAAGCCCATCGCCTTGACCGGCAGCAGACTGGCAAAAGCAAAGGCGCCGAACACAGTGACCATCACAGCGGCAGCGCTGGTGATTATTCGGCCGGTGTGCTCCAGCCCCCAACCCACGGCTTCGGTGGTGTCGCCGGTCCGCTGGTATTCCTCTTTTATCCGTGCCAGCAGGAATACTTCGTAGTCCATAGAGAGCCCGAAAAGCGTGGTGAACATGAAAAGTGGAATGAACGACTCGATGATTCCAATCGAAGAAAACCCGAGGAGCTTTTCACCGTGTCCTTGCTGAAATACAAATACTAAAAGTCCATAAGACGCAAGCACCGAGGCCATGTTCATGATGATGGCTTTGAGCGGCAGCAACAGGCTCCGAAGAAACACCATCAGCAAAAGGAACGACAGCGCCAGTACCATGCCGACCACGAGGGGAAGCTTGCCCTGGACTTCGTTGTTGATGTCGTAGGTAAGGGCCGGGTCGCCGCCCACTGAACCGAAAACGAACGGAAGGAGCCAGTCGCCCAGGTTGTCGCGAAGCCTTTGGACGAACTTCGCAACGGGCTCAGATTCCGAGCCATGCTTGGTCGACACAGAAAGGATGGTTGCTTTGCCGTCGGTCGAGATCAGCCCGGCGGCGAATTTTGCTCCCATCGGCGAGGCCAGAGCCGCACGGGCTTCTTCCGCCGAGGATGATGGCGCCAGAGTGGCTATTGAAGCCACCCTCTCGACTTCAGGGTCCTGGGCGATTCGCCGGGCCAATTTCCACACGTCCGCAAATCCCGTGCCGCCAACTCCCCGAGGGTCTTGGATCAGGACTTCAACCGGGCCGGAGGTGCCCTCTCCGAAAGCGTCGGCTACTTGCTTCAGCGCGACCCTGGGGCTGGAGTCCGCGGGCAAGATACCCGGCCCCGACGATCCAAGACGCAAGTTTAGCGCCGGGGCTGCCAGGATTCCGATGACCACAAGCGAGGCCGTCAGCGCTTGCCAGGGGCGCCGCATGATAAAGGCAGACCACCTGTGCCACCACCCATTTTCCGCCGACTTGACCTTCATGAAACTCATCCATTCGAGCTTGTGGCCGAGAAGGGCCAGCAGCGCCGGCAGCAAAGTGAGGGCTGCGCCGGCGGCCACCGCAACGGCGATCATGGCGCCCCACCCCATTGACCGAAAAGCTGCAAGGTTGACCAGGCTGGTGCCCGACAATGAAACGACAACCGTCAAAGCCGACACAAATACGGCCTTGCCGCTGGTGGCCATCGAATGAGCAATAGCCTCGGGAACCGGCCTGCCGGCTCTTAGTTCCTGGCGGTGGCGGGTGAGGATAAAAAGGCTGTAGTCGATCCCGACGCCGATACCAATCATCGACGCGATGTTCTGGGTGAATAGGCTGACCGTAGTCTGCGAACCCATAAATGAGATGAGTCCGAACGACACGGCCAGGCTGAGCAGAGCCAGCGCGATGGGCATTCCGGCTGCCAGCAGCGAGCCGAATGCGCCAAGCAAAATCACAAGAGTGATCGGAAGCGCGATCCGCTCGGCTCTTGCAAGGTCGTGCTCGGTGGTGCGTGAGAACTCAGCGTAAAAAGGGGCGAATCCGGTAAGCCGGGCCTCAACCGGAAGGCCCTTGGCGGCATCGGCGACAATTCGCTCAACTTCTTCTGAATGAGCCAGGGCCTGGTCCTGGGTATCGGTCAGGCCCGCCGAGGCGATCACTGTATGCCCGTCTTTCGAGATAGAGCGTTCCGGCTGCTGGTAGGGGTCGGTTACTTCAGCGACACCCGGGGCGCGGCGAAGAGCCTCGGAGATCTTCAAGACTGCGCTCCGGAATTCGGGGTCCGAGGCGGTCAGCCGGTCGGAGTGAAAAACGACGAGGTCGGTCAGGTTGAACTGCGACTTAAAATTCTTTTCCTTGAAAATCTTCACATTGTCGGATTGGGATCCGGCGACCTCAAACCCGCCGTTGGAAAGGTTGCCGGTCAGCTTCGAGGTGAGGGGAAAGAGCGCTGCTGCGGCAACAATCCAGATCGCAATGATGAGCCATTTTCGGCGAGCCGTAAAAAGGCCGAGGCGGTAAAGAAGTGTCACGCTACCGAGCCTGCAGTGCGTCCATTCCTACGGCAATTGCAAGAGCGAGGCGGCGGTCCACAGTCCGCTCGGTGTCAGCGCTTAAGTCGATGGTGTACGTGTCGTTGAACTTGAAAAGTTGGCGGCGATGACTGCCGATCTCCGCGCCATCTCGTTCGAAAACGAAGTGATAGGGGATGGGCAACCAGTTCGCCACATTTTCGAGGTAAGGCACAAAGCCAACCGCACGGCGCACGAGCGCTACTGCCAGACTGGCTTCTTTCACGATCGCCAATTCTTGGTCGTCCGCGCCGGTTAACCGATAGGTGGATCTGAGCAGGCTCGAGCCGAATACCTTTTGAATCGCTCCGATCTTTTGGCCCTCAGCATCGGTAACGTCGTAGCTTGCCCGTGGGTCGAAGCGTTGGCGGGCCTTAATTCGCATCAGTTCAACCGACCTGCTCGCATCGGCGTAAAAACGGATGTCTTCTTTAAACTTAAAAGCCTTCTGTTTTACAAAGCAAAAGGGATCGCCGGGCGTCTCGCCGTCGGCTTGCGGGACAGAAAATGTGTACTCATTCACGACGAATCGAAATTTCTGCTGCAAAATGAAGCGGTCATGCTGGCCCAAATCGATCGAAAGATTATTGCTCATGTCAGACGAGTCTACGCCCCGTGCTGGTTAACCGGCAGCACTAAACAACTTCGCGAAGGCGGCCCCCTTCAATTTCGTAGACGAAACCCCGGATGCTGTCTTTGTGGGGGATGAAAGGGCTGGCCTTTATTCGGGCCATTGATTGGCGCACGTCGTCTTCCAGATGGCTAAACGCCTCCAGCGCAAATGGGGGCCTGATCCCGGTCTCCGCCTCAATCTGGGCTTTTAGGTCGTCGTCTTTAAACTTAAGCATTCCGCAGTCGGTATGGTGAATAAGGACTATTTCCTTTGTGCCGAGCAGCCGCTGCGAAATGGCCAGCGACCGGATTGCATCGTCGGTCACCACGCCTCCGGCGTTGCGGATGACGTGGGCGTCTCCAAGGCTAAGCCCAAGCGCCTTCATGGGTTCGAGCCTGGCATCCATGCAGGCCACAATTGCTATCTGTTTCGCCGGGGCAAGAGGCAGGTCGCCCTCGTCAAATGATTCGGCGTAAGCCTCGTTGTTGCTTAGCAATTCGTCGATGACGCTCATGGCACTCCTTTGGGCCGCAGAAACAAGTGCATCCTAGTGGATTCGGACCACAAGCCACCCTTCAGCAGATTTGTGCCCCCAGGTGTGGGCGAAAAGTCTTAAGCTCGCTGCGTGAGCCGAATTCAGCACGTCACTGTTACCTTCGCATCCGAGGAATTGCTCGAAGCCCTGGAAGATTTTTATCTAAGGCTGGGCGGGTCAATGCTGGTGCGTCCGCCGAAGCTCGAGGCCGATACTCCCGGGCGCTGGTTTGGGTTCGGTGAAGTGCAACTGCATTTGGTGCCCGGCCCCGGGACTATGGAACCTGCCCACTTTGCTATAGAAATGGCCGCCGACTACGAGCAGGTCACTCAAGGTCTCGCGCAAAGCGGTTTCGAGGTCAAGCAGGCCCGTGATCTTTGGGGCAGTCCCCGTTGTTTTGTTCACGATCCCGCTGGCAACCTAATTGAGCTTTTTAAGAGCGCGCCGCCTGCGCTTGCCGGCAAGCAACCTTAGTGTTAGCCGGGTTGTAGATATCTCTGTACGTCCTCGGACTCTGCTTCCAGTTCTTTATCGCTGATGGCGGGTTTGGACTGTTTTGAGGACTCGTCCTCAAACGGTTGGACCTGAACCTTAGGTTTGCCTTTCGATGTGACCACCTCCCACGTGCCGACTGCCCGACCGTCTGCCACAACTGTGGCGCGGATTACCCCCCCGCCGGGCCAAATGTTTTTTAGGACATCAGGGGGTATCGCGAAGTCTCGGTTCTTATAGCCGAGGATAAGGGCGTCAAAGGCGGGCAGTAGCCTGAGCAGCACGGGCCTGTTAGTTGCCCGTGCCGAGGGAGATCGTTTTCGAACATCCATGCAGGCCTGCCCTCAATGTTGACCTGTAAAATTTCGTCACCGATCCTGCCCAGCCCGGTCCTTGAGTCCGTGACCGAGAGGCCTGACCAGGCAGAAAGATCTTGCTCAGAAGCTGGTTGGAACGCGCGGAGATACCGTCTGGCGAGTAGCTCAAGCGCTTCCTCCCGCCCGGGGATCTCGCCGGGCTTCACCCAACCGTCAAGAAGGCCAAACGCCTGCTTTCCATCCTTCGGGGCCACCTCGCAAATGATCCCAAGCGACCCTGCCCGCCGGATCAAATGCATCTGAACCCGATTGAGCGGATCGTTGGGAATGCCTGCTTTTCCCAAAGCGGTTGAGATCTCGATCCTGGTGCACGTTCCCGTCTTGTTGAGCATGCGTTGAATTACTCTGATGCCCTTTTCGCCGATGTCGCCGCCGATGCCGAGGCCCGGGGCCCGTTTGACGCTGGCGGCCGCGTTGCGGGGTCCGAACAATGAGAGCATCCAGCCGAGATCGGCGGCGGGGACCACATGAATTGTCTCGCGCATCAGCCAGGTGCGAACCACCGATCGCTCCTTGAACAAAGCGTCACTGAAGTCTCCGGCGGTCAAGCCCTTGCTGCGAACTCGCACGCCCAATGACGCGGCCCTGAAATCCTGCGCCTGAACTCCGCAGAGGGCCTCGGCTACATCGTGAACCTGCGGCTTTCGCTGATCGCTATCGGCCAACAGCATTGAACGAAGCCGCAGTCGGCGCGCAACGTCCCAGAAAATCTCGTGGTTGTTAGTTTTCATGACGACACCCCCTGCAGCGCCATCGACTTTCGATTGTTAAAGCTGAAGGATTTTTATTACGGAAGATGCGAACCCGGGCAATGTACCGAGAAGCGGGCCCCGCCCTCGGGGACCGTTCTCGAACATCGGGGTGTCTAGATGCGCCTGCGAGCCGTCATGGTTCGGATCGAACCCTTTCTGGCGTTTAGGATTTCCCTGTAATGAAATCCAACTGATTCATTCCCAAAGATCAGTTCTTGGAACATACCACAGTCTCGGCAAAAGGTCAGATTGTAACAAGAGAGGACGATGGGCATGAATAACGTGTTTCATACGCTGGTTGAGTCTGCTGATCTGGACTCCCTTTTAAGGGAGGTTGATGCTCTGTGCGAGCGCCGCGACTATGACGGGCTTTTCATGCTCACCAGGATGTGCCGCTTGGCCGTCGAGCGGGGCAAGCAGCTATGGCCGATCGCCGAGCACATCACGTACCGGCTGGTGCTGGAAGGCCCACCGGAAGTCGCCGGCCCTTTAGTTCAGCCGGGCGCAGGCCGGTTTGCGCCCGGCCCTCTTGCCGAGGTCGCCGCGTCGACTCATACGTTTGCCGAGCTTGCCGAACACTTGCCCTCCGCCCAGACCAGGGAGCATGTCGCCGCGGAACGCGTGCTGCGCGGAGAGGACCTGTCTGGGGATCCCCGAGCCCATCCTCCCGTCGTTGAAGTACCTCTTCGCTTGCTGGACTTTGAGCCGCCGTACCGGGTCGCCACTTACCTAAAAGATCACGTGGAAACACAGGAACCGTCCACCTCATTCGGCCCGGCCGTGGCCATTGCTGGACCCGGCGAAGTTGTCGACGATGACGATCTCGAGGCCGCGCTGATGGATCTGGTTAGGCCCTGGTTCGAGGAATCGGCGGGGCATGCCCGGGCGGTCGTAATCGAAGGAGACGCATTGCAAGCGATCGGATCGCTAGGTTGGGATGAAGCGGCTGTTCGTGAAATCAAGTTCGCAGAGGCTCTGGAGCTAATGGGCTGGGCTGCAGCAAGCGGAGGGATGCACGGCCGAAGGCGAGGCGCCGCTTTCGGAAGATTCGCGGCCTGGTGGGCAGCCGCGGAAATTTGTGGCATGGCCTGGCCGCCTGAACCAGACCAGCTTGAGGCGGAGGGGTCGAAACTTGATTGGCTCGCCTTTGAGCGGCCGACGGCCGATCAATCTGGATGGCGATTGGGCCTTGCCTGCTCTTCGCCACCCGAAGGTTGGGCCTGGGCTCTACATGCACAAGACGTGCTTGAAGACGTTTAGGCTGGCCCTATGAACGATGTTCGGCAAAAGGTAGCGGTCGTCACCGGGGCTACTCCCCCAAGAAAGTTCACAGATCAAAAAACGCGGTGGGTGCCCTCGCCGACTTGCTTGCTGAATTTCTCCAATCGCGCCCAACCGAGAAAGCGCTCCTTACCAAGTCCACTGGCTCTAACCGATGGACATCGCTTCTGGTTCCAAGAACTTACCCTTTCTGCTTGACTTAAAGTGCACTTTAAGTGTGACACTTTAGGTCCACTAAAGTTCGAGAGCAAAGGAGAAGCTCATGAAGAGTCTGGAATTGGCGGTCGCTCAACCCGTCGGGACTGCGTCGGGATGCTGCTTGAGTCCTCAGGAACTGGAGGTGCGCAGGGCCGAATGGAACAATCTTTCGACGCAGGGCCTCATCGATGTTGCCCAGGATTGCGAAGACCTGGTCCTGCGCTATCGGCGGGATCCCGAGGTCGAGGCTGTGCTTCGCTACCTGGTAACGCAAGAGGGCACATGCTGTTCGTCGGTCCGTTTCGATATCTCGGTCAGCGATGACGAACTTGCCCTGCGCATCTCGGGCCCGTGGCAGGAAACGCCCTGGGCGGGGGCAGCCGTCAGTGAGCCCACGGCGAACGTGCGGGAATTTGTGCGAGCCCGTTACGCGGCGGTTGCGCAGGCAATGACGGAGCTGAACGTTGTTGATCAAAGCGGGGCCAACGGATGCGGGGCCGCCTTTGACCCCAACGACCTCGAGCAGCTTGAAGGGTTGAAGGGCGTGAGCCTTGGGTGCGGCAATTCAATCGGCCTGGCCCGATTGAAAGAGGGAGAAATAGTGCTCGATCTTGGATCCGGGGCCGGCCTGGAAGCCTTTGTAGCTGCGAAGCGCGTCGGGGAGGCCGGCTATGTTTACGGCCTGGACATGACCGACGAGATGTTCGAGATTGCCAGAGAAAACCAGGCCGCGGCGGGGATAGAAAACGTCGAGTTCCTTAAGGGCCAAATCGAGAGAGTCCCGTTGCCGGATGCTTCGGTCGACGTGATCATCTCCAATTGCGTGGTCAATCTGTCGTCATCGAAGGGCGACGTATTCGCGGAGATGTCACGGGTTCTAAAGCCCGGGGGCAGGATCGCCCTGTCGGACGTGGTCGCGGATCAAGAACCCGCTGAAGGCCAGGCCGATCTCAATACCTGGGCAAGCTGCCTAACCGGCGCCATCACCCGCGAGCGATATGGCGAAGGCCTAAAGGCAGCGGGTCTTGAAGACATAGCGATTGAGGAAAGCCACGAGATACAGCGCGGCTATGCCTCCGTCCTTATTAAGGGACGAAAGCCCTTCATTTCGCACTCCCGGACTCCCCGCTAAAATGATGGTCAGTGGAATCTCGTCTTGCGCCTGCGGAAAAGGAACTGGTTGAAGGCGCGCCCGATAGCATCGAGTCGCTTGACGAGGACCCGGATATCCGTCCCGACATTCCGTGGGTCGTTATCGTTTGGAACGACCCGATAAATTTGATGGGCTACGTCGTCTTCGTGTTTCAAAAGCTCTGGGGCTACTCTCGTGAGAAGGCAACAAAGCTCATGATGGATGTGCACGAGAAGGGCCGTGCAGTCGTGTCATCGGGGTCCAGGGAAAGGGCCGAGGCCGATGTGTATCGCCTCCACGCCCACGGGCTGTGGGCCACCATGAAGAAGGATAGCTGAGGCAGTTTGTCCGGCCAAGGGAGCAACTGATCTTCAAGAAACACAAGGGGAAAACCGCGGCCGACTTCGATCACGAAGAAGCCAGAGCCCTTGGGCAAATCATTCAGCAGTACCTGACTCTTTTGGACTCTGGACATCAGGTTGCCGATCCTGTGATGGCAAGGCTCTATCCCTCGGCGAGCTTAGATGACGCCGTCGTCAACAAGCAATACCGCGACCTGGTTCACTCGGACCTGGAAAATCACAAGCGAGCTACAGCAAGGACCGCCCTCGCCAGCCTTGGCGACCGCGGCTGGCACGGCCCCGTCGATGAAGAGCAGCAGCAGGCCTGGCTGGTTGTCTTGGCAGACTTGCGATTGGTGTTAGGCGTGCGCCTCGGCGTGACCGAGGAAACAATGGGGCTTGAACCGGACCCGGCCGACCCGGAGCAAAGGCCGCTGGCGTTGATTCACTACCTTGGCTGGTTGCAGCAAAGCCTAATAGACGCCACCGACCCTCCGACTATCTGAGGTGGGAACGGCCCAGAGACCAATACAGAGCTAACAGTAATAGTCGGAGGCGGCGCAGCTCGAAAAAGTTAGACAGCCTTGGGGACGAGTTGACGAATACGCTTAAATGTTGTTTGAAGATCCTCTGTGGATTCAGGTTGGGCATTGTGAGCGTCGGCACGCCGGTCTAATTCTCTGCGCTGGGATTCGGTCAGATCTAACTGGTCCGGTTGCGAGCGAATGCTTTCCCAGATTTCTTCCGCAAGGGCAAGGCGCTCTTCCACCGGAAGCCTGATAATTTCTGCTTTCTCTGCGGCAGTCATGAATCCATGATCTCTCGCGAGGTTGAATCACGCAACATGTTCCACCCTCCGGCGATGTTCCTATTTTCGCTATTTGCGCCGGCGGCGGTTTGTCTTGAATAGGCCGAAGGGGGTCGGCACTTTGCCTTTTGACAGGTTACGGACCGTCCGGGCCGTAGGGGAGTACCAGCCGATCCGATACTTCGCCCGCTGCTTTATTCGGCTCGGGTTAGTCCAGGCTTGAACCTGGCTGATTCCAAGAGAGCGTTTCGCACGGCGCTTAGCCGCGGTCAGGCCGACAACGGTCCTCCACGACGGCTTTCGATACCGAAAGATCTTCATAGCGTCTGCGGAGGCGACTTCACTGTTGAAGCTTACGACACCGCGGGCGGGCCCCTGCCTCTGCGGATCGTGTGGCTGGAGGGTCAGCCGGGCACTCGGCCGCAGGTTTTCTGAACAGTCCCGGATTCAGATTTTTGCCTTGCGACTCAATGTCACCCCTCCTAAGTATTCTGCTTGACTCCGGACCATAGGGCCAATAAAGCGAGGCAAAAGAATCGATGGCAGCGTAGGACGTTTGTAATACAATGACTGAACGACGATACCTGGCGTTGAGTTGTCGCAAGTGCTCATCAATGAGATCCAATGGAGTGAAGATAGATCGGAACACATTCGAACCCGCAGTAGCCGTTACGGACCCAAGGAACTGGATATCGAACCGGAATGGGCCACAGAAGCCGTATTTTAGCCGAATAGAATTGTCGCTCCGGCTGGCGGCCAAAGCGGTTCCTTAGAAGTCATCGGGTATTCGGAGTCGGCGGCAGAACTACTGAAGGTTTGGCTTTACCCAGAAGACATGAAACGCGGCAGCTGGCACGGAGTTTCCGCTTGCAAGGCAAACAGCACCGATCGGCGCAACTATCGGGAGGTCTCGGAGAATGGCTAGCAAAAAGAAGGCGTCAAGGAACACCTTGCTTGGAGAAGCGGAGCTGTTTGAAAAGTCCAGATCCGAAAAGAAGGCTGCTGGCGCGTACAGACGAATTGATCCGGCGAAGGATCCTTCCTACGTGTATTCAATTCGAATACCGGCGAGCCGTCTGGAGGCGCTGCGCAGGCTTGCGGCAGACCAGGGCCTTCAGCCTTCTGTGATGATTCGAGAGTGGGTCCTGGAACGCCTTGAAGCTGAGGGCCGTGGTCCAACAGAGGTAACGAAAATCGCCGACGAAATGATGGAAGCGGCGTCCCGCCTGCGGGCCGTCGGCAGACGGATCTGAATCGCCGAGCGACAGGCACCTGCGACCCAAACGACTGATCAGCTGTGGTTCGGATTCCTAGGGCCGCACACGGCGGCCTAGAGGACCGGTCAGTTCTCTATAACCTTGCTTTTGAAGACGGGATAACCGCTTTCCCGGCAGTCCTTTTCCGAGCGCAGAGCGTTTGGCTCGTAGTCCCTGGGGACGACGACGTAGTTGAACTGCCAAAGGGGGCTGTAGTTGTCCATGCCGGGCACCGAATCGTAAATGTTGTACTGGCCCTCGACCCGCTCTGGCTCCTGTTTGGGTTTGCCGGAATCGTCCAGCTCGACGTCGTAAACGATCTGATATTCCTGGGCAACCTTTTCGGCGTCGGGATCAATATCGAGCTCGCCTAGTTCGACGGCGTACACGATCTTTCCCTCAAACCAGACTCGCTCAAGCTCCAGATTGAACGGATTGTTGTAAGTGAGCGCTTCCGTATCGCCTTTCCATTGAGCTGGAGGCCCCTGCAATTCGCTGGCATTGCCGCCTTCAACAGCCCAGTGACCTTCGGCCTTTCCTTCTGCCACTTCAGGCAATTCAGGGGTCATTTGCGGGTGCTCCTCGGACTGGTGGGAAATTGGCATGTCTATTACCCTAGCTCATTCGATTCCACACAAAACCTTCAGCTCGGCTTGCGCTGACCCTTTGACTTTTTTCGGCCGGATTTAGGTTTTACCTGCTCGATGATCGAAAGCAGCGCCTGGGTCTGCGGAGTTGAGCCGAGTTTTTTCAGCCTGGTCGTTGCCTCGCGATAGCACTCATCATCCGAGCGGGCGCCTACTACCCAAACTACTGAAACGACGCCGCTCGGTTGGACTCTGTAAATGATTCGGAAATCTCGGTTGCCCACAATCAGCTTGCGGAAGGTGGTTAGGTTCCCGGCGCTCTTGCTTCCGAGCGGCCAGCCCGCCTCCGGGTCTGCCTCAAGAAGCCGGACCTTGGACAACACCCGGGCAGCGACCGAGCGGTCCAGCTTTCGAATGTCCTCAATCGCGGCGTCGATAAATTCAACGCCGGCCAATGGTTAGGATTCGATCTTGTCGAGGTCACTCCTGGACAGCTCGAACATTGACAACACATCGTCAAACGACGTCCGGTTACCGTCGTCGGTCAGAATTCGAGCAGTCGCAAGCAAAAGGTCAGACAGGTCTTCTTCGCTGCGTTGGATTTGACTCAAGCGTTCGATGCCAACAATGGCAGCGGCCGGCACGCTGTTTCGGCCGATCACGAATTCCTTGCCGTGTTCAGCTTCCGAAACAAGCTTCGAGATCCCCCGCCGGTTTGCTTCAGTTACGGAAAGAAAATTCTCGCTTTCAACCGTCACTCTTGCCACAGCTCAACCCTTTCTACTTAGAAACCTACTTAGATGCTACCAGGCATCGAGCAACCCGAACCGGCGCCCCGGCATTCGTACCTCGACAGGGGAGCCCTGCCCGATGGATCGGACGCAATCTGGATCAGGTTTGGGCGTTAGTTGAGGCTTAGCAGGGCTTGGGGGAGCACCAATAGAAATCCGCCGAGCCCGATTAGTACCGCGGCTACGACTGGCGGGACCCGGGAGCCTATGGGGAGCACCTTTTCCACGAAGATTACGCCTGCCACTGCGGCCATCCACGCCAAGCTCATCATTCCCAGTAGCACCAGTACCAGCATTAGGGCCCAACAGCACCCAAGACAAAACATGCCGTGGGCAAGACCGACTTTGGCCGGACCAAAGCCGCCGCGGCGAAGCTGGGTTGCGTGCTCGGCCACGAAAGCCAGGGGTGAACGGCATTGCTTCAAGCATCTTGCCTTCAGCCCAGTGAGTTGATAGGCGCCGGCCAAAATCAACAGAGCGGCTCCCCACCGTACCGACGTGGCGCCGGCCGGAAGAAGCGGCTCCAGGTACAACATCGCAGCGTAGACGACCAAGCCGAAAACCGACCAGCCCAAAAGATATCCTCCGACAAACAAAGCCGTGGCGGATTTCGGGCGCGCCTTTCGGCGTCTCCATCGGTCGAATGTTACTACCACCGGAACAACCGCAGGGAACATCATTGCGACCATCATCACAAGCCAGGTGAGCAGGAAAAGGCCCAGCATCGGCGTTGGATGCAAAAGACCGTCCGTCATCAAAGCCATGGAGTCGCCTGCCATTGGCGGTGCGGGCGCCCGGGTCAAAAGTCCCGTCCTCATTTCGGGCAGCGACCACCGGGCGGTGACAACCCAGGAAATCGCGGCAAGCCCGAGCAAAACTGCTACGAGGGCCCCCTCCCACCTCCGGGAAGTCGCGTTTCCGGCGGTGGGGCGGGTGCTCACGTTGGGTCGGGCCCGCTCCAATCGAATGCCATGTGTTTGCTCGACTGGCCGCTGCGCTCCCACTTGAAATCGAAACCGTCGGCTTGGTCCATCACCGCGACGCCCTGGGTCGCAATGGAGCCAGGCCCGACTTCGCTTCCCGCAGGGTTGTGGACCTGCACGAGTTTGCCGGGTACCGAGGTGGGACCAACGAGGGCTTCGGCCCGGGCGTCCACCTTGCCGGGAATCTTTGCGCTCCACGATGAGAAATCATCTGCCACTTCGAACTCGATGGGCGCGAATTCGGTCCCGCGCAAATTCCCGATTAGATCGGCGAAACCGCCCGGCCAGCCGCCAGCTTGGCCGCCAAAAATCGTTTGAAGGGCCTCTCGTTGGCGCTCGTCGGCCTTTGCATCGAAGAAAATCGCCATATCCGCCTTGGTTGCTTCGTCCCAGATGTTTCCCTCAAAAGAGGCGAGGGCCAGGACGCACAATCCGGCCAGGTCGACGTCGCCATAAGCCCCGTCGTTTATGCGCCAAACCAGAGTCCCGTCGCAATCCCCAAATGTGGGGGTTTGCGCGAAATAACAGGGACAAGGGATGTTGCATTTGCAAACATCGAACCAGTCACCACGGACGTGCCAGGAAGGAATCTCGGCAATCTCGGCCACGGAGTGCTCCTTTCGACGGGTAACAAATCCTATATCAGGGCCGGCGCGCAAGCAATAGACGGTTCCAACAGCAGATTGTGCGGGATTGGTTTGTCCGTCGAAGGGACGGGGTACCCCTCTTCGCAGGAGGTTAGATGAACTCATTTCTGAATTTGTTTCGAGGCTTTGGTGGTCACCCCGCGCACCCACCCCTGACCGATGCCAGCATCGGGGCCTATACCGCGGGAACCGCTTTGGTGATGGCCGGATGGCTGGGCTTTATGACCGACAAGTTCCCGATGGTCAAAGCCGGCTTTTTGGCCATTGCCGTCGGGCTGATCTTTGCCGTGCCCACGGTGATCACCGGCTTCGCCGACTACTTTTCAATACCGCGCGGCAACGGAATGCGCAGAACCGCAAACATTCATTGGCTGACGATGGCCACAAGTACCGGATTATTTTTGCTGGGCGAGTGTCTCCTGAAAAATACCTATGACACCAATAACGTGACCACCGCTGCCGGGCTCACGGTGCTGGGCGCCTTCGCTTTGCTCACCGTAGGCGGCTACGTAGGGGGCGCGATCGTGTTCGAGTACGGGATGCGGGTCCGCAACACGCCTCCCGAGACGCCGGCCTCCGAGGCCCTAAAGCCAAAATGGCCCCCAACCGAGTAGCTCTGTTCCAGGGAGCGCCCGGCAAAACTTAGAGTACCCCGAAATGGGGAGCCGCCCGCCTTCACTTCGCCCCGCAAAATGCCGATAGGCTTAACAGAGTTGCTAGAAGGCGGCTCTGCTCTGTCCCTTGATCGCTGGAGGTTGTACATGAAAAAGCTGCCGGTCGTACTTGTGTTGTTGTGCCTTTTTAGTTTTTTCGTGGCCCCCATGGCCGTGGCTTCGGCAGACGAAAGCCAAGACCCCTCCGAGCAGGAATACGAAGTAGTTCTGACGCCGGCGCCTGCGGCTGACGGCGGATTCAGTGTGACGGTGGATGTCTCCGGCCTCGCTTTGATGCTCACCTTCCAGGTGGACCGCAACGGCGAGCTGGTTGTGCTCGGTTTGTCCGGTCTTCCCGAGGACGCCCAGTCCGAGATTGAAGGCGATGAAGTGAAAATCACCCTTGTCGATGGGACCGAGATAGGGGTAGGTCTCGGAGAGGTAACGCTCGACGAACAGGGCTTGCCCACCGGAGTCAAAGCTGAGGTAGAAACTGAGGGCCCCGAAGCCCCAGACGAGGCAGATGCCGACGACGAAGCGGACGAGCCCGACGGGCCCGAGGCGCCAGACGACACGGACGAGCCTGACGAGGCCGACGACACGGACGAAGACAGCGATGACGACGGCCCGGATGAAGACGACGTAAACAACACAGAAGACGACTGACAGGAAGACTACAGGTTTCGGTGCTTTCACGACCCCGACCGGACCGTAGGTCACACAACGTCAAGCAGCTCCTAACGGGGCTACTTGGCGTTGTGCTTCTGGCTTTTTCTCTAGGCGCCTGCGGGGAACCCAAAACCGTCGCCCAAGGTCAAGAAGTCGTTCAAAAAGCGATCGAGCGTCTCGAAGAGGCGAAGGGATTCCGCTTCGATGCGATTGTCACCTTGACGGGGGGGCCTCGGCCGGCCGAGGCCAAAATTCAAGGAGAAGTGGTTTCCTTGGGTGACGAAGGAGTCCCCGATGTGTACGCCGTCCTGGTAAACGCCGGGCAACGGGTCGAGTTGTTGCGGCGCTCCGGGCGGATCTGGGTCATGGCCGCCGACGGCCCCTGGAAAGCGGTGGCAACTGTCCCAGAACAGCTTGAAAACGTTGCCACCCTGGGGCCGGCGTCGGTACTTAAAAAGCTGGGCAATCTCTCGGCCAAGAAGATCGATCGGGGATGGTTGGTCAGCGGAACGTCGTCCCCCCAGGTGGTTGGAATAAGAGGGGCCGGGGGCCGGGTCAAGGTGCTGGTGAGACTAGATAGTCAATTCGGGTTACAAGAGTTCAAGGTTCCCCTAGTGTCCGTGCGGCCGGAGGGGCAGCCCGCGAAGCTTCAGCTGGAAGCTACGACCAAATTCTCCGATCTTGGCGCCGAGCTAAACCTTCCGGCGCCACCTCCCGTTCCGGATGAGCTCTTAAGGTAAAACGGACAGAGCGTTAGACCTTGCTTGCGGCGAAGGTGTCACAGGCCTCCAGCGAGCCCTTCTCGTAGCCCGTTAAGAACCACTGCTGACGCTGCTCGGAAGAACCGTGAGTGAACCCCTCGGGATTGACTTGGCCCTGCACTTGCTGCTGAATTCGGTCATCGCCAATCGATGATGCTGCATTCAATCCATCTGCGATGTCAGCCTCGGTCAATTCCTCAATGAAGGCGGTTTCGACGGCGCCATTTGCCCACATACCTGCCAGGCAATCGGCCTGCAGCTCGACACGAACACCGGCACTTTGCGGGCCCGTGGATCGGTCGCTTTGGCCCTCCTGAAGAGCGCCGGTCAAGTTCTCAACGTGGTGGCCATACTCGTGCGCAATGACGTAGGCCTCGGCGAACGGGCCTCCCTTTGCGCCAAACTTAGTTCTAAGGTCGGCATAGAAGCCCAGGTCGATGTAAATCTTCTCTCCGGGAGGACAGTAGAAAGGTCCGACGGCTGAGTTCGCGAGGCCGCAAGCAGTGTCAACCTGCCCCTCAAAAAAGACCGTTGGGGCAGGGCGGTACTCGGGAAGCTTTTTCTCCCAATATGCCTGAACGCTGTTGATCACCGCGACGATGCGGCAGTCATCTCGCTGGTTGGCGTCCTCGCCGGTCCGGCACTCTGCGGATAGATCCGAGTCAGGGCCGGTCTGAGCGCCAAAATCGAACTGAGGAGCACTGCCGGTTCCGTTGTTGAGCAATTGAACCACAAGGAAGATAAGACCGATCAGGCCGCCGCCGCCCAAAGTGGCTCGCCCGGCCCCCATGCCTCGTCGGTCAGTAACCTGCGAGGTGTCAAGTGAAGCGTCCTTACGAAATCTCAAAGTGCCGTCCCTTTACTAGAACGAATGGAGTCTCAGAATGCTTTGAAGCTTCAATAGAAATTGAGGATCTCCTGGTCAACATCCATCCTGCCCTGAGGATCCTCTCTCAAACGCCACCGTTCTCGCCCGTTGGCGCCCTCATGGAAATCCTGGTTCTCCCGCTGCGCTGCTGCTAGCGTGAACCGATGGATTTTCGGCCCGAGCGGCTGCTCAAGGCGCTGATTGAAGTCGGCCTGGCCCTCACCATACTTTCGGGCTTGGGGGTGGTTCCTGGTGAGTTGCCTTCGGCCGGCGCACAAAGTCCCGTCCCGGGTGCCGCGCCCAAAGCGCCCGTTGACGCGCAGAGCGATCCGGAACTTGAAGCGATCAGGGCCAGGCTGGCTAAGGCCAACGCTCAAACGGCAGCGGTTTTGAACGAGTTGAAGGCCTTCGATGCCAGCGCCTTCCAGGCCGGGCGCACGATCGCCCAAAACGAAACCGAGATCAAGGCGCTGCAGTCGAAGATCGGCGAGGCTGAAGCCCGAATCACCCAGACCGAGGCCCGGGCCGAACTCGTGAAAAAGTTGTCGGGCCAGCGTGCCCGGCGGATGTACCAGACCAGCCCGGCCACGGTGATCGGGATGCTCTTGACGCCGCGAACCCTCGCCGACCTCTCGCTGCTTAGAGTTTACTGGCGAAGCCTTGCTCAGCAAGACGGCAAGGTTTTGCTCGAATCGATGAGCTTGAAGGACCGATTGACTGAAGAAAAGGCCGCTCTCGCGGTCACCTCGAACCAGGTCGCGAAAAGAACCGTCGAGTTGAACGTCCTTCGCACCAAGTTGGCCGATTCCCGCAAGCAGCGAGCGGCCTCACTCTCGAAGCTCAAGACCTCAATTCAAGAGGCAATGGCGGCAGAGAAGGCCGTCCTGGCGGCAAGAGCTGAAGCCGCGGCCGCGGCCGCCCGCGCGGCTGCCAAGGCGGCGGCCCAGCAGGCCCAGGCCCCCAAAGTGTGCTCACCCGGCTCCGCAGCGCAAAACGCCAAACTGGCGGCGTTGCTCAATTGGTACGCTCCGGCTGCCGGCGCCGAGCCCTTTATGCCGCCCAAGCTCAGCGGCACCGACGTTACCTTCAACGGGGCCGCCTCCTGGTACGGCCCCGGTTTCGAAGGCTGCAGGGCCTCCAGCGGCTCGACCTTCCAATCCTCTCAGATGACGGCGGCCAGTTTGAGCCTGCCCTTCGGGGCTTTGATTAAAGTCAGCAGCGGAGGCAAAGCGGTAGTGGTCGTGATCACGGACCGGGGGCCCTACATACCCGGCCGCGACATTGACCTTTCCAAGGCAGCGGCCCAAGCGATTGGAATGGGGGGCACAGGCTCGGTCAAAATGGAGATCCTGCTTCCCTCCGCGCCCGCCCCCCCATATCCATAAGCGGGGTGGCCGGTGCGGCCAAGAAAGGGGCCTTCATTTGAAGCCGCTTCGTAGACGCCCTTGCAGGCGTAATAAGGGATGATGAGTGCTGGATGCAATTTCTAGCCATTGGCATTATCGCTGCGATGTTCGCCGGCTGCGGGGCTGGTTCGAGCCCTCCAAGCCCGCCGCCCAGCAAGTTGGAAAAGAGCGCATCCCAACCTTCGTCGACCCCAAGCGAACTGACCCCAGGCGAAGCTGCTACTTCAACCCTGACCGTTGTCCCGGTCCCCACCAGCTTACCGGCCCTCGACGACCCTCAGCAGATAGCGGCTGAACTGATCGGGGCCGAGGCGGCGATCCGTTCGGAGTCAACTCCACCTGAGGCCTTCAGCCGTTTAGGCAGAGTCCAGCAAGCTGCTTACCGCAAGCTGGTCGCAGACCCCTCATACCGAGCGGTGGCGATAGCCAAGGCCCCTCCGGCACTTAAGCAAGTGGTTCAAGCAAACATACAGGCGGGCGCCGAACTGAGGTCCTTGACGAAGCCCGCCGAAAAAATCCCGGACTGGAAAATCGTGCAGCCGACGCCAGCGGAAGAACTCCGCCGCTACTACCAGCAAGCCCAAGATCGCTTCGGCATTCCGTGGGCATACCTTGCTTCAATTCATCTGGTGGAAACCAGGATGGGAAGGATCCGGGGGACCAGCAGCGCCGGCGCCCAGGGGCCGATGCAATTTATTCCGGGAACGTGGGCGCAGTACGGCGAAGGAGATATCAACGATCCTCACGACGCCATTTTCGCCGCGGCCCGTTACCTCAAAGCATCGGGGGCGCCGGCTGCAATGGACAAGGCGCTTTTCGCGTACAACCGCAGTCAGCGCTACGTCAGCGCCATAAACATTTACACCAAACAAATGCTCGACGACGAGCGTACCTACTTAGCCTTTTATCACTGGCAGGTGTATGTCAGGACCACGTCGGGCGACGTTCTTTTAGAAGTGGGCTACGGACAATAACTGCGGTCATGCAAGGCGGCAAGCATCGTGAGATTTGCGGTTAAGGTGGCTGCTCATTCAGCGAGAGTCGGGAGATGAACATGAAATGTGGAGTTTTAGGAACCGGCATGGTAGGGATTGCCATCGCAACCAAGCTGGAACAACTGGGACACAAAGTGATGATCGGCTCGCGCTCTCCCGACGGTGAAAGCGCTAAATCCGCCGTGGCAGCTTCAGGCGCGAAGGCCGGCGCGGGTGACTATCAGGCGGCAGCTAGCTTTGCCGAGATGCTCTTCAACTGCACGTCGGGGGCCGGTTCAATGGCGGCGCTTGAGTCGGCAGGGGCGGCTAACCTTGAAGGCAAGATCCTGGTAGATATAGCTAATCCGTTGGATATGTCGGCGGGGATGCCTCCGACTCTTAGCGTTTGTAACACAGACAGTCTGGGGGAGCAGATCCAGAAAGCCTTTCCGCAAACAAAGGTCGTCAAGACACTCAACACGTTGAACTGCGACCTGATGGTGGACCCTTCGAAGGTCCCCGGCGACCACGTTCTTTTCATGAGCGGAAACGATGCAGCGGCGAAAGCCAGTGTGGTCGAGTTGCTCGATACGTTCGGATGGCCCTCCGCTAGGGTGATCGACCTGGGCGATATCTCAACGGCCAGGGGGACCGAAATGTATCTGCCTCTATGGCTTCGGCTGTTTATGGCAAGTAACTTTCAGGGCCACTTCAACATAGAAATCCGCAGAGCCCCTTAAGCGTTAGAAGCTCAGGCGATGCGGGTTCGGGTTGGTTGTGAGTTCCAGTACCGATCGAGCATCCCCGCGCCGGCAATTTGGCAGGTGCGGCCCCGCGCCGATGCAGAGCAGACGGTCCTGGAGGGGACCTGGGAGAGCGTTCCTCCGCTGCCGGTGAGTTCCTATCAGGATATCTACGGAAATCCCTGTGACCGGCTGACGCTGCCCGAGGGCCCCGCCACGCTTCGCTACGATGCATTGGTTGAGGTGTCGGGAGGTATTGACGCCGCCGACAAGGGGGCCGCTCAGATTCCGGTGCAGGACCTGCCAAACGAGACTCTTATGTTTGTTTTGGCGAGCCGCTTTTGCCCCTCGGATTTGCTCGCCGACGTTGCCTGGGAGTTGTTCGCCACCACCGAGCCCGGCTGGGGGCGTGTCCAGGCCGTCTGCGACTGGGTTCATCAAAACATCCGCTTTGACTATGGAAACGCAAGCCCGCTGATCTCCGCCATCGACGTGTACGAGAGCCGGACGGGGGTGTGTCGGGACTTCGTGCACCTCGCCGTGAGCTTTTGCCGCGCATTTAGCATTCCTTGCCGGTACGCCTTCGGCTACCTGCCCGATATCGAAGTCGAGCGACCCGAAGCTCCGATGGACTTCTGCGCGTGGTTCGAGGCTTACCTCGACGGGCGATGGTGGACTTTCGACCCTCGAAACAACCAGCCGCGAGCGGGCCGGGTACTGATCGGTCGTGGTCGCGACGCTCTGGATGTGGCGATGGTGACCACTTTTGGTCCCACCGTCCTCGAAACTATGCAGGTATGGGCCGACCAGGAGGACTAGCGGTTCGGACCGCCAGCAGGGCGTGCGAAGGTGCGTGGTAAGCTTGACTTTCGGGTTTCACGCCCCCATCCAGGTCTGTTCAAGGTTTACCCGAAGTTAACCACCTGGCAACCGCGGCCTAACAAACGCCTACCTATCCTTATATAAGTGGGACAACTAGGTTCCTCTAGTGCCAACCCGAGAGAAAAAAGCTATGCAAACAGCCAGCGTTGCCTCCAGGCGAGATAGAACTCCCCGGCAAGCAATCGCCCAGTACGACACAGGCGGTTTCTTCGACGAGATGTTCGAGTCCAACGGCCGGGCGCGCCCGGGCTCGAGCTTGCTCGTGGAGCGCATCGCAACGATGACTGAAGGCGATCTTCTGCGGCGTCAGCGGGCCGCAGAGTTGGCCCTGCTGAACATGGGCATCACGTTTAACTCTCGTGAGGCCGACGACGGCGAGGCCATATTCCCCTTCGACCTCATTCCGAGAATCGTCGAGGCATCCGACTGGAGCGGAATCGAGCGAGGGCTCGAGCAGCGCATTCGCGCCTTGAACCTGTTCCTGGACGACATCTACAACGATCAAAAAATTCTCAAGGACCGGGTGATTCCGGAGTACGTCATCAAGTCTTCGACGGCCTTCCTGCCCCAATGCGTCGGCTTGAAGCCCCCCCACGGCATCTGGTGCCACGTTGCCGGAACGGACCTGGTGCGCGACGCCGACGGACAGTTCTTCGTCCTGGAGGACAATCTGCGATGTCCCTCGGGAGTGTCCTACGTGCTGGAGAACCGCCAGGTGATGAAACGGACCTTCCCGCAGGTGTTCGAAGCGTGCCGGGTGCGCCCGATTGACGGCTACCCGGGCCGCCTCCTCGAGACTCTGCAACACCTGGCGCCGCCGGGAGTCACATCTCCTGTGGTGGCGGTTTTGACGCCCGGTATTTACAACAGCGCCTACTTCGAGCATTCATACCTGGCGCAGCAGATGGGCGTCGAACTTGTCGAGGGCAATGACCTGCTGGTGGCTGATGGCTTCGTCTATATGCGCACCACAAAGGGCCTCAGAAGGGTCGATGTGATCTACCGCCGCATCGACGACCAATTCATGGACCCGAGAGCCTTCAATCCTGATTCGGTCCTGGGGGTTCCCGGGCTGATGGAGGTCTACAAAGCCGGGCGGGTCGGGCTGGCCAACGCACCCGGAACGGGAGTCGCCGACGACAAAGTCGTCTACGCATACGTTCCTGAAATCATTAAGTACTACTTGGGCGAGGAAATGCTTTTGCCCAACGTCCCCACCTTCTTGTGCTGGGACGACAAAGACAGAAAGCACGTACTGGCCAACCTCGAAAAACTCGTGGTTAAGCCGGCAAACGAATCGGGCGGATACGGATTACTCGTCGGACCACACTCAACCTCTGCCGAGCGCAAGGACTTTGCGGGGCGCATCGAGTCAAGCCCGCGCAACTACGTAGCCCAGCCCACGGTTTCGCTTTCGAGGGCCCCCATCATCGTCCAGGACCACTTCGAGGGACGCCATGTCGATCTGCGCCCGTTCGCTTTGCAAGGGGAGGGGGTTTATGTGCTGCCCGGGGGCTTGACGAGGGCTGCCCTGACCAAGGGTTCTTTGGTCGTCAACTCGTCTCAAGGAGGTGGCAGCAAGGATACCTGGGTTCTAAGCCCTTGAGGCACGGATGCTGAGCAGGGTTGCGAACTCCGTTTACTGGATGTGCCGCTACATTGAGCGCGCAGAAAACGTTGCCCGGTTCATCAACGCCAACCTCAACCTGTCGCTTGACCTAATGCCGGGCTCCGACGAACAGTGGGAACCTCTGGTTCGCACTACTGTTGACCTGCCCCTGTTTCAGGCAAGGCACGACGAGGCCAACCGGGCGAACGTCATCGACTTCCTCGCCTTCGACCGCGCGAACCCGAACTCGATTATCAGCTGCTTGAACGCGGCGCGGGAAAATGCCCGCGGGGTGCGCGACGCCATTTCATCTGAGATGTGGGAGCAAGTCAATACGTTTTACTTGTTTGTCGCCGGGGCCTCATATGCCGACCTCGTGAAAGAGGATTCCTACACATTCTTCAATCGGGTGAAGATGCAGAGCCACCTATTCAATGGAGTCAGTCAAGCCACCATGTCGCACGGCGAGGCCTGGCACTTCGGTGAGCTGGGCAGGCAGATAGAAAGGGCCGACAAGACTTGCCGCCTGCTTGACGTCAAGTACTTCATCTTGCTGCCGAGCGTCAACGAGGTGGGTTCACCGCTGGACACTCTGCAGTGGCGGGCGCTACTAAAGTCGGCCAGCGCGTTCGAGATGTTTAAAAAGCGGCACGGCAGCATATCGCCCCGCAAAGTCGCCGAGTTTTTAATCTTGGACCGGGAGTTTCCGAGAGCAATCAGCCATTGCTTGGGTTCGGCCCAGGAGTCGTTGCACGCCATCACGGGGTCGGCGGTGGGCACGTTCACCAGCCCCCCAGAGCAGCTTTTGGGGGTGCTTTGCTCTCAGCTTAACTTTGGCCGGATCGACGAGATCATTGCCTTCGGACTGCACGAGTTTCTCGACAACACCCTGGCCCAGCTCAACCTAGTCGGCGATGCCATCCACGAAAGCCTCTTCGCCGTCAGGCCCGTCAAGGACCTCGACACCCACCGCCGTTCGTCGATGAATTCGGGAACGAATCCCGGCGCTATGTCGCAGGTCTCGGGAGGTGCCGAGTGACTTTTTGTCTTGGAATCAAGGTGCACGAGGGTTTAGTTGGAATCGCCGACACGCGCATCACCGCGGGGTCGCAGACGCTCTCGGCCCGCAAGATCACCGTCTTCGAAAACGGGGGGAACTCGATGTTGGTTATGACCTCGGGGCTGCGCTCGGTCAGGGACAAGGTTCTCACCTACTTCGAAGAGGCTCTGGAGGAAGACGGATCGGGCTTCGGAAAGCTCTACAAGGCCGCAAACGCCCTTGCCGACCAAGTGCGGCGGGCTGCAGCCGAGGATAAGACCGCCCTCTCGGAAGCAGGCCTGAAATTCGATCTCAACTGCCTTATCGGGGGCCGGCTTGACGGCGACAAGGAGCACAAGCTGTACATGCTCTACCCGCAAGCCAACTGGGTCGAGGTGGGCACGGGCACTCCCTACTGCGTCCTGGGCGAGACGAGCTACGCGAAGCCACTCCTTGACCGAGTGCTGAAATACGAGTCACCTTTGGAGGTGGCTTTCAAGGCCGGATACCTTGCTTTTGATTCCACTCAGAGCAGCACCGCTGCGGTGGGCTTCCCAATGGACGTGGTGGTCTACCGGCCGGGGGACCAGATGCAGACTTACCGCTTTGTTCCCGAAGACCTGACCTCGGTTGCGGAGCGATGGAAATACGGCTTGCGCATGCTTGTTGAGAAGATGCCGTCAGACTGGATGGAGCCGATCTTTACTGAAGAGACGGAGTCGAACGTGACGCCCATCAACCCGTCGTCCCTACTCGAGCCATAAGGCCGCTCATGCTCTTTGAGGTTCGGCACACCAACCGGTTCCAGTACACAGGGCCGGTCGTCCACGAGCCGATGACTGTAAGGCTGCGGCCGCGAGCGGACCGTTGCCAGCGCCTGCTGAGCTTCCGGGTGGACATTGACCCCAGGCCGGCCGGCGTCACGGAAGTGACCGACCTGGAGGGAAACGACACCACCCTGGTCTGGTTTGCAGGTGAAACGACAACTCTAGATATTTCCACCAGCCTGAAGGCCGAGACCCTTCGCTCAAATCCCTTCGACTACATAGTCCTGGATTCAGCGGGCTTAAGCCTTCCGATGGTGTACCCGGAAGACGACCGGGGAACCTTGGAGCGCTATTTGAGGTTTTGCGGGGATCGCTGTGTGGCGGATTGGGCCGGCGATATTTCCCGCTCGGTCCGCGGCGACGCAATGCTGTTCTTGGGGGCGCTCACATCAAGGATTACCGATTCGATTGTCGGCGAGGTCAGGCTCGAGGGAGACGCTCGAGGCGCCGCCGAAACTCTCGAAACCCACCGCGGGTCCTGCCGTGATGTGGCGGTGCTTTTTATGGAGGCTTGCCGTCATATGGGCATAGCCTCGCGTTTTGTGAGCGGCTACCAGCAGGGAGACCCGGACGAAACCGAGAAGCATCTCCACGCTTGGCCCGAGGCCTACCTGCAGGGGGTGGGATGGCGAGGGTACGACCCGACCCTCGGAATCGCGGTTGCCGACGGACACCTTGCGGTGGCGGCAGGACCGACCCCTCGCAGCGCAGCGCCGACCCAGGGGTCGTACAGAGGGGCGGCGCAGGAAACCATGGAGTCAGAGATTTCGCTGACGGTTACGTGAGCGGGCGCCTTTTGGTGGTGAAGCTGTAAGCCCAGGCGATAAAGGCCGCTTGTAGCGGAAGGCGGAGCCACAGGGCCGCCGAAGAATTGAACGGGAAGCTGCTCCCGGGCGGTGGTCCGTCGATTGCCATTTGAACATTTGCCGGAAAAATCAGCACGAGCACCAATGCCGTTAGCCATGCGCCCCCAGAGCGAGTCCGGCGGGGCAGAAGCGCTATTCCGCAGGCGATCTCAACCACTCCGCTTGCGTAAACAATCCCTTGCCTGAAGGGCAGAAACCGCGGGACGGCCGCTGCGTATTTATCGGTGACGACGAAATGCATCAAGCCACCCACGGTCATTAGGCCCACCAGACCGGCAAGTGAAAGCAGGTCCCCCCAACTGCTGGACAAATCCTTCGGCTGTTCCATCAGCGGAGCCTAAGGCATCCGCGGCTACTATCTAAGGCCTGGTGTTTAATTGGTTCATCCGAATGCGCATGGTAAGGGCTTAGTTTGGGCAGAGTGACTTCGACATGCAGAAGATGAGCAAGCAAACTGGCCTGGGAATGACCCGCGAATGACTCGGAAAGGGTGGTGGCTGACCGCCGCCGGCGCCGGCTTTGCCTTTGTCGGCATCCTGGTGGTGGGAGCGCTTGCCGTGGGAGTGCCCTCGCCCGAGAACGCTTCGGGAGGCAGGCCTACCGAAGTGCTGGCCACCGATGGCAAGGTAATTGGAACCCTTCAAGCCGAACATAACCGCAAGATCGTGCCGTTTGATCAAATTTCGCCACTGCTGCGCAAAGCTGTGGTCGCCACTGAGGATCGCAATTTCTATAACCACAAGGGAGTTAGTTTCAAAGGGACCATCCGAGCGCTGTTCACCAATGTGCGGGAAGGAGGGGTTGCTCAAGGCGGGTCTACCATCACGCAGCAATATGCCCGAGTCGCTTTTTCCGAGGTGGGAAGACAGCGATCAATATTTCGGAAGATCAAAGAGATTGCCCTTGCCAAGAAAATTGAGCGGCAATATTCGAAGGACAAAATTCTTGGTCTTTACCTCAACACCGTTTACTTTGGCCGGGGCGCCTACGGGGCTGAGGCGGCCGCTCAAACCTACTTCCGCAAGCCCGCGAGCGGGCTCGACCTCAGCCAGGCCTCCTACCTGGCAGGGGTGCTTCGTTCGCCACGGAGCTACCAGGTTGACAAAAATCCCGAGGCCGCTGTGAGAATCAGAAATGAAGTGCTGGGCGACATGGTAAAGACGAGGGCGACTACCCAACCCGAGGCGGACAAAGCGAAATCCACCGACCTCGTCAAACAGGTGCAGTTGGGGCCGGCCGTCAAGATCGACTCCGCAAGGGCGGGCTTCTTTTTAGAATACGTACGCCGCCAGCTGCTGAGTTCGGAGTATGGCTTCAACGAGGCCGACGTCTTGGGCGGGGGCTTGAAAGTGCAAACATCTTTGGATCTTCGAATGCAGGCCGCCGCTGAGAACGCTGTGGCATCCACTCTGGACTTGCCGGACGATCCGGAAGCGGCTCTTATCGCGATGGACTCTGATGGAAACGTGAAAGCCATGGTCGGCGGACGAGATGTAGCCAGTCCTGTTCGCGCCACCGGGTTTAACTTCGCCGCCAATATTCGTAAATCCGATACGGGTGGACGCCAGGCGGGTTCGGCTTTCAAGCCCTTCGCTCTAGCCCGTTTCCTGGAAGAAGGCAAATCGGTCAAATCGCGGTTTCCGGGGCCCTCGAAAATTCAAATCGACTCGCCGCGGTGCCGAAACGAAGACGGAACGCCGTGGCAGGTATCAAACTTTGAGAGCGAGAGCGCAGGCACGATCGACGTAGTTGAAGCCACCGCCCGGTCGGTGAACACGATATACGCCCAGCTGATGGACAAGGTCGTGAGTCCGGCAAAGTTCATCGAGACCGCAGCAGACGCGGGCATCGCCATCCCGAAGGGCGACACGGGATGCGCTCTTACACTCGGAACCTCTGCGGTCACTCCGTTGGAGATGGCCAGGGCCTTTACTACCTTTGCCGCTAGGGGCAAAAGACCCGACACGCTGATTATTTCTAAGGTCACGTCGCCCGGCGGAAAGGTTTTGAGCGAGCAAGAACCCAACAGCGAACAGACCATCGACACCAACGTGGCTGACACGGTTAACCACGTCCTTCAACAGCCGATCCAGCGAGGCACCGCCACCGGCGCCAAGATCGCTAATCAGGCCGCCGGCAAAACCGGCACCACCCAAAATCACGTTGACGCCTGGTTCGCCGGTTACACCCCGGCGCTCACCGCAGTGGTGTGGATGGGGTTTGCGCCGGATTCAACGGGACAGATCCCTCAAATGACTTCGGTTCATGGAAAAAAGGTGACCGGTGGTTCCTTCCCGGCCACCATTTGGAAAAAGTTCATGGTAGAGGCCCTGAAAGGGGTCCAGTCTGGTAGCTTCGTCAAACCAAACCTGACCGGTGAAGTAGTCAATGGGGCACCGGTCTCTTGCCCTAGCGGCTCGACCCCGGCGCCGATTTCGTCGGTCCCCTCGGATTCCCCGGAGCCCGCTCCGACCTGCCTGCCTCAATCGCCGAGTCCTACGCCATCCGAGCCAGAGCCGACGCCAAGCGAGCCCCAATTTGATTTCTCGCCTCCGCCCTTTTCGCCTCAGCCCCCGCCGGTATTGAACCCACCTATCAAGAGTCCCCCTCCCAAAGCCTCACCTTCGCCTTCGCCGACGCCTTCCCCCTCGCCTTCGCCGGCTGTATGACTGCCGCAGCGCTGGCGGATCGGCGGGAAGGCATCCGGCTGGATCACCTTTCGGGCAACTCTGGTCTCGGCACAGTACGAGCCCTAAGTGACGCCGCCGACGAAGCAGTCGCCGCCATCTGGAGTTCGCTCGACGGCACAGCCCGGACGGCCCTGCTGGCGGTCGGCGAATACGGCCGCCGAGAGCTTGCCCCGGGTTCGACCATAGAGTTGATGTTACTTCGGTCTGGTGGAGACCCAAACCCCGACCCATCCCCGGAAGGGGCGTTTGAGCAGCTTTGGGCGGCCGGCGTTGAAACGGAGTATCAAAGCCACGGCGTCGACGAGGCGATCGCTCTTGGGGCGGGCGACACCCAGGCGCTTCTTTCGTTCCTCGACGCTCGCTTGTTGGCCGGTGATGAGCAGTTGTATCAGGAATGGATGAAGGCGTTGGTGTCTGCTTCGGGCAAGTCACCGCAACAATTCTTGAAACGCCTCGGCGAGGTCCCCCAGTCGCGCCATCTGCGGCTGGACGATGCAACCTCAGGATTGGAACCAGATCTGAAAGAGGGCAAAGGAGGGCTTTGGGACCTTGCCGCAATCGGCTGGATAAAGAAGGTTTTAGGACCCCAGGAACTTGCGGTTGAGCAAGAGCGGCTAGAGCACGCAGCCGAGTTACTGCAGAGCGTTCGCTGCCGGCTTCACTGGTTTACGGGCAGGCCAAGCGATGCTTTTGAAGTCCATTACCAACAGCCGGTGGCCGAGGCCCTGGCGGGCACAGACCCTTCGCCCAAACCCGAAGTGGATTTAATGAAGTCCCTGTATGGGGGCTGCAGGGATGTAGCTTTTGCCCTCGACTGTCTGGTAGTGCCTCCGGAAGAGCGAGGCGAAGAAATGGCGGCTGCTTTCAGGCAAGCTCTTGGTCAAGACGCCGGACCGTGGGACCCGGCTGCTCTGGAAGCGTTTATCCAAATCCTTGAGGCAGGCGCCGACGGGCGTCCGGCCCTTCGGAGCCTGGACGTCACCGGTGACCTTGCCCGCTCCATCCCCAACTGGGATCAAATCCGCTGCTTGCCTCAGCACAACATTTACCATCGGTTCGCCGTCGACGTGCACTGCATCGAAACTGTCGTGGCGGCATCCGAACTAAGGGAAAGCACCGATCTGCAAATCAGATCAATTGCCGGTGAAATTTTTGAAGATGGCGGCCGGTCGCTGCTGCTGGGGGCCCTTTTTCATGACATCGGCAAGGGCGGAGACGAAGACCACAGCCTGGCCGGTCCAAGGCTTGCCGGAGCGGCCATGCAACAAATGGGCATCGCAGATGAGGTGGCTTCGGAGGCCGCCTGGCTGGTGGCAAATCACCTGCTACTCACCGAAGCAGCCACCAAACGCGACATCGGCGACGAAGCCATGGTTGAGGAACTGGCCGACAAGGTAGCGTCCGAGCGCCGGCTTAAGATGCTCTATCTGTTGTCTCGGGCCGACGCAGAGGCTACCGGCCCCGACGCGTGGAGTACATGGAAGGCGACCCTGGTCACGCGTCTATTCCAGCGGGTAGGGCACATACTTCAGCACGGCCGGCTCGGTGGCGAAAGTGCAGCGCAAATGGTTCGGGACAAAACCGAGGAAATCAGATCTGTTCTTGGCGGCTACCCGCACCTGGACGAACTGCTGGCCGGTATGCCACGCGAATGGGTGATCTCGCAGTCTCCTTCCGCATTGATCAACCAGACCCGCTTGATGCTGGAGTTTCAGCCGGGCGACGAAATCATCTTTTCGCCGGTTGCCGACCGGGGGGCCGGCGTGTGGGAAGTTACCGTGATAGCTCTGGATCGCCCGGGACTGTTCAGCAAGATCTCGGGCGCTTTGGCCTTGCACGATCTCAATATTGTGGGGGCCGAGGTTTATACGAATCGGGAAGGCATCGCTTTGGACGCCATACGTCTTGAAGCCGTCGGCGATGAGGAGCATCGCTTTGAGCATGTCGCCGAAGACGCCTTAAAAGCTCTTCACGGCAGACTGGCGCTCGAGGCGCGGTTGGCAGAGAAGATCGCCGCCCATCCAGGCCGGCCTTCAAAAGGAAAGCAGGAGCCGACGAAGGTGCTTATCGCCAACGATGCCTCGGACTTCTATACGGTCATCGAGGTGCATGCGGCCGACCGAATAGGGCGGTTGTTTGCCATCACCCGCTCCGTCGCCGAACTGGATGTCGACATTCATCTGGCCAAGGTTTCAACCTACGGCCACGACATCATCGACACCTTTTATGTAACCGATGTTGACCGCAACAAGATCGTTGATACCGAATATCTGGCCGAGATCGAAAAGGCGATTTTGCACCGGTTGAGCATCGCGTAATCGAGCTGCCGGCTGCGAAATCATCTAGATATTTTCAGCCAGGATTTGCTCCGGCCTCCCGGCTTGTAGATCGAGGAGCGTTTCTTGGCGACGATCCCATTGAGGCCTTGGTCTTGAACTGCAACCATCAAGGAGTTGCCCTTATTGCGTACCGCCGGCGAAATCTGGAGGAAGTCTGCCGGGACTATCGCTTGCTCAAGCATTTCCCGGCGCTCGTCGTAGGGAAGGTCGGTTAGGGATGTGCCGTCCATGTACAAAAGATCAAAGGCTACAAACGCCTGCGGCGATTGATTTTCAAGAACCACCCCGTCCACCATCGCATCGATGGCAACCACGTGCTCGTGGATCTTCTCAAGCTTGGCCCCTTCGAAAACTACCCCCTCGCCCTCACTGCCAACTAGGCGGGTGTCACGCCTGCAAACGGCGATCATCCTTTTTCCACCCCAGAGTGGTTCAAAGGCCCACTGTGGGTCATCGAACGCACCGTCACTCTCCGTCGCCAGCATTGGGGTCGCCGGGGGAGGGGACTGTGGATCACCGCCTTCCCACTTGCTGAAAATGACCAGCCAATCGTCCTTACCTTCCTGCTGACGGGTTCGGACCAGATGCCAGATCCCTTTGAGGCGGCGGCCTTGCAACCGGAACGTCAACTTACCGGGCTCGCGTTTGACCATTTCGTAATTGCCGGAGTCGAAAATTCGCACCTCACCCGCGCCGTAGTTGCCCGCGGGAATCGTCCCGCTGAACCGGCCGTATTCAAACGGGTGGTCCTCAACGTGGACGGCCAGGGCTCTGCGCCCCTTTTCTAAAGGCAGGTTTTTAGGGACGGCCCACGAGACCAATACCGGAAACTTGCCGTTTCGCATTTCTAGACGAAGATCGAAATGCAATCGGCGAGCATGATGTTGGTGAATGACAAAGGTTCCGCCGGCCGGTGCGGTTAGGGGATCGACATCGCCTTCAACGGCGGGTGGGGGTTCAGGCGTTTGGTCAAACGACCTTTTATCCGCGTAATCCATGGCCTGAGTATGCCCCACCAACTTAGCCACCAGCCTTGGCTATCGTCGCTTACCTGTGCCTTACCCCTGGGACAAGTCCTCCGGCAGCAGATCCATCATTAAGCCGTCGCGAAAGCTGTCTTCGCCGAGCCGCTCGTAGCGCCTCATAACTCCGACCGGCCTGAATCCGACTTTCTCGTAAACGTGAACGGCTCTGGAGTTGGCGACCGCGGGGTCAATGATTATCCGGTGATGCTTGAGTACATCGAACAAATATCTTGACAAAGTTCTTAGGGCGTCGGTGCCTATGCCTTTGTTCTGCCACTGGGAACCGACCGAGATATCGATCCCCGCATGACGGTACTCGGGTTCGTTTTCTTCGTAAAACCAAATGAAGCCGGCCAGCTTGCCTTCCGACTCAATGGCAAAAGGGGTGGTCTGCGGGTCGTTTAGATCTATTCTCAGCCGTTGCTCGTCGTAGTCATGCCACCACTGGGCAACGCCTGGATCCTCGAGCATCTTACCCAGCGGTCCAATGTCGCTGTCTTCAATAGCGCGTAGGCGAACGTGTGTCCCTTGCAGGGATCCGATGGCTGCCATGGCTCAAAGATAGCGGTTTCTTGCGGAGAAGAGCTCCTGGGACTCGGCGTTCCATGCTTTGAAATGGAGTCTTATCGGCGACGGATTTCTAGGTGCCGAGGCTTGCCAGTTACAATCTGCCTCATGGCAAGCGGATTGAGGTTGGTCGGTCATGTTGTGACTTCGGTTGGTCTCGGCGACGAGACCAATTTTAAGGATGGCCGGCTAGTGGTTTCGGGCAAGGAAGCGAGCGAACTCTTCGCTGGTCCCGGCGTGGCCTCGGTCAGCCTGGCATGGACTTCGCCCGGCGACAGTTCTCGGATCGTTAAGGTGCTCGACGCAGTTCAACCTCGTGCCAAATCACCGGTCGGATCCGGTCGCATGTTTCCCGGATTTCTAGGCTCCGAGGAAGGCGAAGCCTCCGGTGAGACTCATATGCTGGCCGGCGTTGCGGTGGTCGCCGCGGGATTCCTGCCGAGGGCCCAGGAGTCTTTGGTCGACATGTCCGGGCCGGCATCGGAACTTTCGCCCCTGTCCGAGACCCACAACCTCATTGTCGAGTTCGAGCCGGCCGAAGGCGCTTCCTGGGAAGAGGTCGAGTCGGCCCTGAGGCTGGGAATGTTGAAGCTGGCAGTGCAAATGGCGGAGGCTGCTATCACAGCTGAACCCGACTCCATTCAGGACCTGCCTTCCCTATCGGCTGCTGGTCCGGATCTCGCAACCTTGCCCGGCAGCAATGGTCGGGAACCGGGGAGCGGTCGGAGCGGGCTGCCGAGGGTCGGCCTTGTGACGAATCTGCAGACTCAGGGCACCTTTAAGGATGTTTTTGTCTATGGGCGCAGCCTGGCGAAGTCGATGCCGGTTCTTATCGACCCCAACGAACTTGAAGACGGGGCGGTTGTCAGTGGCCAGTACGGGCACCCCGGCCTCAAAAACTTCACCTACCTTTATCAGAACCATCCCCTTGTAGCCGAGATGCGTCGGCGGGATGGGAAAGACTTGCAGTTCGCCGGCCTGATTCTTTCCCCTGAGCCGGTGGAGCAGGAAAGAAAGGAGGCGGCGTCGAAGCATGCCGCTGAGATGTGCGCCGATCTTGGGCTGGACGCCATGATCGTGACCAAAGAAGGCGGTGGCAACGCCGATTCGGACATGGCCTTGAAGATGGACGCAGTCGAGGAAATGGGAATCCACGCGGTCGGAATATTCGCCGAAATGAGCGGACCGGCCGGCGACGGTCCTCCGATAGTGGGGCCGCCGCGGCAGGCAGCGGCAATGATCAGCACCGGCAATTACGACGAGCGACTGAAGTTGCCCGCGATGGAAAAAGCGTTTGGAGGAGATCGCCTCGAGGTAGCGGACGCCAAAGCAACCGACGCTCTGGAGATCCCAACTGCGATTGTTTATGGATCCTTGAACCCGCTCGGTTGGGGCAGGCTTACGGCAGTTGGGGCTGAGAAGGCCACGGCTGGCGACGTTGTCACCCCGATCCAGGACCGGACGCCACGCTCGGCCAAGGTCGCCCACTACATCAATCAATTTTTCGCAGGAATCGGTGGAGAAGAAAAGGCCGACACCGGGCCGGGCCGCCTTGAGGGTCTGGCGCCGATAAGCAGAAAGCTGAACTCTTCGATGCCGGAGAACCTTGAAGTAACGGCGACGATTTATTGCGGAGACGATTACGCCGCCTCGAACCCGCAGGCGCCGGCCGAAATTCTGGCCTTGATTCAGGACTCGGGGGCCGAAGTGGTGGTCGCCGGTCCTGCTTTCGGTAGCGGACGTTACGGAATCGCCTGCGCGCGGGTGGCCTCGACTGCCAACGAGGCGGGGTTGACCGCGGTTTGCGCGATGGACGCCGAGAACCCCGGCGTGGGAGAGTTGAAACCCGCCGGCGCAACAGGGCTGGCGTCTGGTTCGGCTGCCCGCCTGATGGGCTCGGCTCTGGAAAAAATGGCCACCGCTGCCGGGAAACTGGTTACGGGCGAGCCCGTGGGCTTAGCCGACGGCTTGATTGAGAAGCCTTCTCGGCGCAACGTTCTGTCCGATCACAACGCTGCCCGAAGGGCCGTTAACCTTGCTCTGGCCAATATTGCGGGAGACAAGCAGGCGACCGAAATTCCACTTGCCGATTTCGGAGTTGTCACTCCTGCTGCGCCCGTTTCTAACACCGGCGACGCGGTTTTCGCATTGCTAACTGAAGGGGGACTGGTTCCCACCGGCAATCCCGGCCGCCTGGAATCGGCAAGAGCCACCAAGTGGCTGCGTTACCCGGTGGGGGAAGGCAATGGAATTGAGCCGGGGGAGTCGCAGTCGGTTCACGGAGGATTCTCAACTGCGGCAGCGAACGCAGACCCGCAACGAATCCTGCCGTTGGAGGCCGCCCGGGAGCTTGAGGCCGAAGGCAAGATTGGCGGACTATTTGATGAATACTTCGTAACGGTCGGCAATGGGACAGGAGTAGCCGATGCAGCGAGGTTTGGCGTCGAGTGGGCGGCGGAACTGCACAAGGCCGGAGTCCAGGCGGCAATATTGACCTCGACGTGAGGCACCGGAACGCGTTGCGGGTCAACGCTTGCCAAGCAACTCGAATCAGCCGGTATCCCAACCGCCCTGCTGTGCAATCTCGTGCCAATTGCCATGGCAGTCGGTGCCCCCAGAATTGTCCCTACGAAGGGCATTCCCTATCCGTCGGGCGATCCGTCGCTGGCGCCAGACGAAGAAAAGGCCTGGCGCCGCCGCTTATTGGAAGCCGCCCTAAAGGCGGTCTCCACCGCGGTCACCAAGCCCACGGTCTTCCAGCCTTGACCGCCGCCCAACCAGGGTTGTCCAGCGTCCTTATTGGGGTTCTCCGTGGGTAGAGTCACCGTGTCGGCCGCAACGCAGGTGCTTGCCCATACTCCTGGGTTGGCCCGGCACGGATCTAAGCCGTCGCGAGAGCTCCCTGCCAATCCTGATGTTCAGGCTAGTTTTCTGGCGTCTCTGCGCACTTTCGAGCAGGCCGTGGATTATCTGCCGCATCAGGCTTACCTGGGCGCTCTTCATCCACGAGATTTGCCGCCTCGGCCCTGGCTGCCGGCTCAAAAAGGGGCCGCAGTGCGGTTCAGTCCCGATGGCGAGCTGATGCCCGAGTATGAATTTTTGGCTCTGATGGCCCTGGTGGATGAATTCGACCTTTTAACGATCGACTCCAGTGTCATGGAAGAAGTGTCAGACATTGCTACCCACCCTCTTGCTGCGCGCTTCGACATGAAGCGGTTGGCTGGCGCAGAGGGCGATTCGGCAGCGAAGGCATCAGCGCCCGGCGGCTTGGGGCTGCACCTGGGAGCCGATCGGCTGGCAGGTGCGATTAGCACGGCGCACGAGGCCGACGAGGCCCTTGCCGCGTTCGTGCTGCTCGAGAATCTCGCCTGCAAGGCGACGGGCGCCCTGGCGATGATGCATCTACTGGACAAGTACCAAATTGAGCCCGAGTCAATCGATTACGTCATCAGTTGCTCCGAGGAAGCGGTAGGGGATCGCTACCAGCGAGGCGGCGGCAACATGGCCAAAGCCGTGGCCTCGGCGGCGGGTCTTTCCAGAGCTTCGGGGGCCGACGTCAAGAATTTTTGCGCCGCGCCGATTCCGGCGATGGTCATTGCTGCAAGCCTGGTCTCAGCAGGTGTGTTCAATCGGGTCGCGGTTGTCGCGGGCGGGTCTTTGCCGAAGCTCGGCATGAAGTTTCAGGGTCACCTGAAAAATGACCTGCCGGTCCTGGAAGACGTTATCGGGGGGTCTGCTTTTCTGGTTGAGCAAGGCGATGGTCCCGTGATTCGTCTTGATGCCGTCGGGCGTCACTCAGTCGAAGCGGGAGCTTCGAACCCTCAGATCATGGAAGCTCTAGCCGTCGAGCCCCTGGGAAGAGTAGGACTAAAAATGTGCGATATCGACGACTACGCGACCGAACTACATAACCCCGAGATCACCGAACCACAAGGCTCGGGCAATGTTCCCGAGCGAAATTACAAGACCATCGCCGCCCTCGCCGCCAGAAAGGGCGAAATCTCCCGCGACCAAATTGATGAATTTGTTAAGACGAGGGGGATGCCGGGTTTTGCTCCGACGCAGGGCCACCTGGCCTCTTCGATATGCTATTTGCCGCATGCTCTTCGCCGGATGAAGGAGGGCAACGCGGCGAGAGTGCATATGATTGCCAAGGGCAGCTTGTTTCTCGGTCGAATGTCGCAACTTTCCGATGGAATGAGCGTGCTTTTGGAGCAAGGCTAGTGCAAGGCTAGACCCCAAACGGCACGCCTACTGAGGTGGAGACGCTGGGGCCGGCCCTTGAAAAGGAGGTGATTTACCAACAAATGTTTGCCGATAAGAAGATTGTCGTTTTAGGCGAACGCGACGGAGTAGCAGCTGGTGCGATGACGGTTTGCCTGGAAGCCGCAGGATCAGGCGAGGTCGTGTTCGCTGCAACCGAGTGTTTCGTCTGAACGTCTTCAGGCGCGATGGACTTGCATCATCAGGCAGAAATTAAACGTCTGGCAGACCAGCACGGGGCCGAGAGCCTTGTGGTACTACTGGGAGCGCCGGACGCTGAAAGTTCCGCACTTTCGGCCGAAACGGTCACGACGGGTGACCCGACGTTTGCCGGTCCATTAGCCGAGGTCCAGTTGGGCCTCGCGGTTTATCACGTACTTGAAGACGAGGTGCGAAAGCAAATTCCCGAGCAAATCTGGGAGGAACAGATAGGCATCATGGCCGATGTGCTCGACGCGGAGGGCATTGCCAAAGCGATCAAGCAGATCAGGCAAGACACTGCACAAAAGAAATAGCTTGAAACGCCGGTTGTTCGCGGCGGCCCGGGTGTTGATCGCCCTGGCGTTGATCGCCGTGGTATCGGTGACAGCGTCGGGGCTTCCGGTGTTGGCTCAAACACCAAACAAACTCAAGAAGTTAAACGTTGTGATCCCAGGTTTCGAGAGCAACCTGACGCCATTCACAATTACTTTCGGATCGACGCCCAATACCCACGACCTGTTGAATCTGGTCTACGACACACTTTTTTGGTCACAGTCCAGGCTTAGCCCTGAACCGTGGCTTGCCGAAAAGGCAAGTCCGTCGCCGGACCGCAAGGTCTGGACCGTGAAGCTCCGCTCAGGGGTGAAGTGGCACGACGGAAAGCCTTTCACCGCCGAAGACGTGAAATTCACATTTGACTACTTCAAAACGCATGCCGCGGACTCGGGCCGGTACGGTCACCATCTCACCGATTTCCCGGCTTACGATCGTGCCCAGGTGGTTGGACCAACAGAGCTGAAGCTGCACTTTTTACGGCCGGCGCCCAGCTTCACGATTGTTCCCGGCGCTGATTTGCCGATACTGCCCCAACATATTTGGGAGAAGGTCAATGAGCCAACAGGTGCGAGCGGTCCGCCGATAGGAACGGGACCCTACAAAGTGAGACGAATTATTCCCAACCAGGGCTATGTTCTGACCGCGAACGGCAATTACTTCAAATCGAAGCCGTTGATTGATGAGATCAATATTTCGGTGAACCCGGAGGCGGCGGCTTCCTTCAACGATCTGATTGCTGGGAAGGTCGACTTTGTTGCTCGCACCGTCCCGGCAGACATGGTGGACCCGTTGACTCAGAACAGCGCCCTCAAAGTTGTTAAGAGTAGCCGGGAAGAATCGGTCCAATTAAACTTCAATGTCCGCAAGGCCCGCTTATCTGATCCCCGATTGCGCAAGGCCATCAGCTTGGCAATCGACAACCAGGTCTTGGTCAAATCAGTCTTAGGGGGCCGAGGCCGGCCCGGTGTCGATGGATTCATCCACCCTGAGTCGCCTTGGGCCATGCCGAATGGCAAGCATGAGTTCGATCCGGCAAGGGCCAACCAACTTCTGGATTCGGCAGGATTCACCCGCAAGGACGGGGATGGAGTGCGCAAGGGCCCCGACGGCAAACGGCTCGAGTTCGTTGCTCTTGTCTCGAACCGTGAGCCTGAGAACTTGAAAGCCCTTCAGATAATTGCCCAAATGACAACTGGAATAGGAGTCCGAATTGTTCCTCGAGCGGCAGCACCGCTACAGCTCCGGCTGCTTCGGCGGCCACCCCCTGGCCAGATCCCTCCATATGACATGTATGTTTCAGGGCTCGAGGTCCACACTCACGCTGATCCCGATGCCCTTAACTATCTTTTCCGCTCACCTGGACCGCCCGGCTCACCACAGGGGATCGGACCATTGATAACCGGGTATTCCAACGCGCAATTCGACCAGCTCGCGGATCAGGCTCTAACGGCCACCGACGCGAACGCAAGAAAACAGACTCTTTACCAAATGCAGACAATTTTCGGCCAGGAAGCCCCTTCCATCGCTCTTTACTATCCAGACGGAATCTATTCCTTTCGACCATCCGCCTACGACGGCTGGATTCCCGATCCCGGCCAGGGGATCTTCACAAAGAGATCCTTCTTAAAGGGCTATGCGCGAACTGCGGCGTTGCCCGGTGAAGACGAGGCGGGAGCAATTGCCCCTGCGTGGCTTTTTCTTGCCGGCGTGGCGGGGATGATACTAATAGGCTCGGGAATCGTTTTGATTCGCCTGCGGGTGAAAAAGCGCCGGCAGGCAGAACCCGTGGCCCCAGAACCCGTGGCCCCAGAACCCGTGGCCCCAGAACCCGTGGCCCCAGAACCCGTGGCCCCAGAACCCGTGGCCCCAGCAGCATGGGATCCCGAATTAGAGTCTGGTAA
>JBPCIX010000061.1:0-7343 GCA_051005875.1 Actinomycetota bacterium | reverse complement strand
CCCTTGAACTCTTCGAAGATGACTTCGTCCATCCGTGACCCCGTGTCGACCAGAGCCGTTGCGATGATCGTCAGGCTGCCGCCTTGTTCGATGTTGCGTGCGGCGCCGAAGAATCGCTTGGGGGGATACAAAGCCGTTGAGTCAACGCCTCCGGAAAGAATCCGGCCCGATGCAGGGGTCGCCAGGTTGTAAGCCCTGGAGAGACGAGTGATGCCGTCGAGCAAGACCACGACATCTTTGCCCATTTCAACCATCCGCTTCGCCCGGTCAAGGCACAGCTCGGTCACTTGAATGTGGTCGTCTGAGGGCCTGTCGAAGGTTGAGTAAATGATTTCGCCGTCAACCGAGCGTTGCATGTCGGTAACTTCCTCGGGACGCTCGTCGACCAGCAGAACGATCAGGTGGCATTCGGGAGAATTCTTGCGAATCGAATTCGCAATCTGCTTCATGATCGTCGTCTTGCCGGCCTTGGGAGGTGAAACGATCATTCCCCGCTGGCCTTTGCCGATGGGGGCCACCAGGTCGATGATCCTTTGAGCTATTTGGCCGGGCTCTTCTTCCAGCTCGATCCGGATTCTTTGCTCGGGATAAAGCGGGGTCAGCTTTTCAAACCATGGGCGGACCTCTACGGCTTCAGGTGGGCCGCCGCCGATCGTCTCGAGGCGCACCAAGGCCCTGTACTTCTCGGACTCCTTTGGACGGCGGGCCATTCCCATGACTTCGTCGCCGCGGCGCAGGTGATAACGCCTAACCTGCGAAAGGGAAACGTATACGTCTTCCTGGGTAGGCAGGTAGCCGGATGTTCGGAGGAATCCATAGCCTTCTGGAAGAACATCGAGAATGCCGGTCGCTTGTTCAAGTTCGGACTCGTCGATGACTTCCGGCTCACGAGGTTCACGCGGCAGCCGGGCACGCTGCTCCTGACGGTCACGGTCACGGTCACGGTCGCGGCCGTCGCCTCGGCCGTCGCGGTCGCGCCCGCCGCGGTCGCGGCCCCGGCGCCTGCGGCCCCGGTCGCGGCCTTCCCTGCCGTCGCGGTCACGGAAATTATCACGCCGGGGTTCGCCGTCAAATCTTGGCTCCGGCTGCGGCCTGGAGGGGGCATCAGTGGTTGCCGCTGCCGTAGGCGACCCATTAGAGGTTGCCTGCTCCGGCGGCTTTGGGCCGTTGGAGGGCGTGGCGGCGGCCGGCTGAGGCGCGTGAGGAGGCGCCGGTTCGGGCCTGGTCACAGTTCTCGCACCGTTGCGCTCTTGGCTGCCCTTTGAGATTGCTTCAATCAATTCTGCCTTCTTAAGGCCACGGCCGGAAAGCCCTAAATTTCCCGCCATCGTTTGCAGCTCCGAGACCTTCTTGCTTGCCAGGTTCTCGCGCTCGGTGTCACTCATAGACACTCACTAGACCTTCCTTTTTCTTAAGGATTGTTTGACTTAGGTATGACTGGAGGTTTTTTGAAAAACACCCCCGAGACTTTGATCGGCCTGAGGCCGCATCTGCCGAGCAGTGAATACTCCATTTGCGCTCGTGTCAAAACAATTGTATCTCAATTTCATTTTCACATGTCCTAACGAGATTCAAAACGATTCTGCGCAAGTTCCGCGACTTCCATGACTTCGGGGTCGAAAGACCCTTGCTTGCCTACAACGACCGGCCTGTTGTCGGAGTAAATCACCTCTACCTCGTGTTCTATCCCCCACCTCGTCACTAGGTCCACAGCTGCAGCTTTTAGTTCAACCACCAGGGCATCCGCGCCCGCAGCACCCTTTAAATCTTCGAGAAGCTGAGGCCGGTCCGCTAGAGCATGGGTCATTCCAACTACCCTGGCGCCGTACCGGCTTTCCAGGTGGTGCTTCAAGACATTCGAGGCTTCCTCGGCCGCTGTCGTAGCAAACCACACCTTTTTGTTAGAAATTTCTCCTAAGGGGAACGGACGAAAAACGGTTCGAATCAAAGTGGGTTGGTTGAGTGTGCAGCTTGCTATGCACCGCTCGATATCAGACAAATGCCTATCATCGACCGATTGCTCACACATTGTAAGCACAATCAGGTCGCTAAGCAAGATTCGATACAGGCCGAAGTAACCGCATACAAGGCCGGGGTCAATTCGAGCGTCAACCGCCAACACACCCGCGCCGGACCGAACCGGCGGAATGGCAGATCCGCTACCTTCAAGTATCAGGATTCCGGGGCGCAGTCCCCCGGCGACCCTTAGAGCCGCCTCGTAATTTCCAAAACCCGGCGCCCCTGCCAATCCGCCGCCTGCCCTCCATGCTCCAACGGTCGGAATCCTCGCTGTCAATGCATCTTCTATGTAATCGCTGGCAGCGTGCCGGCCTTGCTTTACAAACTCATAAAGGGCCTGGGGACTAAGGTCAACACCTTCCTTCAGCACTTCAGGCTCGGCAGGGCCGCCCCTGCCCATGGCCACAGTCACCGGCTGAAGGCCGGCGGTCTTAAATGCTCTTGCCGCTGCTCCTGCTATCGAGGTCTTTCCGCATCTTTTCCCTGTGCCGAAAACAGCGACTGAGGGGCCTTGGGCCAGGCTTGGCCTCGCCGGTGGAGAAAACTCGAAGTCTGCTCCTTTGTAGACCGCCCCTTTCCATATGGCCACTGAAGCCAAGCGGCAGCGCGCGACATAACCGAGCACTGGCTCGTCGGACATGTCGTAGACAATTTTGACGCCGGTCCGCTCGATGGCGCCGGCGAGAGCGGCCTCGCGGTCCAACCCTGCTATTTCAACAGGGATGCCCAGATCAGCGTCGGCTTGGCCAAGTTTCTCTTTTCCGCCAACCATGAGGGCAAGAACGGGATGTTCCCCGCTCGCTTTAAGCTCCGCGATCGCCCTGGCCACGACGGCCGGGTAGTGCTCCCCATCGACAAGAACAATCGAGGCGTTGGACGGGCTCAATAAGCCAGTTCGCCCAGCGCGCCGGTCATGTTCCAGCCTGGCTGCAGCATGGACCATCCTTCAGGCAGCAAGCCGCCGACGGTTCCGGCAGTCTCGGCCAGAGCCGCAGATTCCACAATGCAGATAAGAGAAGGCCCGGCGCCCGACAGAGCGACTGCGATCCCTCGCTCGCGAAGAGCGCCGTAGACAGCGTTGGTTTCGGGCATGAGCGGAAGGCGCGCCGGCTGGTGCAGCCGGTCCTCGGTCGCCGCCATCAGCTGCTTTGCATCCGTTTTACCTGAAAGGATGGCTACCAACGCAGCAACCGCGCCGGCGTTCGAAACGGCGTCGGTCCGAGAGATGGTCGTGGGAATTGCCCGCCGGGCGGACTCGGTCTTGAAAGCCTTTCCCGAAACCAGAATAAGCGGCGACAGAGCCTCGGTCGGCTCGAACCTAATCCAGTCCCTACCGATGCTCAAAATCAATCCACCGAAAAGGGCAGGCAGGACATTGTCGGGGTGGCCCTCTATTTGGACTGCAACCTCGGCGAGGGCGCTGTCCTCGAGCGGCAAGCCGCCGAGTATCTTTGCCCCCAACAGACCCGAGACAATGGCCGACGCGCTGGCCCCCAGTCCGCGCGCCGACGGATAATTCTCCACAATCTCGATCCGAACTTGGGGCGGGTCGATGCCGGCCTTTGCGAATGCCGCCTGGAAGGCTTTGTGGATCAGGCTATCGGCCACAGACCGGTGACGGCCCTTGCCCGAAATTTCCGATTGAGCCGCCTCTGAAAATTTAGCCCTTAACTCCAGCCCAACGGCGACTCCCAAGCAATCGAAGCCTGGTCCAAGATTGGCAACGGTGGCCGGAACGGACACCTCGGCACTATGAGCCAAGTGGGTTAGCGCACTAGAGGTTGAGGACCTGAGCGACCAAATCGATTTGGGGCTCGATTTGCAACGGCTTGGGTACTCCGGCAATTGCCCAGGAAGGGTCCTTGAGTCCGTGTCCAGTCAAGATGCACACAAGAGTCTTCCCGGGCTCAAGCATGCCTTCGTCGCTAAGCTGAAGCAGTCCTGCCACGGAAGCAGCGGAGGCAAGCTCAGAGAACAGCCCTTCACGAGCCAGAATTCGGTAAGCCTCGAGAATCGCCTTGTCTGTAACGGCTCTGATCTCGCCCCCTGAATCCTTGGCGGCCTCAACCGCCTTGTCCCACGAAGCCGGATTCCCGATACGGATCGCGGTTGCGATGGTCCTCGGATCATCGACCGGATGGCCCTTGACTATCGGGGCCGCGCCCATCGCCTCGAAGCCGTACATCTTGGGGGCCGACGAGATTATTCCCGCCTGCATGTATTCGAGATAGCCCTTCCAGTAGGACGTTATATTGCCGGCATTGCCCACCGGGATGAAGTGATAGTCCGGTGCGGTTCCCAGTGCATCACAGATCTCGAAGGCACCGGTCTTTTGACCTTCGATGCGGAATGGGTTTGTTGAGTTGACCACGGTAATCGGATAAGGACCCTCGAGTTTGCGAGTCACTTCAAGAGCCTGGTCAAAGTTGCCGTTGATCTCGACAACCTGCGCGCCGTGAATGAGAGTTTGCGCAAGCTTGCCAAGGGCGACTTTCCCTGCCGGGACAAGAACCACGCAGTTGATTCCCGCCTTAGCGGCGTAGGCAGCCGCCGAAGCCGAGGTATTCCCGGTGGAAGCGCATATAACGGCTTTTGCCCCCGATTCCACCGCTTTGGTTATAGCCATGGTCATGCCGCGGTCCTTGAACGATCCGGTGGGGTTCGATCCCTCGTACTTGAGAAAAACCTCCGTTTTAGTCCTTTGCGACAGAACCTTGGAATGGATGAGCGGGGTACCGCCCTCGCCCAGGGTGATAATTTCAGTGTCATCGGTAACCGGCAGGAATCGCCGGTACTCCGTAATGACCCCTCTGCGACCCGTGCTCATTCCTCGTCCACAGACTGCACCCGCATCGCCGAGGCAATCTCTTCGACCGACTCGAGATTGTTAAGAGCGCCGAGCAACTTCTGGAAGTTTCGCTCGACTGAGCGGTGGGTGACCATAACAAGCCTGGCTTCGGCGCCATGGCCCTCTTGCCAGAGGCTTTTGATGCTTACGTCGTTGTCGGCGAATGCCTGGGCAACCTGAGCCAAGACCCCCCGCCGGTCGAAGACCTCGAGCAGGATGTAGTACTGGCCGGATGTGTCGTCCATAGGTCGGATTCGGGCAACATGGTGGTAGCACGTGCAGCCCGGCCCCCGGCCACCGCTCAGGATATTGCGAGCCACCGCCACAAGGTCGCCCACTACCGCGGTGCTCGTAGGTGGCCCGCCCGCCCCCCGGCCGTAAAACATCAACTCCCCGATGTTGGGTCCTTCGACGAAGACGGCGTTTAGGTTGTCGCGGACCGAGGCCAAGGGATGGGTGTCGGGGATCATCGCCGGGTGCACTCTGACTGCGATTTGATCGGCCTCGCCGTCTGTTTGGATGCGTTCGGCAATCGCCAGCAACTTGACCGTGTAACCGAGGGTCTTGGCAAACGAAATATCTCGCGCAGTAACTTTCGTAATCCCCTCGCGGTAGACATCTCCGGCCACAACCCGGGCATTGAAAACAATGCTGGCCATGATCGAAAGTTTCGCGGCTGCATCGAAGCCCTCGATGTCGGCCGTGGGGTCAAGTTCTGAAAAGCCAAGGCGTTCGGCCTCGGCTAGAGCTTCACCGAATTCCATGCCGTTTTCGCTCATTCTCGTCAAAATGTAGTTGGTGGTTCCGTTGACGATCCCCACAATGCGGTCCACGCGCTCGCCTGCGAGAGACTCCTTCAGGGGCCTGATTATCGGGACGGCGCCAGCGACGGCCGCCTCGAAATAAAGATCAACCTTCGAAGCCTCGGCCTCATCAAACAGATCCCGGCCCAAGGTGGCGATTAACTCTTTGTTGGCGCTAACAACGTGCTTACCCGAGCGCATGGCTTCGAGCATAAAGGTCCGGGCAGGCTCGATTCCTCCCATGACCTCGATAAGAATTTGGATCTCCGGGTCACCGGTTACCTCGGCAGGATCGTTGGTAAACAACTCATGAGGCAGCGGCACGTCGCGTTCCTTGCCGAGATTTCGCACGGCTACTTTGCGAATCTCGAGTCTGGCGCCGGTTCGCTCGGCTATTTCGCCGGCATGGTCGTCCAGAAGGCGCGCCACGGCAGAACCAACAATTCCGCACCCCAACATTCCAACTGCAATTACATCCGCCATTTCCCTACTTTACTTCGCAGAGCATGGCCCCGCCTTTGCCGGCACCCCTTTACACCGGCAATAGGTCTGTAGACTTGAGGCTGATAGAAAGGCGGTTCAATGTCGAATTTAGAAAGAAAAGGTGGGCTGGCTCGGAAGGTCCTAGCCCTGGCCATGGGCGCCTTGGCGGCAAAGTTCGCCTTGATGGCGGTTGAGCAGGTTTGGACCAGGGGCTTTCATCAGGATCTCCCCGAGATGAGCGAACAAGAGTCGATGGCTAGAAAGGTTGCCTGGATCGGCCTGACCGCAGCAGCGGTGGGCATGGCCCGCGAAGCCGCTCGCCAGTTAACTGCGCCCAAGAGTGTGCAGGGCTAGCTGCCTAAGACAGGTCGCTCGCCAGTTAACTGCGCCCAAGAGCGTGCAGGGATAGCGGCCTAGCGCCCTAAAACAGCCGGGCTGGGCAAAAAAACAACCATTCGGCACCCATGGGGTGTGGCTTGTTCGGCCCGAATCTCGCCACCGTGCAAATCTACGATCCATCTGGCGATCGCAAGCCCGAGCCCCGCTCCTCCGCTGGAAGACCGGGACGCGTCGGATCGGTAAAAGCGCTCGAACACGCGGGCCCTGTCCGATTCCGGAATCCCGGGACCCTCATCGGAGAGTTCAATCGTCACCCCTCTGGAATTGCCATGGGCCTTTACCAGGATCTGGCCATTTGCGGGTGAGTGCCTCACCGCGTTTTCTAGAAGGTTGGCGACTACCTGGTGAACCCTTTCCGGATCACCTTCGACCTCAAGTCCGCCTGGGGCGACGTCGAGGTCGATCTTGACATTGGGCGAGTTCAGCTTCGACTCTTTCACCGCCTGCTCCAGGAGCTCCTTTACTTTGAAGGGCTGTGGGGAGAAAGGGACCGTCCCCGATTCAAGTCTCGAAAGGTCCAGGAGCTGCTCCACCAGCCGGCCCAATCTTTCTACCTGCTTTAACATCGTCCTAAATGTTGCGGGGTCTGGAGGCTCAACGTCGTCGATGAGGTTCTCAAGGACCGCCTGAAGCGCGCTGATTGGGGTCCGCAGCTCGTGCGAAACGTTGGCCACGAGGTCACGCCTCATGCGGTCAACTTCGGCCAGCTCCCCCGCCATAGCGTTGAAGGCGCGTGCCAAATCGCCCACCTCGTCCTTCGAAGTCGCTCTAACGCGGCGAGAATAGTCTCC
>JBPCIX010000060.1:0-13280 GCA_051005875.1 Actinomycetota bacterium | reverse complement strand
AAGTCAGACACAATGCCGACCCGGGCTGTGATACCCGATCTGTCCTGCCTGCGGTAGATCTCGCACCCCCCGGCGGCCGAGCAGGCCTTAGGATCTCCTATCGCCGGGCTGAGATTGCCTCTGGAGCTCAGGCGGGCTACTGAGCCAGCTTCGCTAAGAGCAAAAAAGGTGTCACCGTTGCCGGCGACAGCCAGTGCCGTAGGATGAACCGTCTTTGGGGGCGGGATAAGCCCTGTTTCGCCGAGTGTTCCAACATTGCAACGCTGATGATCCAGGAGCCTCTTGCCTGAAACGGCTCGTATTTGCCCCTGTGCATCCACTACCCTGACCTGATCGTTCTCGCTGTCGGAAATGTAGACCAGATTCCCGACAGCTTGCACTTGTTCCGGAGAACTTAAAAGAGCGGATAGCGAAGGACGATCGTTCCCGTTGAACCCGGCTTTTCCGGTGCCTGCAATGGTCGTCAAGACACCGGTCGAGCTCACCTTTCTGACGCGATGATTACCGCTGTCAGCAACGTATAGGTTCCCTAAAGCATCCACAGACAGGCCGCTGATTTTGGAAAGTCGGGCCCTTGATGCTTGTCCGCCGTCTCCCCCGTAGCCGGAGGGGCCCCCTCCGGCGATAATTTCAATCCCTGCTGGTTCAACAGTTTTCCCGTGGGCGCCCACCGGCGCACCCCCGAAGTTAACAACTCTAATGGCTGATCGTGCCCGTCGGCGCCCCGTCGGCGCCCCCTGGTTCCATTGAGCTCCGAGGTAAAGAAGACCGGCTGAAGCCGCCAAGCTGGGAGGGCGCCCGAGAAGAATTTCCTCCTTCGCGCCACCTTCTTCCTCTTTGCCACCGACTTTCTCGCCGTTTTTGACCCCTCGGCCCCCTGCGACGGTTGCGATACCTCCTGGCGCGACCTCGAGCTCACCGGCAGTCCCGGGATAGAAGACGACGGACTTATTTCCGAGGTTTATGGCTCTGATTACGAACTGACTTGTGTTTGCATCCACCTCGTCCGCCACAAAGACGTTGCCGGCTCCATCGCTGGTGACGCTCAGTATCTTGTTGAACCTTGCCATGAGGGCAGGGCCGCCGTCCCCGTTGCCGGAAGTATTGGTGGCCGAGCTACTTTCTTCACCCGCAACCGGCTTCAACCCAATGTTTAGCCCTCTATGAATTATCCGGTCGTTAGCAGCATAAATCAGGCCTCCCGCCCCGTCAGAAGCTAATCTGCCCCCAGCGCCGCCGACACCCACTCCGCCTGGGTCAAGCGAAGCGGGCCGGCCGGCCTGGTAAAAACCTTTGATCCTCCGGCTTGCCGCGTCAAGTTGAGCCACGAGGCCTTCCTGACGCGGCCCAACCTCGAAATAAATGGGCCCTTGTGGTCCGGCTGCCAGAGAGCCGACCCGGTAGTCCGTTGGGTCCTGACCGCACCAGGGCCCAGCCACTGATTCCACCGTAGCGACGCTGCTCTGCCCCTCCGTTGTGGTTTGAGCGTTTGACGGCGTCCAAGCAGGGCTGATGGCAAGGGTTAACGTCACCACCAAAAGAGGAATGATTTTTCTTAGTTTTTCCATCTTGACTGTGAGGGGCCTCGGGAATGCCTAGTGCATCCACCAGGGCTGTTCAGGGACGATAGCAGGCATCCCGCCTGGAGTCCCTACTACTTAAGAGATATTTTTTTCAAAGTGGCGCTTCGCTGCTACTCTCGCTAGGGTGGATAAGATAACCGTCTTAGTTGCTGACTCTCAGCGATTGTTCGCCGAATGCGTAGCGGGGATGCTGGCTGAGCTCGACGAATGTGGGTGCTCGAGGAGCTGCCAGCCACAGGACCAGAAGCGGTAGTAGCGGCGGGCACATGGACCCCTGACGTGGTTCTTCTCGATCACTGGATCCCCGGGATGGACGCCACGGTTGTTCTGACCAACGTAATCTCCAAATCGCAGAATGCGAGGGTGCTGTCGGCGGAATCATCAAAGATGCGACTAGAAGCGGCCGGCGCAAAGCGATCTCTTCAGAAAAGGTGGCCGAGGTAGTGTCGGAGGGTCGAGTTGGGCCACAAGCCCCTCCCAGCGGGGCCCCACTTCAAAATAAGTCGGCCCAGTAGGCCCGACGGCAAGGGCGCCGACGCGGTATTCCTTGGGATTTTGACCGCACCAAGGGCCCGCGAGAGTCTCAACGGTCGCCGCGGCGCCCGCCCCTTCCTGCGACTCTTGGGCGTCCGTGGCTGAGGCGGAAGAACCAACGGCAAGCGCAAAACCCGCGATAACGGCAAGGAGTTCATCTGACGAATGTACCCGGCCCGCCTGCGAGAGATTACTAACCGGCGCAAAGAAAGGATCCGGCGCAGAGCAGACAAGCGCCGGGTCCTTTCATTAGCCTCAACCCGTTACGACTATGGGTTGGTTGTGCAGTTGTGGTTGAACGTGTCGCCCGCCGTGAAGTTGCCGCGCCAGACGTTGGTCAGGCAGGGAACACCGGGCGGGGTCGGCGGAAGCTGCACCGGCGTGCTCATGGCCTGGTCGTTCAGGTCGTAGGTGGCGGCGACGCCGGCAGTGGCGTTTGCTCCACACCCCACGGTGCCAGCTCCTACATTGTTGTTGGTGATTAGATTGGCGCCGCTGCCCGGAGTACCGGCAAGGTTACCGACAACTATGCCGTTGCCGGCGTTAGCGCAGATTGTGTTCTCCTCAACAACAGCCTGGTCGGGAACAAACAACCGGATTCCGTCTCCGGGCCGGTGAGACTTGCCGTGATTTCCGTTGCCGGCCACGTAGTTTCTCCTGATGACATTGCCCACCGAAGGGTTGAAGTTGGCAATTCCGTCGAGCCCGCTGCCCGTAACGGTGTTGTCGTGCACCGAGGTCCTGACTGCCCTCGGTTCGAGCCGGATACCGTCGTCTTGGTTGAAGGTAGCCGTCTGATCCACGTTGTTGTCAACGACGGTGTTGTTATCTATTTCGTTGTTGGCCACGGGGCCCAAAGTTCCAATTCCACTATAGAAGCCGTTGTGCCTGGCGGTGTTGTGATCCACCCTGTTGAAGCTCGACTCTTGAATCAGAATGCCGTCGCCGAAATCGGAAAGGTTATTGCCAATGTTGTCCTCGACCGTCATGTGGTCGACTCTGCTGCCTCCGCCTACAGTAAGCGCAACGTCGATGGTGTCGGGAACTCCGGTCTCAAGGACGATTCCCTCGATGACTACGCCGGCGTCGAAGTACTTGATCGTGCCGCCGGTGACTCTAACCCCTCCGAAGCCGTTGGTAGTTATGCCGGCGCCTTCGCCGGCCGTACCGGATACACCCTCTAGGCTAAAGCCGTTAAGGTCGATCTTGATGCTGGGGGCACCAACCTTCAGACCCTGGGTGCAACCTGTGACGTTGGAGTCAAAGGTGGTGTTGCTGGTGAGCGTCATGCCGCAGGACACATGGGCTGCGCCGGCGGTTCCAACCAAGATCATGGTGCTGAGTACAAAAAAAGCAGCTGCTACGACTGAAACCTTGCTGAGATTCCTCATTGGATTCTCCCTTTCTTTCCTGAGAAGTGTCCAGACTGTCCTGAACGAAATCTATTCTCTATGGCTCACCTTTTTAGTCAATACTCCTTTCGAGGTATCTTCAGGTTGTCAGCCCAAATTGGTCGCATTACGGGTCCGTCGCTGAATCTCCGCTGAATCTCTACTTCTTAAGAGGTATTTTTCTTTCAACGCCCCCATCCGCTGCTACCCTCGGCGGAGTGGAAAAGAAAACAATCCTAATTGCCGATTCCCAGCGTTTGTTTGCCGAATGTCTGGCCGGAATGCTTTCCCGGTTGGACGACATGTGGACGCTTGAAGAACTCCCGGCGACGGGACCTGCAGCGGTGGAAGCTGCAGCGGTGTGGACTCCCGACATTGTGCTTCTGGATCACTGGATTCCCGGAATGGATGCAACAGTAGTCCTTTCGAGCATCTTGGCCAGAGTTAAGGACGTGAAGATTCTCGTTCTTTCTTGGTTCCACGGACCCGATCACATCCAATCAGCGTTGAGGGCGGGAGCGAGCGGCTATTTGCCGAAGAGCATATCTTTGTCCCAGCTCGCAGAAGCCATTCGCAAGGCCAATCGGGGCGAAGTCCCGGTGTTCATAGAGGAATTGGGTCATATGGTTCAGCACCTAACTACCAGGGCCGACGAAAGCTTGGCGATTGCGAAACGCTTTGAACACCTAACTCCTAGGGAAATTCAAATCCTGACAGTCCTGGCGGGCGGGCGGCCGATAGAGGAGGTCGCAAATGGGCTCTCGATAAGTCCGCACACTCTAAAGACCCACATTCGCAATATCCTCTCCAAAACGGGAGCAAGATCTCACGGCGAGGCCGTCGGCCTAGCCTTGCGGTGTGGGCTCATTCAAATCTAGGGCGCGCATTACCCGGCTAGCGCCAGCTGACCCCCCGGGCACCAGCTTGTCAGCCGGTTGGCGGGGTCGTAGCCGGCAGAGGAAAGCGTCTGAGGGATTCCGGTCCGGGCAAGTGATCCCGGGACGGTGGCCCTTTTGCCGGTTTCATCGAAGGAGTCCTGAAGATCTCCGACGGAGGTCGGGCCATTGTTGTAGGCGATTGAGGTCAACCTGGAACCCCCGTCGTATCCGTAGGTTGCGGTGACGCCGCTGGGGAGCCCGAGACTGGTTTGCCTGCCTGCCGGGTCGTATCCGAAATATTGAGACCTATGCCAAGGCGCCTTTGAAAGACGGCGCAAGCAATGAGAGGCCTCGCAAATGTCATTCTCCAAGAAAACGGAAGAAGATCCGTTAGACTCTCTGCGTGACTGCGGACCGGACCAGAGGCTCTCGCACCCTCACAGCAATAGATCTCTTTTCGGGATCCGGTGGCCTGACATTGGGAATGAAGCAAGCAGGATTCAAAGTCCTGGGTGCCGTAGAAGTCGATGCCCTGAGCGCCGGAACCTACCAACTCAATCATCCGGAAGTAAAGTTGTGGACCTCGGACATTCGAACACTGAGCCCGCTGGAAATCCTAAGCGCCCTTAAGCTCGACGTTGGCGAAGTGGACCTTGTTGCTGGCTGTCCCCCCTGCCAAGGATATTCAACCATTCGGACGTTACGAAAATCATCGTCTGTTTACGATGATCGCAACGACTTGATCCTGGAACTCGGACGCTTTGTCCGAGGGATTAGACCCCGCGCGGTGCTGATGGAGAATGTACCTGGGCTGGCAAAAGACGCAAGATTGCAGAGACTAGCAGATGATCTTGGTGACATAGGATTTTGTGTCGAAGGAGGCGTGAGAATTCTCGACGCTGCAGATTACGGCGTTGCCCAGAGGCGCAAGCGCCTCGTCCTCATGATGGCCATGGGAGCACAGGTTCCTTTGCCGAGGAAGGGGGACCTGGTTACTGTTCGGACACAGATAGGCACCTTGCCTGAAGCTGGAAAGTCCGGCGACAGGCTTCACGACCTCCCGGAGCGCCGCTCGGAGCGCGTGAAGGCCCTCATTAAGGCGATACCTAAGGACGGTGGGAGTCGTCGGGCGCTAGGAACTGCAGTTCAACTTCCCTGTCATAATCGAATTGACGGCTTCAAGGATGTTTACGGAAGGATGGCCTGGGATTCCGTCGCCCCAACGATCACAGGAGGCTGCCACAACCCTTCCAAAGGCCGGTTTATCCATCCCTCTGAAGATCGCGCCATTACACTGCGAGAGGCAGCCTTGCTTCAAGGTTTTCCAATGGAATATGAGTTTTCGTCAATGGCCGGGAAGCTCGCTCTTGCAGCCATGATTGGCAATGCTCTGCCGCCACCATTTGGCAAAGCTCATTCGAGTGCCGTTGCTTCAGTTCTTCTCCGTCGATCAGATCAGCTTGTCTCCCCGGACGGTTCGTTCACCATATCCTGAGGACCCAATCCCTTTTGTCTTCGCGCCCTTCCGCGATAGGACCCGCTAGCGACGACCTCCCGGGTTCGGGCCACCTCGCTGACTTTGGCTGAAAAATGGGGACTCTTGACATCGCCCTCCAGCACAGCTCGGTAATGTTCGTAATACTTCCGCGTTTTCGTGTGGATTTCCGCCCAGCGTAGGAGTTCTATGTCGTCTCGATCTTTCCAATTCTTCATAAGATTTTCAGTGAGGGCGTAGCCCTCTCCTGAAATGAACGCACCATGTATGTTTGGTCGGGCTTGGGCTAGCCGCTCTAAGTAGCGCTCAAGGCGTTGGAGGTCCTCCAGCTTAACAGCATGTCCGCTCCTCTTGATTTCCAATACAACTATATTGGAATCGCTGCTCAAGGCGAGAAAGTCATAGCGTGTGCGGTCCTCCGGATCGACAATGTCCTCATTACCCCATTCCCGAAGTTGGCTGGTAATTGTTTTTTCTTCAGAAAGGATCTGCCAATCGGGATTTATTAGCCAAGGATAGTCCGCGACTAAATCATGAAGATTCTCTGCTCCAATCGAGGCAGCCGTTTCGGAAGAGTCGTTAACTATCATGCTGTGGAATTTCTCAACAATTTCGAGTCGACCTTTTACTATTTCCAGAATGGCTCGGCTTTCAAGAACCCTCCATTCTCTCAGATGCTCTAAGGTCATCTGGAGCTGCTCGGGCTCATCACTAATCTGGTCAAGCTCAGTGATAAAATCGTGAAACTGTCGGTATTCATAGGCTCGGACGATGGTGTCGGCTAGCGGACGTATCCTCTCTGGATCAGTATCCCCGGCCCCGAGGGCGCGGATAAAGCGGCGAACCTGCTCTGACGAGGACTGGTCAAGCCTTTGCATTCTTGAAGCGAGATCAGGGTCCTCAACGGCGTAGCTCTCTGCCTTATCCTCTCGTTGCTGTCGGCGAAGACGTAGTAGTCGTCGAACAAGTTCGCCACCCCAGGTATTCATTGATTGGGCTTTTGAATCGGCCCAATCAATTTCCTGACGGTCAGTTGAAATCCGGTCGGATTCGTCATCGTCCCCATCGTCCAGGTAATCTGCCTCGATCACACCGGTCAAGTACTTGGTGCCATGTTGGGCCGTCGCAGTGCTCTCGACGCCAAAAAAATAAGGGGGGGCTTGCGCGGTCTTGCCACGAACTAGAACCGTGAAACCTTGTAGCTCCGTAGGCAATACTTTTTCACTGAAGCCAGCCCACCACCGGACAGTCTCTTCGGGCTGGAGCTCTTCCTCGTTCTCTCCCTCGATGGGATCTCGAATCTCCAGAGCAAGGGTCGGCTCCTCAACGCAGACTCCGTTGACCTTGATGGACATGTGCCCGCGAACCGTTCGACTGAATCGGCGCGCCAAAGCCCCTCGCAGGGCCTCGTCGTCCAAACGCGTTTTATGCTTTAGTTCCCTAAGAACAAGCCGCGTGCCAGCATCGGTGTCGATCTCTGGTGGAGCTGGTCCCACTGTACCGGGAACGGGAATGTCGTGAACGGAACCAGAGGCTCTCTTGAGAGTAGTTACATCGAGCTCGAGGCAAGTGGCCTGGCCGGACCTCCAGGTCATGATTTCCATCTTCTTGGCCAAGCCAAAACCAGCAAGTTTGCCGATGCCCTTACGGCCCATTGCCTTTCGGTCCCCCGCCGTTGGCTGCGCCTCAGCTCGACGATTGCGGCCGATTGCGAGATAGTTTTCTTGTACGCTATCGTCGGTCATTCCCTCGCCGTCATCGATGATGGTGATTTCGGCGACTAGCGGATCATAATTATCGGTGCCCGGAAGGTCAATTTCGACGTTTTTCGCCCCCGCGTCCCAACAATTCGCGACTAGCTCGGCCACAGCGACATCCCGGCGCTTGTACATCTGGACTCCGAGATGCTCCAGCGTGCGGCCCAGAACTGTAATTGTGAAGTCTCGCTCGTGGGTAGTTTGGTCGGGGGGTTGAATTTCAGGAGTCATTTCGAAAACCATCCAGAACCAAGGCCGCACCGGCAAGCACTTCGTCGCCGCACGCCTTAGGCTTCCAAACGGTAGCAGACCCCCCTATCCTAATGTCTAGCAATTACGAATCTCCTTTTCTTTTGTTACGCGTGCATCTCCGAAAGCACCGTGGCGTCTGCGTCAATGGGATGCGCCTCATCCTTTCCCACATCCTGCTCGAAGAGTATGCGTCCATCCGCCAAATAGTTTCATATGCAACCGTAGGCCACCCCTTGCCTCGTCGTCCACACCAATTACCCCCCTAAGGCGTCGGTAACCGCCAATTCCCTAGTGAAATTCTGGTGGGAAACGGAGTATGCCGCAATTTCTTCCTGAAACAGAACACGGTTAAATGCTGCCAGCTTCGGCTTGAGGATGGAACCAAGTTCGATTTCGGTGCCGAATATGTAGGTGGCATTTCCAGACTGAGTCCACAGCAGGCCATCCTCTGTTTGTTCTAGCGTCACGTCGATAGGACCGCCCAAATTGCAAATTCTCAATTGGTCCGATGTGGCTCCTCCGAGATGCAGCAGAGTTGCCGCCGAGGCAACCGCACCCTCCACGGAAGAAAGCCGAAGAGCAAGTCCCTCCTGGTAAGTCCGAACATGGAAGGTTGGGGACCTTGCCTTGGACTTCCAAGCGAACGAGATGCTTAACCGCCCCTGCCGAACTATTGGGAGAGTGCGAACGCGTTTAGCAATCAATTCTTGGAACTTACTATCGTAGGTCTCTACAATGGCGACCAAATGCGGATGGGGACTGAGACCTCTGTGAAAAGCACCAGCCCTATCCGGGCCTCGCCCCCTCATCAGCGCGGCGCGCCCTAAGGGCACTTGAACTCGCCGGCTTCATCGACAGCCCCCACCCCGGTCGCTCGCAAATAGCAGACCCGCTTCTGCGCCACCACCTGGCCAACCTACCCGGGCGATGACGGCACGCGTCACGGTTGATCATACAATGACCAATCCGTAACGTCGCAGCCAGACCCCTTTTTAGGTCACGGAAGCCTTCCGGGCCGGCGCCAGCCTCCTCTTAGCCTCATACCGCTCCCGATCCTGCCGCTGAACCCCCAGGGCCCCCATCGCCGCCAAAACCTCCGCTCCAGACAGAACGACCCTATCCGCCGGCGCCCACGACGAATCCTCAATGTGACGCCCCCCCATAACCCGGACCCCGTCCACCACCCGCGGCGCCTTCAGCTCATCCGCCCCTGGCCCCCAAAAAACAACCAGCGGCAAGACCTTCGTAGTCACGTCGGCGTGATGGAGCAAAAAGAGCGTCATCGTCCTAGCGCCCTCCCGCGCTTGGCGCGCTGCACGGGGCAGCCGCCAGCTCAACTGACCGTCGCCGACATACTTGGTCTCGATTGCGTAAACCCCGCTCACCCCGATCAACACATGGTCAATATCGTGATCGCCGAGGTCAACCGTATCGACGCGGTTCCAACCCTGCTTTCGAAACCTGTCCAGCGAATCCGCCGTCCAACTCTCCGCGAGGGTTCCGATACGGAGGTTGAAAGAACCATCCAACACCAAAGTAATAAAGACGAGCGCCCACAAAACTGTGGCTGAAAGAAATCCAACTACAAAAGGTCGTTGAGCCAGGCCGGCCATCAAGATCACGGGAGTAAGAACCACGACCATGCCCGCGGTGAACACGACGTAGAACCAAAAATTTTTCTTCACGAAAGCGAAGGAGCGTTCCCGAGCCTTCCGCCGCAACCCAGTTGTCAGGCGGCTTCAAGATTCGACGCCAAGCCCTGGGCGCAGCCCCCGTCTCTCCTCCCACCGATTCCTCTCCTTAATTAATGGCGGAGATGATATCGGCCTATCCGTCCCAAAACTGGAGCCACAACATCCACAGTCTTGTTTCCGCGCTATTTGTGCACGATTCGTTTCAGCACTTGGCTACAATCTCGCTCGTTTGGCCCTATTCGGCGGGCTGATCGAAAGGCACCGTAAGAGAACATGGGAAGGATTCCATGGCCGACAAGCACTCTCCGAGCCAGGACGCTGTTTGAGTCCTATTGACAGATCGTGCCCTTAACGAGGGGCGACAGAAGGATGCCCAATGGACACGACCCGCTGGCTTTTCGTTCTGACCATCCGTCAAAGCTTCGCCCGCAGGGTCCTCTTTCTGTCGTCCGAGCCCTCGGCCGACGAAATGGACATCTGAAAAAGCTGAGCGAGGTTGGGCCTGAAGCGCGTCAGGCATATGTCAGGCCGAAAATTTGCGCGTCAGGCGTTACAAAACGGGCTTGTTTTTCACCCTTTAATAGGTGGAAGGTGAAACCTGCGGGTGAGGCTTGAGGAAGCCAGGCCCCCCAGGGTCGCCGGCTGCTGAAGGCTGAGTGGACGCTTCCGAAAATGGATGGAAGCGGGCTTACGAAGGCCGTCAACAGTGCGAATAAGGGTAACGCCGGTACGGGCAGGCAGCGGCTGGGCACTCCTAGGCACGGGCACCTCATTGCGAAGGGTCGCTCGACAGCGACGGAGAGCCCCACGCAGCAAGCATGACCGCAAAGGCAGCCGCCCAGTGGATGCGCACCTGGAACACCGCCGAAAGGGGTGGACCTTGTAGGACTAGCAATTTGCGGCTAGGGTTTGGCTCAATGTCTTTTGATCCAAACACAATCCGGCTCGACGAAGATGGCGACAAGTTCTGGCTGCTGACCGCCTCGCTTTCCTACACCGACCCAAGTGGGAAGACCCATCTCGTACCGGACCCCTGCGTACCCCTTAGGATTCCTCACTTTCGGACGGACCTGGCCTCGATTCCAGGCATATTCACCTGGTTCGTACCGACCTACGGAGTGCACACGAAAGCAGCCGTCGTTCACGACTTCCTTTGCCAGACCCTGGAGACAAAAGAGGATCGCTTCGATGCCGACAAAGTCTTCAGAGATGGCTTGAGGGAGCTGAAGGTCAAAGGACTGCGGAGATTCTTTATGGGCTCCGCTGTCAGCTGGGGAAGTATGTTGGGGGTGACGTTCCTGCATATCTGGAGCTACCTACTGCTGGTGCTGGCCTATGCCGGATTCTGGTTCAGCCCGTTTTGGCGAACGTTTCCCTCTTTCATGGCCCGATGGGCTCCGGCAATCTGCTTTCCAGCCTCGCCTCGACGGATCCCAAGCCTCGAGTTTTTCGCCTGCCCAGTGGCTACGATAGGGCTCACAGGACTTGCTTACCTCCTGTTGGCCCTCATACCCGCCGCGGGGACGATAATCCTTGCCAGCTTGCTGGTCACCCGATTCCATCGTGCCCCCGCGATCTACACGACTGCGATTGCGACAATCGTGGCGCTGCCGATCCTGGTGCCCTCGCTGCTCGCCGGGCTCGTCGTACTGCTCTACCGGCTCGCTACGGGACCGATAAATTTCTTCAAATGGCTCTGGAAGGACGAGCTTGGCCCTGCGTTGCTTGTCCCGCGATTCGTCTTGACCGGGGCGAAGCCGTCGGATGGCAAAGTGCCGAAGCGGAGGGGTCGCTACATCGAGTCACTCGAAAAGCTCAGGCCAGAGCACGTGGACGAGAGGAGCCCGAAAAACCGTCGAATTATGGCTCTGCTTAACACCTGAGTTAAGCCTGTAATCTGGGTTTCATCCATGGAGAGACCCGACCTTCTCAACGTTGCCGACTACGGCCGGGCTGCCCAGCTGAAGCTGCCGCAGGACATCTTCGACTACTAGGCGCCCGTTGTGCGCGAATGGAGATAAATGATCAAAAAAAGTCTGTAAAATATCGGAACCACCAACGGGGCTGCAAGAGTCAGTATTGGGTCTCGATGGTTACTTAGGAAAGCCCCGCCGATCACAGTAAAAAGAATGCTTGCGGATGCAACTAGGATGGACGCTTGTGAGGCTTCTCGTTCATACATCGAGTTGAGGTGGGCCCAAATGGCCTGACGCTCACCGCCTGGCAACTTATTGGGTTCTAGTATTGAAAACAAGGGTTGTCACCTCACTCCCCGACATGTCGGCGTGAAGGTGCGTCTCTGACCGTTGCGATCCCGCCGCACGGCCGTTCTGGGTGAACCCCCGTCTCACGCGTCTCCAAACCGAACCGCTCAAGACTAAAATACCCATCCATCATCAAGTGCTTGTTTTTCTCGGGACGGCTAAGCGCGAATAGAGGGTCCGGGTCCATATCTGGCTGCTCGATGGTTGGGCTGTCCAACACAAGGCCCCGAAGAAGCGGATCCAACCGCAGAATCGCTTGAAGCTGTTCAACGCAACGTCGCGTCTCGCGGCGAATTGAATCGTACGAGAATCGAACGACCACGCGTTCTGATGCGTGAAGATCATTTTGACGAAGGCGATCGTAACTAAATGCGTATCTATTTCCGTGAAATTCGAATCCATCCAATTCCACGACGAAAATCTTCTCGGCTCCGACAATCTCATAGTCAAGTCTGTAGCGCCTTCCTTCCACGGTGATTTCTCTTTGGGGCACAACGTGGCCGACGATGTCCAGAGAAGTCGCAGGTGTGAGAATCCATCTGAGGAAGGCGTACTCAAGAAATGAGTCCGAGGATAGGAGCTCGAACGCAATACCCTCAGGAGGCATCCTCGGCCTCGAGTGTCGACAACGTCCCCGATAAGCGATCGAAGTCATTTCCGCCTTGCCCGAAGTCTTTAGCGAGTTTCGCGACTTCCAACGCTTCGCGGATGAATCCATCTCGCTCGTAGAGTTCAATCAAGCGTTCAAATGCTACGACCTGATAATAGTTCGTTTCCTCGGAACTTTCGTGCCGGATCGTGTGGGTCAGAGCCTGAATCAGACGGATGTCGAGCCAGCACAGGTCTTCTACCGCCGCCGGAACTCCTGGATCACTGCGCCTCAACTTCCACAACTCCGAAACGCACCCTTGGATAGCAAAGTGGTAGTCGCCACCGTCTCCGGGTAGCTCCAGTACCTCCTTCAGGTGCGAAACAAGAGTTTTCAGGCTCGGTTTTTCCGGGATCTGCGAGGACCATTGACCTGCTGGGGATTGGGAAGTCTCGCCCCACATCACGCTTTCCGTCGACTCTCCCTCGAAGGACCACCTCTCGACCTTTGGGACGGAGTCGTGACCCGGAAGCATGCTCCGGTCAATGTCTGGATCTGACGCGTACGTCACACCGGGAATCTCAGCAAACCGTCTGAACCATTCGGGCATAGGTCCTTCCTCCTCGGGGCGGTGGCCCGATATTAGATGCTCGAGTCTACTCAGGCCGCGGGTATCGGTTGGTCTCGAGGACCCGCGGTGAGCGGTTAGGCGCGGTTAGGGTTCCGGGAAGAGCCTCCTCCACTCCTCGGCGCTGAGATCCATCTGGGTTGCCTGCAGGTACATAGCAGCAAGCTCGCCGTCGGTATGATTCAAATGGGCCAGTAATCCGATTGTTACCGGGT
>JBPCIX010000059.1:0-32850 GCA_051005875.1 Actinomycetota bacterium | reverse complement strand
GGCGCAAGCCCGCGCCTTGCGCTCGTGGCGCAGGAACGCTCTCAGAACGCGGCGCAAGCCCGCGCCTTGCGCTCGTGGCGCAGGAACGTTCTCAGAACGCGGCGCAAGCCCGCGCCTTGCGCTCGTGGCGCAGGAACGCTCTCAGAACGCGGCGCAGGAACGCTCTCAGCCGCCTATGCCACGAATTTTTTGGCCGGGCCGAACCATTGGTCTATTGCCCGGCGCGCGGCCGGGGACCTCAGTAGGCGTAGAAATTCGAGGACGCTGCCTTGCGGGGGAGTGTCGGCCAGATAGTTCACAAACCATTCCCGCTTAAGCGGGGTCCCCGGTACTCGAAGTCTCGCCAGCGTCCCGGATGCAAGTTCTGCGGCAATGGCGTGGGTTGAAATCATGGTTATGCCCAAACCCGCGATGGCGGCATGCTTGACCGCCCCGTTGCTCCCAAGCGTCATCGTGCCGCCGGGCTCAATATGATGTTTTTTCTGGAACTCTTCCAGGGCTTCTCTGGTCCCCGATCCACTCTCCCTGAGAAGCCAGGTTTGATTGGCGAGCTGGGCCGGTTCTAGGGCTCTTTTTTTGGCCAGCGGATGGTCGGGGGCACTTACAATCAGCAAGCGGTTTTCAAGAAAGGGCTCGCCTGCAATTTTCGAGTCTGCCGGCGGGCGTCCTCCAATTGCGAGGTCGGCCTGTCTTGAATACAGATATTCAAAAAGCGAAACCCGGTTACCCACTTCCATCCAGATCTGAACTTTTGGCTGTTGCTCCTTGAAGAGCTTTAGGACCGGCGGCAGTACATGCTCCCCAGCCGTTGTGACGGCCGCAAGGTGAAGACGCCCGGTCTTTCCGCCGGCCTCCCGGACCCTGCTCGATGCTTGTTCAGCCAGTCCCAAGATTTCGGCAGCGTACTTGGCCAGCTGCAAGCCCGCTGCGGTCAACCGAATTCCACGGCCGTCTCGTTGCAGAAGATCGACGCCTATCTCGTGGCTAAGCGAGGTCACTGTGGCCGAAACTGAGGGCTCGGTGACCATCAATGAAGCCGCTGCGGCGCGTATGGAGCCATGGCGGGAGACCTCAAGAAAAGTCCTTAGTTGGCCGAACGTCAACGAATTCGTCCCATGTTAGGAAAAATTCTAACCTAGGACCCCCTTGTTTAGAAAATCCTTTTAGGCTCCTTCTGCGAAGAATGTCTCGGACGAAGCTCTCGGGAAAGTTGCGCGGGCAATTTCTGCTTGCACTGTTTTTGAGTAGTGCTAAAATTGGAGTGCAAAAAGGGAGAGGAGATTGTGGCTAACGACTTTGATGTAGACACCCACAGGGATGGGCAGACGGTCTTCATTCATTTGGCAGGTGAGCTCGATATCATGTCTGGCGAAGCTTTCAATGAGGAACTCGAGTTGGCCATGCAGTCGGCTCCCGAGCAAATAGTCTTGGATCTGGGGCGCCTCACCTTTATGGACTCAGCCGGCCTTCAACTGATCCTCGCCGCAGAAGCTGGCTGCCGAACGGAATTCGGATCGTCGCTTTCGATAATTCCAGGGCCTCGCGCCGTTATGAGGATTCTTGAGATAACGGGTGTCGATAACCTTCTCAACTGCTTTAGCGCGTCCGGCGAAAAATCGGCCCTCAAAAGGAGCTAGTTCAGAACTAGGCGGCTAGGTGCGCTGCGAGATCCCGGATAGCGTTGACCGCCGGCGAGTTGGGGTTGCGGTCTATGGGCGAGAGGGCGGCAAGATCGGAATCAGCGATATTGCGATCCTCGGGGACGACGATATCCAAATCCACCCCACCCAGCTTTTCGCGGATGAACTCCAGGTCTTCTTCGCCCCTGATCTTGTTTGCCACCACGATTGTGCGCTTGCCGCCGCTGGAGCGCACTATTTCGACCAAACGCTTGGCCGTTTCGATTGACTTCATGTAGGGCTCGACAACGACGATCGCCACGTCGAGCAATTTGGCGTCGGTGCGGGTCATCGTTCCAACTCCGGCCTCGAAGTCGGCCACCACAATTCGCTTCGCTTGTTTTTCTAGGTCCCTGAGCAACTGCTCAGTCGAAAGGCCGCATCAGGCGCAGCCCGGGTTGGGGGCATCGACTTTCGTTACCTGCACAAGCCGGATTCCGTCGGGAGCGTCGGCGCCAAACTTTTCAATCACTTGCTCCATGGTTTTTGCATGCTTGGCTTTGCCGGGCTCGTCGTCAAGCGCCTGGCGGGCGGCAATCAAATCAAAGGTTTTGTCTGCCCCAAGCCCCAGTGAAATGCCCAGGTTTGGATTCGTGTCGGCATCGACCGCCAGTATTTTGTGCCCCTGCTGGGCGAGAGCGCGAGACAGAACGCCTGAAATGGTGGTCTTGCCGGAGCCACCCTTGCCCATCACTGCTATATGCAAGATTTTCCTCCGTTTAGCGGCTTAGTGTGCCTTCCAAGCGTAACATCACACCGGCGAGTCGCCGTTCATCAAGCGATCTGCGATTTCCTCAAGGGCCCTGATTCCCTTTGACCGGCGCCCGGCAAACGCCGACTTCCCTAAACGCTCCGCTGCTGCGAGTGTCCGATCCGTCGGAACCTCGGCCCAATAAGGAATTTGCAGCTTATCGAGTTCGGTTCGAATGAAAGTTCGTTGCTTTTCAGTGGCTACCTTATTGGCGATTCCCAGAATGTGAATCTTCTTGCGCTTATCGGCCAGTCGCCGCATGCGTCGCACGGTGAAGATGGACTTCATCGAGGGCTCAACAACGGCCAGGATGGTTTTGACTTCTCCGCTCCATCCGAAATAGGCCTGACGAGGCCCGGCCGCCAGGTCGATTACGACCGACCAGCCTTTGGTGTCGAATTCTTTGACCACCCGAAGAAAGACGATGGCAGAAGCTTGCTGTTCCCTGGTCATTCGGCCCGACATGTTGCCGAACTGAAGAAAGCGAATGCCGTCGGGCCCGGGGGCCGAAAAGTGCTCCACTGCTTCTTTCGGCGTGATTACCAATTCCCAGCCCTTTTTTGGGACGAATATTGCGCCGCTTGAAAGAGGCCACTCGTCCTTGGGCTCGATGCCCAGGCTGTAAGCCATGCCGGGGACTGAATCGGCGTCGAGAGCCAGGACTTTTTCGCCGCGACTGGCAAGGATCCGACAAAGGTTGCCGGAAAGAGTGCTCTTGCCCGCTCCGCCCTTGCCCACAAAAGCAACTCTCATTTGATCAGTATCCCTTTTCTGGCGAGGGCGGCCGGCGCGAGACTCGTCGGTTAAGGCGCGAGCTTATATGCCTTGATGGACATAGCGGCGGCGACAGCCAATATCGCCAGGCCGGGCAGTGAATGAATCAGCGCGGCTTGAATTGGAATGATGTGACGAAACCCATCTCTTAGCGCCGGCAAATGGGTCATGGTCATCCAAAAACCGCCGAGCAAAGCCATTAGGCTCCCGACTAGCGGAAGGCGGCCGGTAAAAATTGAAAACAAGGCTACGCCGAGGATGATGATGCCGGGGACCACATGGTCCACGAATTCGACCTTCGCGGGGACGGGGATGACGAATCCCAGTGCTGTACTGAGGTAGGGGGCCGCCAAGCCCCACAGCCCGAACATAAGCAGGGCAACCGAAAGTACCTTTGGCGATGCCTCGTCGTTTGCTCGAGTATTCTCGCCGGGCTCAGACATCGCTTATGATCTTAAGATGAAAATCGCGATTTCGGGCAAGGGCGGCACCGGCAAGACATCGATGTCGGGCACTCTGGCCCGCTTGGCCGCCAGAAGGGGCTACTCCACCCTGGCGCTCGATTGTGATTCCAATCCAAACTTGGGCGCAAGTCTGGGCCTTAGCTACGAGGATTTGGCACAGGTGACAGCCCTCCCCAAGATGATCAGAGGGGTCGAGCCGGTGTCGGCGGAGAGTTTGATCGCCAAGTACGGGGTACCGGCGGCTGATGGGGTGACGCTCGTTATCGCCACTCGTGTTGAGGCAGCGGGCGGCGGCTGAACGTGCGGCCAGCATGCCACCGTGCGTGGCTTATTGGGGGACCTGATATCCGAAGGCCATCAGTTCACCATTGCCGACATGGAAGCCGGTCTTGAGCATTTATCTCGGGCAGACGGAACGCTCCGTCACATCGATATGCTTTGCGTGGTCATCGAGCCTTACCGCAAGGCTCTCGAGACTGCGCGCCGGACTCTAGGTTTTGCGACCGATTTGGGAATACCAAAAATTTACGGAATAGCCAGCAAGGTGCGGGATGAGGCAGAGGCGGCTGAAGTCGAGAAGTTCGCCGTTGAGTTGGGCATGACCATGCTGGGAACCGTGCCTTACGACGATGCAGTTAGACTCGCAGATCGTGAAGGGGTTGCTGTGATCGACCTGGCTCCGGACTGTCCGGCGGTTAAGGCCATCGGCGGCCTGCTGGACACCATGGAACAGATGATGGAGGTTAAGGTATGAAGACCCTAAAGCAAGCTGGCAGCGGTACAAAGATGTGCGTGGCGCTTGTGGCAATCCTGCTGCTGGGGGCCTGCGGCGGCAAAGCCGACAAGGATCCGAAAAAGGCGCCTGAAGCAGAGCAATCTGAAGGCGGACATATGGAGGGCAAGGCTGCCCCCTGTGAGCCTTCGGGCAACAGCCTGTCCCTTTCGGCCGAGAACCTGAAGTTTGACAAATCCTGCCTTGGGGTCCCTGCGGACCAGGCTTTCACTGTGGCGTTCAACAACAAAGAGGCCGTACCCCACAATTTCGAAATATTGAAGAGCCACGGGTCTTCCAAGGTGATATTTCCGGCTCAACAGCCGCCTCTAACGGGGCCCGGAGACATTACATACCAGGTGCCTGCACTGAAGGCTGGAACCTTTCACTTTCACTGTTCGATTCACCCCGATACCATGCAGGGCGTCTTCGTCGTCAAATAGTCGAAGTCCCGCCCGCTGAAACTTAGCTACCTAGCCGCTTTCGCTTCATCGCTTCTAGGCGCTCTTGGCGCCACTCCACTGGCCCGTCTCGCCGCCCTTAAGTTCGACCTGGTGGATTCACCCGCCGATCGCAAAATTCATACAGACCCGGTTCCGTACCTCGGCGGAATGGCGATTGTTGTCGCGTTCACCGTGGCGATACTCGCCGGTGGCACGATAGCGGGCTTTAAGGGCGCCGATCTTGAAGTAGGGGTCGTGTTGGGGGGGGCGCTCGCACTGGCCACGCTGGGCCTTTGGGACGACCTGCGCGGGGCGCCGAACTGGCTTAAAGCCGTGGCGGAAGCCGGTCTGGGCGTTGCCTTGTACGCGGTGGGCGTACGCGTACAAATGTTTCATAACCTGCCGATCGATTTGCTCTTAACGGTTGCTTGGATAGTTGGGATTACAAACGCGGTGAACCTGCTCGACAACATGGACGGGCTAAGTGCAGGAACAGCGGCGATCGCTTCGGCATCCTTCTTCTTCCTCGCAGCTTTTTCAGGCCAATTTCTTGTGGCAAGCCTCGCCGCCGGCCTCGCAGGTTGTGCCCTTGGATTCGGCTGGCACAACCGGCCCCCGGCCAAAATTTTCATGGGTGACGCAGGGAGTTTGTTCCTCGGATTCATGCTGGCTGTACTTGGATTGAAACTGCGTTTCGACAATATCGAGAGGATCACCTTCTTCGTCCCTGTGGCCGTGATGGGCCTTCCCATCCTTGACACACTCGTGGTTTCGATTTCGAGGATGAGGCGGGGCCGCTCGCCGTTTCAACCCGGGCGGGACCACATTTCGCACCGGCTTGTGAAAACAGGGATCCCCCCGAAGGCGGCTGTCGGCCTGCTGCTGGTCGGCGCTGCAGGATTCGGGTGGGGGGGAGCGATCATTGCCTACTCACCACAATTGACCGCCTCCATGCTGATGAGCGGCTTGATATTTCTCGGAATTTTCATGGGATGGTTGTTGATGAAAGTGCCGGTCGAATGAGCCAAGTGCGTCCGACGGCGGTCTTTTTCGGCAGAGGCGGTGTCGCAGGACTTCGGGGGCCCGAGGGCCAGGAGAAGCTCAGGATCCTCAGGCAAAGCCTTGATCCGGTCTTCATGTCGCTGGACTCCGCCGACGGCGCTGAGCTGAAAGTTTCGGTGATCAAGTTGCCGTCATCGAGCAGTCCCTTGATGGCATGGTCCGCAGCATTGCTCTTTTACTGCGCGGGCGCCCGAAAGGCCCTGCGCGAGGCAACTAATTCCGTTCCCGCCGCGATCATTTGCCAAAGCCCCTACGAAGGTTTTGCGGCGCTGGCTGCCTCGATGTTTAAGCCTCGAGGCAGCCGCCCAAAGATCGTTATTGAGGTCCACGGTGATTGGCGCACTGCAGGGCGAGGGTACGGGAAGGGGCTTCGCCGGTTAGCGGCGCCTTTCGCGGAAAAGGCGGCCAAAGTGGCGTTGGATCGGGCGGGCCTCGTGAGGGTGGTAGGCGATTTTACCGAAATCCTTGTCAGGCAGGCCGGCTATCAAGGGCGAATCGAAAAGTTTCCGGCCTTTGTCGACCTCAGCGATTTTTTGGCCACTGGCCCAGCCCCCTTTCCGCTGAGTCATCAAGCAGCCTTCGTCGGCAGCCTCGAGCCGGTAAAGGGTCCCGACATCCTGCTCGCAGCCTGGCCTCGGGTGGTCCGGGCGGTCCCTGGAGCAAGGTTGGTCTTCGCGGGCAGTGGATCCATGGAGGTGTTCCTGAAAAAGAGGGCCGAGGGCATGGGGCTGGGCCCCGGCGTTGAATTCAAAGGGAAGTTGTCGAGGCAATCCGTTCTGAGGCTCATCGATGATTCTTGCGTTGTCGTTGTTCCATCGCGCTCAGAAGGATTGGGCAGGGTCATCTTTGAGGCATTCGCAAGGGGGCGTCCCGTTGTGGGTGCGAGAACCGGGGGCATCCCGGAGCTGGTAGATCACGGCAAGAATGGTCTGTTATTCCCCCGAGAAGATGCCTCCGCGCTGGGCGAGGCACTGGTTGATGTCCTTGGGCACCCGCAAAGCCGTGAGGCGATGGGCCGAGCCGGACATGCATTCGTGGGAGCGGCCGATCCCGCCGGGCAGTTCGACAAAGGGATGGCCGCAGTCGCTCGCTGGATTAGCGAGCCTTGACGCCACCGAACGAACGACCACGTCTGGTCTTCGTTACTCAACTATTGGACCCCCAGGACCCTGTGCTTGGTTTTGTCGTCACGTGGATCGAGGCCCTTGCGGCCGAGTGCGCGCACCTGGACGTAATCGCTCTTGAGGCACGGACGACAATCGAATTGCCAAATGTTGCCGTCTGGTCGTTAGGAAAGGAACGTGCCATAGGCAAGGTTGGGCGGGCAATTGAGTATTTCAAGGCGCTCAGACGGATCACATCCGCATCCAGGCCGGATTCGATTCTGGCTCACATGTGCCCCATATATCTCAACCTCGCGTATCCTTTGGCGAAATTTGAGGGGATCCGAAAGATCCTTTGGTACGCGCATCCGGCTCGGAATGCAACGCTTGTGCTCGCCGAGCGGTTGGCAGACGCAATTCTCACTTCTTTCGCTGGCGCCTATCCCGGAGGATCGTCGAAGGTGAGGGTGATCGGCCAGGGAATTGACATTGCCCGGTTAACCCCAAGCCCTCCTCCCCAGGGCCCGCTGAAATTGCTGGCTCTGGGTAGAACGTCGGCTTCCAAGGGTCTCGAGACCGCCGTGAAGGCGATGTCGTTGCTGGAAGGCAACGCCCGCGAGGCGACTCTTAGGATAGTCGGGCCTGCCACGAACGCCCGGGAGAGGGCTTATCGAGACTGGCTCAAATTGTTAATAGATGAACTCGGGCTTCAAAAGACCGTGTTTATTGAACAAGCGGTTACACACACCGAGGTGCCCGGCCTGATAGCGACGGCCTCGTGTCTTGTCAGCACGACGATCGAGGGCTCCGGCGACAAAGTCGTTCTCGAGGCTATGGCCTCAGGCAGGCCCGTGATCGCATCGAATCTCGTGTACAAGCCCCTTCTCGAAGGACTCCAGGTACGAGCCTGGTTTCCCGACGGCGACGCCACCGAACTCGCCCGCAGAATCGAAGACCTGTCGGCCGCCTCTGCCACCGAGCGATTGGAAACTGGCAAGGCTCTCAGAGTTAGGGTCAAAAACGACCACTCCGTTAGCCATTGGGCCCGAGAAGTAGCAAAGGTCGCTGGGGGAGCTCGGGGGCACGGGCAAGCTCCCCCGAAGAAAATAGGTAGGCTGCGTTCGTGATTACAGTTTTGGTTGCCATCCCCTCATGACTGTCCTTGTGACCGGTGGTGGCGGTTTCATTGGGTCCTCGATAGCTCGCAAGCTTGTGAAGGAAGGAGAGCACGTGCGAGTTCTGGACAATTTCATCACCGGACGGGAAGCCGACGTTCCGGACGGCACTGATCTGATCAGGGCCGACATTCGGGACCTGGACGCAGTTCGCGAAGCATTTCAGGGTGTGGAGGTTGTTTTTCATCAGGCAGCGATCCGCAGCGTTCCCAGGTCGCTAGACGATCCGACGTTGACAGACCGCTGTAACGTGCAGGGTACCCTCAATGTGCTGATCGCAGCCACCGATGCCGGAGTAAATCGCGTCGTTTATGCGTCCAGCTCCAGCGCTTATGGGGACCAGGGTGAAGGACTGAATCGCGAGGATGCCGCTCCGAATCCTCTCTCGCCGTATGCCGTGAGCAAGCTTGCGGGCGAGTATTACTGCCGGGTGTGGAACAGGATCCGGAGTCTCTCCACCGTGTCTCTTAGGTATTTCAATGTATTTGGACCGGGCCAGCACGCCGAATCCTTGTACTCGGCCGTTTTCCCCTCGTTCATATCAAGTCTTTCGCGTGACGAGCCCCCGGAAGTGCATTGGGACGGTGAACAATCCCGAGACTTCACATTTATCGACGACGTGGTGGCGGCTAATCTGGCCGCCTCGAAGGCGGGTGACGAAGCAAGCGGCGAGGTCTTCAATGTGGGCGCCGGAAGGGCCAAATCGGTGAATCAGGTTTACGAAACAATCTGCTCGGTCATGGGCCGGCGGCTCGAACCGATCCGGCTCCCAAAAAGAGCCGGTGATGTGCGTCACACGAACGCCGACATTTCGAAGGCGAAGAAAATTCTTGGATGGCAGCCCGAGGCCGGGTGGGACGAGGCGGTAGAGGCGACGGTGTCTTGGTTCGAGGCCCCCGGCCTGCGGTAAACGTGAAGGTTCTTCATTTCCAGCGGGTCGCGGGGATCGGGGGGTCCGAGCGGCACCTGCTGGAACTGCTGCCCGGCTTGGCCGAGCAGGGTCACGACGTTCGAATGTGCGTCTTCGGAGAAAAAGAATTTGGTCGGTTTGTTGAACCCATGCGCCGGGCCGGCATCGACACAGTGGTTCTGCCTGCTGGCCCCGACCTAAATCCCGGGTTGTTTCGCTCTTCGTTCCGTGAAATCCGGCGATTTAATCCGGAGCTTGTTCATACGCATTTGATACACGCGGACTTGTATGCGCAGGTCGCTGCCCGCTTCGCTCACGTGCCGGCCGTCTCCTCAGTGCACAGCACCCATGACTTTTATGCGAGGCTCCCGGCGCGCATTCCGTTTCGCATAGCCGGGAGACTGGCAGGCCGCAGGATAGCGATATCCGACTTCGTGGCAAGCTACCTCACAGAAAACCATCTCACTCCGCCGGGGCGTCTGTGTGTCGTTGCTTACGGTATCCGTGCATCTTCGTGGGATGCGACGCTCAGCGAAAAGGAAGTGGCGAGGAGCATTTGGGGCCTTACTGCCCAGGACGCGGTCGTGGGGATGGCGGCAAGGCTGATTCATGGAAAGGGACATACCTTCCTTATGGACGCGATCGCGAAGGCCATCGGCAAACACCCGAACCTCAAACTACTTGTTGCAGGGGATGGACCGTTACGTTCGCAACTCGAGAGCTACGCCGAACGCTTCTTGCCCAAAGGGGCGGCAACTTTCTCGGGACACATTGATGACATCCATTCGTTCATGAGGGCCTGCGACGTGCTGGCCTTTCCAACCATGCCTGAGCTACGAGAGGGGTTCGGCTTGGCTGCGCTCGAGGCAATGGCAGCGGGTTTGCCGGTGGTTGCAACAAGGGTCGGATCGCTTCCCGAATTGGTTCTAGAAGGTGAAACCGGCCTTCTGGCGACCCCCGGCGCCGTTGATGAGCTAGCGGGGATTCTTACCGAACTTGCCGATGACGAGCAATTCCGCCTCCGACTCGGCGCCGCCGGACGGATCAGGGCCGAGACCGTCTATTCGCGTGATGCAATGATCGCCAAAACGCTCAGCGTGTATCGAGAGGCGGTGCTGGAGAAGTGAAGTGTTACTGCCTTACATTTCACGCGGAGCGTCTGGAGACGGACCACACATGGCGGTTGCTTACGGGTTTGCTCACGAAACTGCGGCCGCGGGGGTCAAGGGCAACCCTTTTTGTTAACCCTGAAAATGCAATCAATTTGGGCTACGACTTGCGGCCCAGGATAGATTGGCTAGTCGGCCAAGGTCATGAGATAGGGCAGCATTCGCATTTCTACGTGAGGGCGCCCGGCCGGCCAAGACGGACGGTTCTCACTCCTCAAAACATCCGCGATTGCCTTGAGCGTGACTACGAATTCCTAGCAAGCTGCGGGGTTGTTCCAAAGGGATTTGTTTCGGGAGGCTGGGCGGTTGACCCAGAGATTTCTCGCTGGCTGGCCGGCCGTAAATTCGAATACGACTGCACTCTTCGAACTTACCGCCTGCGGTATGACTCCCCACCCGCGAAGGCGGGAGACTGTCAAAAGGCCCCCTTCTTGCGGGGCGATCTTCTAGAAGTCCCCACCACCGCCGGGCTTAGGGACACGCTGAAAGGACAATTACTCGGCGCTCGCCAAGGCCTTAGAGTAGGTGATCATGAATATCACCTTTATTATCTGCACGACTACGATCTCGACAAACGGGCCAGGAGCGTGGCCGTTCGGGTGGTCGAAACGCTTCGCAAGCGATCGGAACTATCAATGACGGCAGCAGAATTGGCGGCAAAGCTCCGCGGCGGTCCCCTGGAAACCAAAGCCGGTGTCTGAGGCGCCGTCCGGCGACGACGGCCCCCCCGGCCCGAAAGCGGATAAGAGCGGTGTGGCCGAAAAGTACGATCGCGGCGCGAGCACCTATGCCGAACGTACTCATGCCGATCCAGATGCAGTCGCCCGCCGGCAAGCCGAGCTGGTCCTGGGCTGGGGGACCCCGGTTAAACCTGGAGCGTCGGTCCTCGAACTAGGTTGCGCCGACGGCCTGGTTACCGCCGAGCTCGCCCGCCGGGGATTGCTGGCAACCGCGGTTGATCTTTCGCCAAAAATGATCGAAACCGCCCGGAGGCGCTTAAGCCGGGAGGGACTCGATGCTGAGTTCGTGGTGGGCGACGCGTGTGAGGTGCGCGGGTTATCGGGCGACGACAAGGTTTTCGATGTAACTCTGGCAATGATGAGGACCTTTTTTCACTACGTGGATCACCCTGCAAGGACTCTGGCAGAGATGAAGGAAAAAACCAGAGTCAAGATTCTGGTCGATGTGAATCCGCGGGCATCCAGTATTCGCACCGCAGTTGAGATGGTTCGAAAGGCCGGGTTCGTGCAGGTCACCTGGAGAGGTTTTTTCGTTCCTCAGAGCTTCAAAGTTCCGGCATGGGTTCACAAGGCCCTTGAGCAAGGTGAGCGAGTCCCCGGTCTAAACAGGGCGGTGGCATCGGTTAAGTTCCATGCGGTCGTCAAAGGGGAAATCAGGTAGGCGCCGAAGTAGTTCGGGTCATCACACGGCTGAACATTGGCGGGCCGGCTCGCCAGGCGCTGCTTCTAACCAAAGCTCTCAACCATAAGTTTCCCTCGATCTTGGTGGCGGGACGGCCAACGTCTGTCGAAGGCGAACTAACGGATCCGGACATCGAGCCGATACGCCTGCCGTTGGTTCGCCGCATTTCTCCGCTGAATGATTCCATGGCATTTCGGGGCCTTCGCAGACTCATGGAGAAGGAGCAACCGAAGCTGGTGCACACTCATATGGCCAAGGCGGGTACTTTGGCACGCTTGGCGGCTTCGAGGGGGCAGGCTCGGCCCAAGTTGGTCCACACCTATCACGGTCACGTCCTCAAGGGATACTTCAGCTCTGCCGCGACGAAGGTGTTCCTTGACGTCGAGCGGCGCCTTGCCCGAAGAACAGATGTGCTGGTGGCAGTGAGCCAGGAAATGCGGGATGAGCTGCTGGGCTTGGGTGTTGGGAGGCCTGACCAGTACCGCGTTATCCCAGTCGGAATTGATCTCAGCAGGCACGCATTGGTAAAAGGGTCCGATGCGAGCCTAAGACAACGAACCGGCACGGCCGCGGGCAGGCCGCTAATAGGAATCGTCGGAAGACTCGCCCCGGTAAAAGACCATGAGGTTTTGCTGCAAGCGATGCTTAACCTTCCTGATGTCGATCTGGCCATTATCGGCGACGGCGAGTTGCGAAATCAGTTGCAAAGCCGTTCGGTAGACCTCGGGTTGGCGAACCGAATTCACTTCACCGGATGGCTGAGCGATGTTCCGGGATTGATGCGCGGTTTGGATCTGGTTGTTCTGACCAGTCGAAACGAAGGAACACCGGTCTCGCTGATCGAGGCCCTAGCCTGCGGCCGGCCGGTGGTAGCAACCGATGTGGGCGGGGTGCGCAGTGTTGTGAAAAACGGGCTGACCGGAGTTCTCGTCGGGGACAGGAACCCTGAGTCGATTGCGACCGCAATTTCCGAGTCATTGAAAGACGCCGAGAGATCTCACCGCTTAGCTGAATCAGGCCGTCAAGACGTCCTTCGGCGTTTCAGTGCCGGAAGAGTAGTTTCAGATATTGAAGCCCTTTACCGAGAGCTGATATAGGGCGGCTGGACCCTGTCTCATCGCTCTGCTACTCCGAGAGCGGCATTGCGGTCATGTCCGCGAGTGGCCTTGCGTCGTAATGGGCGAAGTTGAAGACGGGGACCAAATCCTACTCCCAATCCTTGACGGAGTACGCTGGATAAGTGGACAAGACCCTTGAAAAACTGGTTACCGACGGCTACAGTCATCGCGAGCGCGTTGTCGGCGAGTTCTTTGAAAAGGAGAGTTCGCGCTTGGCTCAGGCATGCCATCAGATGGCGCTCAGATTTCATCACGGCGGACGGATTCTGGCCTTCGGAGTCGGCGGTGCCGCAACCGACGCTCAACATATCGCGGTTGAGTTCGTCCACCCGGTCATCGTCGGTAAAAAGGCGCTTCCGGCAATCGCTTTCCCAAACGACTCTCCAACGCTTTTGGGCCTAAGCGAGCAGGATCCGGCCTCGGTGTTTTTGAGGCCGCTTGATCTGCTCGGCAGGCCCGACGACATTGCGATTGGTTTGTCCTTGTACTCAGATGATCCGGGGGTCGGCGCAGTCGCTGCCGCGCTCAAGGAGGCTTCGGCAAACGGGATGATGAGTCTTGCTCTTGTGGGTCCAGGCCAGCCCATCCCCGGCGTGGAGTGGGTATTTCAGTGCGACGAGCCCGATCCATTCATTGTCCAAGAGGTTCATGAGACTCTCTATCACGTTCTGTGGGAGCTGGTCCACGTATTTTTCGAACACCGCGGCCTGCTCGAGGGAACCGCCGGCGGTAGTCACCACGATGTTGGGGCTTCGTCATTTCTGTACCCATTTTTGTCGGGGACAGAAAAGGGGCTCGATTCCGTCCTCGAACAAGTTCGCAGTTCGATCATCTTGAAAGCCAAGGAAGTTATTGAAGTTAGGGCACGCCAGGCGGAGCGCCCCCACGATCTGGTTGAAGCGGCCACACTTCTGGCAACCCAGTTCGCCGAGGGCCGCCAAGTATTCGCCTTTGGAAACGGTGGTTCGGCAACAGATGCCCAAGACCTGGTAACCGACCTGATGTTTCCCCCGCCGGGCATGAGGCCGTTGCCCGCAATGTCGTTAACAAATGAGGAGGCCGTAATTACTGCGGTGGCCAACGATGTGGGATTCGACAACATCTTTGCCAGGCAACTGATCGCGTTTGGGCAGCCGGGCGATGTCGCTGTGGGAATTTCAACCTCAGGCGGGTCGCGCAATCATTTGGGGGCTCTTGAAGAGGCTCGGCGTCGCAAAATGAAGACCCTGGCCTTCGTGGGCTACGACGGCGGCGAGACGGTTGCGAGGGGTCTTGCCGATATAGCCGTGATCGTTGATCACGATTACATCCCTCGGATTCAGGAAGCCCAGGCCAGCCAATATCACCTCGTTCGCCTTCTGACCAACGAAATTATCTCTTCTTAGCGGGCTAGGCCGAGCTATATGTAATTCGCATATAGATGCGGTTTGTCGCTATTGCAGAAGTTGTTCCAAACGTCCAGAATTCGCCTTGGAACCAAGACTTCATGGATTGGTTGCCTAAAGATCACGAAATTTCCATCTAGAGGGGAGTATCAATGGCGGATACAGCAACACTCACTAAAGAAAAGCCGGCCCTGGCGAAGACGCAGGCGGCAGCTCGTAAAGCCCCCAGCCGTGGCCGAACGATCCTTAAGCTAAATCCCATGACAAGGGTCCAGGGCGCTCTCGGCGTGCAAGTCGAAACCGATGGATCCCAAATCACCAACGCCGCGGCGTCGGGCAATTTGTATCGCGGCTACGAGTCAATAATTACGGGCCGCGACTCGCGCGATTGTTTGGATCTAACCTCCCGAGCCTGCGGTTGGTGTGGGGGAATTCACATGACCACTTCGGCGATGGCGCTGGAGCAGGCCTGGGGTCTCAACCCTCCGCCCATGGCTACCGCCATTCGTAACATCGCCTTGGCAACCGAGGCCATTTGGATCCACGCAGCCCACCTTGCGGTCAAGGCCGGCCCCGACTATTGCGCTGGGGTCATGGCAACCACCAACCCTCGCATTTGGGCGTTGGCTCAAAAAACCAGGGCGCCGGGCGCCTCAATTCACGGCTACCAGACCATTGCCGATTTAATGGAAGGAATGACTCCGGTGACCGGACGGTACTGGACCGAGACGATTCCAGCCGGGCGACGGGTCCAACAGATGATCATGCTTTTGTTCGGTAAGTGGCCCCACCCCTCAGTAATGACGCCCGGGGGCCAGTCGTCGATCTTCACCATTGAAACCTTCGTTCACTACTTCACCCGACTCTACCTTTCGGTTGACTATGTAAAGGTCGTCGTGTCTTTGTGGGACGACCTCATTGACTTCCTCTACGAAGCCGACGAGCGTTTCGAAGATTTGGGTGCACGGCCCGCCAACTTCATTCACGCCGGCTGCTGGGACGATGTTCGCAGCAACAACTCTTTCGAGTCTTTGAACGAGACCGGACGAGCCCGGCTGGCTTCGCCGGGGGTAATGATCGACGGCAAGATGGTCACTGAGAACCTGCTGGATGTTCATCAGGGGATCGAGGAATTCGTCGACCACTCGTTCTACGACCAGGTGCAGACGGGTAGCGGGACCCCTTATGGGGCATTGCCGGACAGGCATCCCGCGATGACCCGGCTGGTTCCGAAGCCCCAGGCGCCGGACCGGCAGGGGAAGTATTCATGGTGCACCGCTCCCAGATGGCGCGGCGAGGTTCTTGAATCGACCCCGCTGGGCAGGCTTTGGTTCACGGCAATCCGCAAGGATTTCCCGGACAACAGCTTCCCGGCCGCCGAGATCCCCGGGGCCGAGAACTTTCTGATCGAGCCAACGGGGCACAGTGTCAAGATTCTTGTGCCGCTGAACTTTCTGCCCGAAACGGTCGTGGAATGGAAGATCCCCAAGAAAAACAACACCCTTGAGCGCCTGCGAGCCGATGCTTACGGAGTCGCATTCGCTGGCCTTTCGGCGGCCGTGGCTCTGCTAAAGGGATTCGAGTTGACGAGGACCGGCGAGACGATGCGCTCGGTGCACTTTGAAAACCCCCAGGAAGAGACTTGGGGCGCGGGCCTGACCGAATCGGGCCGCGGGATGAACTGTCACTGGGTTCACACCAACAAGGGGCATGTCAAAAATTATCAGATCGTAGGTGCCTCCACATGGAATGTTTCTCCAAGAGACGGTAAGGGCAATCCTGGCCCCATGGAGCAGGCCTTGATCGGCAGCCCCATCTTGGAAGAGGCCCGAGGGGGTCACTTGCAGGGAATCGATGCGATACGAGTCATCCATTCCTTCGATCCCTGCATGAACTGTGCGGTTCAATGATCAATCATCCGGCATCCAACAAGAGAATGGGAGGATAGGGATGGAGCCCCTGGCAGGAAAGCCACAGCATCATCTAAGGAAGTTAGCAACGGTCCATATGGATTGGCTTCGCAAGTGTCCGATACAAAGTGTTGACCCGGACCATTACGGTCACGACGGCAGCTGCCTTTGTCCGACGAAGCTCACCAAGATGACCAAACAAGGCCTCCTGAGGGATACGGGCCCCAGGGTCCCCGAGACGCCGAGAACCATCATTTCGGTGGTCATGAGGCCGCCCCCAGGGAGGAATCAGGTACGGCACTAAAGCCATACTGACCTCACTGAAGAAGCCTTTCCTTTCCGGAGGGGCTTCTTCGCGTAACTAGTGCCTGACGGCTAGACTGAAGTAGATGAAGATTTTGGTGGCCGGTGTTGGCAGTGTCTTGTGGGGCGACGATGGTTTTGGTGTTGCGGTTGCCCACCGGCTTCAAAGGATGGACTTGCCGCCGGAGGTAACAGTTGTTGAAACCGGCACGGGCGGGATTCACCTGGTTCAAGAAATCAGCGCCGGCTACGACGCGCTGATTGTTGTTGATGCCAGCGATCAGGGCCGGCCGCCGGGCACGGTGATGGTTATCGATCCCGAAGTCGAGGACGTGTACAAGATGGACGACGCCACTAAATACGACTTTCTGGCCGACATGCACTACACAAAACCTGAACGGGCACTCATGCTGGCCAAGGCTCTCAAGGTTTTGCCGAGGCGGTTTGTCCTGATCGGCGGCCAACCCGAGGACGCTGAGCGTTACGGGATTGGATTGAGCCAAATAGTCGCCACAGCCGTTGATTTGGCGGTTCCCGAGGTCATTCGGATAATTCACCAGATGCTTGAAGAAGATCGCTCTGGGGCCACCTCACAGGCAGCTAAGCTCGATCGGGACGAAGCCTCGATTCCTCCAGTAGTCGACGCGGCCATCGGCGCCCTTGATCCGTCTGAGGTAAACGCCTCGGGCGCCACCCCTCTAGAGGAGGCCGCAGATGCCGCCAGGCTTCGCGGAGCAAGCAGGAGCTAATGGCGGATCAAAAGCATTCGGTGCAGCCGGCCAATGAAGAGGAGCAGGCCGAGGTTGCCCAGGAACGTATCGAGCAGCTGGAAACGAGAATCAAGCAGCTGCCAAATGGGAGGCCCTTTGAGCGGGGAGTGCTGCGATTCAATCTGGGAGTGGCCTACGCCGAGGCCCCCACGGGCGATAGACCATCAAATCTCAGTCGGGCGCTGGCTTCACTGGAGTCGGCCACTCGCTTGTTCGACTCAACCCTGAAGCCGCTGGAGCACGCAAGGGCGCAGAACGTACTGGGAATAGTCCTCAAAGAATTGCGTCGCTACGCTGAGGCCGCCGCCGCTTTCACAAAGGCTGCGGATATGGTGCCGATGCAGGTCAACCCCGGCGAGTACGGCGCACACGTGAACAACCTTGGGCTGACGTTGGTTGACCTCGGCCGGCGGGAAGAGGCAATTGACGCCTATACGAAGGCTCTTCAGGCGTTCTCGGGCCCAGAGTTCCTGCGCCAGCGAATTGATGTGATCCATAACATTGGCCAGGCTCATGCCGGGTCGTCTGACGCGGAGGAGATTAAGAAAGGGATCGAATTTTACGCTGAGGGACTAGAACTTACCGACCCTCAAGAGTTTCCCTATCAATGGGCTTTGCTGAATAACTCTCTGGGAGTTGCCTATACGGCAGTCGGCCAGCCCGAAAAGGCGGCCGAGTCTTTCAGTCACGCTCTGCGTGTCTATTCGCGTGCCCGCTGGCCATTCCAATACGCACTTGCGAAAAATAATGTTGGCCTTGCCAACATCCAGATCGGCGACACCATGTCGCTTCGCCGCGCTGTCGCCTCGTGCGAGGAGGCAATAATGGTTCTGGACGTTCGCATGCACCGCGAGCAGTGGGAGCAAGTGTTTAAGAACCTTGAGCTGGCCGAGAAGGGCCTCAAGGAGTTGGGCCAACAAGGCACAAGGTCGGAGCATTTTGCTCGTCTGTTGGGCGAGGAGGACGACCAGGCCATGGTTCAACGGCTCCGGGAGCGGCTGGCTGATTACACAACCCTTCCGGACCCCCGCAGGGTTGAGGCACTGGCCGAGCTTGACCTGGCAATGCTGGACTTGCCGGACGAGCAGGCAAGTCGTCTTACCAACTCATGGCTCTCGATTCTTATGGAGTTGCCTCACGAACAATTTCTGGCAGGCCTGCAGGCGCGAATGATCGCGCATGGAACACTGGGCGACGAAGCCCGTGACAGAGCGGGCCGCCTGCTGGACAATACAATCCAAAACGAGTTGCTTGCCCCGCAACGAATAAGAGTTCGGGACACCCTTTATTCAATTGGCTACGAGCGCCCGGGATCCACCGATCAGAATGGGACGATGGGCGTTTGAATAAGTGGTTTGAGTCGATTGAAGGTTTGTCGAGAGACTTTCGCAGGGTTGGCTACCTTGCCGACGAGGCCACAGCAACGTCGGCATTTTTAGCAGGTAGGTTAGGCAAGCCGCTGTTGGTCGAAGGCCCCGCGGGCACGGGCAAGACCGAAATGGCCAGGGCTGTTGCCGAAGCCACCAACCGGCGTTTGGTTCGTTTGCAATGCTACGAGGGCCTCGACGAATCCAAGGTTCTTTACGAGTGGAATTATCGTAAGCAGCTGCTCTGGTTGCAGGGTGGATTGGCCAACCAGGCCGCTGCCTCGGAGGACGGCGCAGGCGATTGGGAAGATATTTTTTCGGAGGTCTTCTTACTTGAACGCCCGGTGCTGCAGGCCATTCGCTCGGCCGAACCGGTGGTTCTGTTAATCGATGAAGTCGACCGAATCGAAATGGAGACCGAAGCGTTGCTGCTCGAGGTACTTGCTGACTTCAGCGTGACTATCCCCGAAATGGGCACGCTTTCTGCAGCCACCAGGCCCTTCACGGTTCTTACCTCAAATGCAACGCGCGAACTGTCTGAGGCCTTGAAGCGCCGCTGTCTTTACCTTTGGCTCGACTACCCCACGCTTGAGCGCGAGCGAGCAATTGTCATGTCACGCGTCCCTGATATCGAAGAAAAACTAGCCGGCGAAATAGTGCGGGTTGTTCGGTCTCTTCGCGGGCTCGACCTGAAAAAGGCGCCCTCGATTGCTGAAACACTTGACTGGGCCCACAGCCTGGTCGAGCTTGGACTCGACAAAGTGGATGCCGAGTCTGTTTCATTAACGTTGGGGTCACTTCTCAAACATCCCTCCGACATGGATAAGGCCCGCTCAGAACGACTCGGCGACTAGTGTGGTGTCCACACGAGTGGGCTCACCATTGCCCCGGATGCTTCTGACGGCATGAGTCTGGCCGACAGAGTCCTCGGGCTTACTGAAGAGTTGCGGCGGGGAGGGGCCAAGATATCGGTGGCAGAAGCCGCCGATGCTCTGGATGCCCTGGTCGAGGTTCCCATTGAAAGTCGCAGCGCCTTCAGGGCAGCCTTGGCGACGACGCTTGTCAAAGAACCGGGGCACCGGCGCCAATTCGATAAGCTTTTCGGTGTATTTTTTCCGCTGATAAGGTCCACCGAATCTCTAGCGCCCGACGACGGCGCAGACCGACCCGAATTACGCGAACGCGTGGCACGAGCGATACGCGACATGGATCCCGATGCGATGCGCAAAATCGCCCAGGACCTTGTTGAGCAAGAGGCTGATGTTGAGCCGGGCGCTAACATCGATGACGAGCACTACAAGTACAGGGCCTTGCGCAACATGGATCTGGAAGACCTAATCCGCAGGCTAATCGAAGAGGATATTCAGGGCGCAGGAATGTCGGCTCTTCAGCGCAAGCTTGTCGAAGAGGACTTCGACGAAAGAATGGCCCGCTTTAACGAAGAGGTTCTTGAAGAAATACAGCGGAGGCGCCGGCAGGGGACCGATCTTGAAACGCAGTTGCAGGGCCGAAGAAAGGTTCCGGCCGAGGAAATAGATTTTCTTTGGGCGAAGGATTCAGACATTCAAGAGATGCGCCAGGCTCTTTACCATTTGGGCCGGCGCCTTGCTTTAACTCTTTCTCAAAAGCGTCGTCGCGCGAGCCGGGGGCGGCTGGATATGCGGAAGACAATTCGTTCATCCTTGTCGTGCGGGGGTGTGATGCTAGAGCCGAGATTTCGCCGCCCGACAGTTGGTAAGCCGGAACTTTGGGTCATCTGCGACATCTCGGGCTCGATGAGGTCTTTCGCTCGCTTCACTCTAGAGCTTATATACACCCTTTCCACGAACTTTCAGCGTGTTCGATCCTTCGTGTTCATCGACTCTTTGGACGAAGTAACCGACAAGCTATCCGCCGCCGGCGATCTGGCGACAGCTCTCGAGCGCGTCGACACTGAGGCTAAGGTGGTTGAGTTCGACGGCCAGAGCTGGTACGGCAACTCGTTGGTGCAATTCTGGGGACGCTTTGGCCGCGAGCTTTCCCCCAAGGCCAGTGTGCTGATACTTGGCGACGCCAGAAACAATTTCCGAACGAGCGGCGCTCAAGTTCTGATGCACGTCAAGGCCAAAGCGCGAAGAATCTGGTGGCTGAATCCTGAGCCCCGGCAGCATTGGGGCTCGTCCGACTCAATAGCCGGAGAATTCATCCCCTATGTCGATGGGATGTATGAAGTGCGGAACCTGCGTCAACTCGGCAACTTCGTCAAAAAGGCTCTTTAGTGTTGTGTCCTGCAAGTAATCGTTCTGACTGCAACGCTATTTACAGGACACCACACCGGGTGATCTGCTGATGCCGGAACTTCGTCTAACAGTTGTCATGCCTCAGGATCCGGAGCACGAAGCCGAGGCGCTGGATGAATTGATGTCAAAACTGGCGGCCGAAGCGGGCCGGCACGCCCAGTTTGCACGGGCGCCGGGGTTCGGCAAACCGGATGGGCCCCTCAGGGTGTTCAATTCACAATTTTCAGGCCAGGAGGCCTTGTCGGCAGTACTAAGAGGCGTGGGGGGGTGGTATATGCGTCATCGAAAAGCGACCGTGACACTTAGAATGGAGAGCAGCAAGGGCGGCACTACCTTGCAGCTGAAGGAATACTCGCCGATCAGTTTCGCACACGCCGCTACGCAAATCGAAGAGTATCTGGAGTGAGGTAGTGGAGCACTAAGGCAAACTATCAACCGGCAAAGCCTTAAGATGAGTTCCGTAAGCGGCGCTATGAATCCAGGGGTGCCATAGGGGAGAAATGAGGCCACGATGAAACGCAAGAGGCGTCAAGAAAGTTTCGATGGGGATGCGGGCGAGTCTCTGAGGCCGTTAGAACGCCACAATTTTTGTTTGATCGGCATAGTACCGGGCCAAGTAGTTGATCTGGGGCGCTTATTTGCAGAGGGCGACCGCGACAGGCTTTCGAAAGAGCTCCGGGAAGAGGCGGGGATACCATGGTCAAGGGCGTTCGAGGACATGTGGGACAGCGGCGAGGCAGAGGCTAGGCGGAAGGGATTGTTCGACCTGGTGTGGCACCGCAGAGCCCTGGCAATAGATCCAGTTGTTAACGCTCCGGATTTTACCGGCTTTGATGTCCTTTTGGATATTGCAAGGCAGGCCGTTCCCGAATTGGGAGAGCTCCTTTCATCTGTTGACGGCAACGAGGCGTCGAACCCGCGTCGAGAGGAGGGACCCGATTGGTGGAGCAGGTGGCATGAGGCCACGGGATCGCGTTCCGGGGGTTGGCTTTCATATGAAGAAGCTGCCGAGGTGCATAACCTATGGCCTCAGGTGGCCAATCCGGAGATCGAAGAGGCATGCTTGAGCATCATGGGAGTCGCTTACACCCACCCGGGCTGCTGGGGATTAATGGAGGATTTTGGCGGATTCTTCGGTCAGTGCTCGTCGGAACGCAGGGCAGTCGTAGCCGAAGTTGATTTGTAGAGGGCTTACCAGCTGTCACCAAAGCCGCCCGGCCTGGGGGGCCTGCCAGCTTCCCAACGCATTTGCTTTGCCACCGGTAAATCTTCATGCCACCACCATGTATCGCCACTGGTACAGGGGGGAAAGGGGGACCCTTCTGTAACTTCGGCCACATGCCCATGGTCGTCGACATAAGTGCCTGTTCGTTCACAAGGCTCTCTAGTTTTTGGCACCGCCACGCCTCCTAATAATCTCGATGTCGAGGAGTATTCTAACCCGTTTTATTATTTAGAATTAACGAAATCCGGCCTATTTGTCGGGAAATTTCCGGGATATGTCATGGGGCGGGGATCCCATATAGACTGGGGGCGTATGAGTGTCACGATAAAGACGGTGGAAACGCCGAACCCGAATGCGCGCCGCTATATGGTTGACCGGCCCGTTCAGGAAGAATCCAAAGGCCGTTACTTTAAGCTGTCGGACGAAACCGACGAGCCGCTGGTGAAGTCTCTTCTAACGATCGACGGCACCGATTCCGTGATGTTGCTTCCCAATTCGATAACCGTCAACAAAAAGAACGGTAGTCCCTGGGAGGTTGTCGACCCTGCCGCAATTCAGGCCATCGAGGATTATTTCAACTAGCTCGAAATAGATTTTCTGATTTTCTCGATCTCATCCTCAGAAAGCACGCGGTCGGGATGATGCGTGCCGACGTGAGTCGTCATCTGCGCTAGCAATTGCTGGCTGACTTCACCTCGTGGTGCCCATTCGGCCGAGTCGTCGGGCTTGGCAACGTAGTCACAATCGAGGTTGGTTACATCTGCGCAACTAAGGGTTTGATCAAGAGATGCGTCGCCCGCTTTGGTGGCGCCGGGGTGGGCATCGGCCTCCACCTGTACCGGCTCCTGCGAAACACTAGAATCTTCCATGGATTTCCTCCTTTGTAGGTTGCTAACTACTTACCCGTCAAAGCCGAGACAAAACCGGGGTGGATTTGCCTTCCTGCTTTTTCTTTTCGATGAATTGCTTGCCGGGGCCCTGCATTCGGGATTGGGTCACCGCAAGGGCTTGGTTTCGCCCTCCTGGTGTCCTTACTTTTTCTTTGCCGGAGCTTTCTTGGCCAGCGCCTTCTTTGCTGGGGACTTTTTTGCCGGAGCTTTTTTCGCGGGCGCCTTTTTCGCGGGCGCCTTTTTCGCGGGCGCCTTTTTCGCGGGCGCCTTTTTCGCCGGGGACTTCTTCGCCGGGGACTTCTTCGCCGGGGACTTCTTGGCTGGGGACTTCTTGGCTGGGGACTTCTTGGCTGGGGACTTCTTTGCCGGAGCTTTCTTGGCCAGCGCCTTCTTGGCTGGAGACTTTTTTGCTTTTGGTTTGGTTTTGCGTTTTGGGGAGGGTGATGCGGTTAGGCCGAACTTTGCCGCTACTGCTTCGAAGCTGGTGAGCGGTTTTGGAGTCGGCTCTGGCGGCGCGGCGGCCTCGTATTGCTCTAACTCTTCCTCGAAATCGACTTCAGCCCTGCGGGCTGCGAACCGCTGCCGAGCCACCTCCGCTTTCGCCTCAAGATTCTCCGCCTCCTTTTCTCTCTGTAGCTTCTTTTGGCGCTCTAGGTGCTCCCTCAACGCCCTGTCCCGCATGCTTTCGGCTTGGGCTACGTTGATGCGAAGCATGGCGTCTTCAGGCCGGCCGCCGCTGCGCGAGGCGTAGTCCATCAATGCTATTTCGGTGACGGCCTCTTCCTCGTTGCCGGGAGCTTCGTCGAAGCCCAAAGGAGAACTTGCGTGTGCCCCAATTCCTGCAGTCGAGCCTGAGATCGCCGGTCCGCCTGCTGGCGGGTTAAACGAGGGAGGGGGTGGGGGACTATAGCCTAGGGGCGGAGGATCGTACGCGGGGGCCGGAGGTTCGTAGGCTGGAGGAGGCGGACTGTAGGCAGGGGGTGGCGGAGGTTCGTAGGCAGGTGTGGGCGGGGCGCCCCATCCGCTTGGTCCGAGATTTGGTGCGGAGGTCCACTCCTTCAATTCTTCGGCGGCTGCTGCTTCTGCCGCATTCGAGGGCGGTTGGTTGTCCTTCCGCTTGCCCTTATCCTTCCCCAGAAATCGTTTCATTTGTTGCCCTCCTGTTTGGATTTGTCGGCAGACGTGACCAACTGCTCGGCGACTCTAAGACAATAGCCCTTCAACGTCCACCAGCCAATGTACGATTCAAGCTCCTGGAAGGCTGGTTCGTCAAGTTTTTCCTCATAGGACGATATTCGACGCTCAACTTCTCCGAAGATTATCCGGTCAAAAGCTTCGATAATTAGGGGTTCAGGCCACAGGAACAATGGCGCCCCTTTGTCGGTGCGAATAAGGTCTGCCAGCTCGCTGGACCGGTCGTCCAGCGCCTCGACTACTCCCTTGTCGGCAGTTCTGCCTGCCTCCCAGGCGGTATCACGACCATTGTCCTGTTCCTCCACGCGACGGAGGCAGTAGCCAACGGTGATCGCGTGATTTGCCCAATCAGCCATCGCTTCGGCCGGCTGTTCGCGGCGCTCACGAGCAATCGTCCGATTTAAGTAGGCCTGCCCGCGGTTTGTAAACGGATGAGTCTGAGCCAGTGCTCGCGTTCTGAAGACAATCTCGTGTGAGTCTAGGCTCACTTCTTGCGCATTGTGTTGATTTGGAGAAGCTTTTTTGGCTCCTCGCCTTCTTCGCCCCCTTCAACTTCGAGTTTGCGAAATCCGGGCCATCTTTCCTTGAGAATTTTCTCAACGCCATCGGTTAGAGTAACGCTACTCGAGGGACAGCCGTGACAGGATCCCATCAGGCGGAGCTTGACGATCCCGCTTTCCTTGTCAACGTTCAAGGCCTCCATCTCGCCGCCGTGGGAATGCACGTATGGCCGAATTTCATTGAGCGCCTCGTCAATCAAGGCATCCAGATCTTCGGGAGCTTCGTCGTCCTCGATGTAAGTGTCAAGAAGGTGGTTAACCACGGGATCGCTGTGGAGTTGTTCGACGGCCTCAAAGGGAAGCATATGAACAATTCGAGTGATGGCCTCTCTGTGAAACGCCTCAACCCAATCAAGTAGCTCGAAAACTTTTTCTCTTACCGTTGGATCAGGATGCTTTTCGAGCTGCTCAGCTATCTCGCCGATTCTGGCGAAAGTTTCTTCGATATCCATTTCCTGCGCTTCTTCTTGGGGGATCTCGCCCCCCAGCGCGGGCTCGGTTATGTCTGTACTCATCGCTCTATCTCCTTTCGAACCATCTCAATCACGGGTTCCATGCATGCTTCTACCTCCGGCGAGAACCCGGTGCCGAAAGCCGTATCAAGGGCCTCTACTTCGATTAAAACAGTGTCTGGGGGCAGGGCCTTGAAGTGGCGTGTGACCACAAGTGTGTGGTCAAAGTCAACGACTCCGCCGGCAGCTTCGCCGAGCATTCCCTCGACTTCCGTGCCCGTGGGCTCGGAGGTGTCCGCAAGTGTCCGCCGGATAGTCCCCGGCGGATCGCCACGGGAGTATCCGGCGACGAAGATGACACGCTCCGGCGTCAGTTCTTGCAGCAGATGGAGCACTCTGTGGGCTGAGACTGCTGCATCCTCCAATAGGACGCCCGCAGGCCATTCCAACTCTCGGGTCCGTCGAATAAACTGGGGGCCGAAGTCAAGATCCCTAAGCCAGGGATTACCAACCCCGGCGACCATCACCCGGCAGTCAACATGTCGTCGGACATCCTCAGTGGGAGTCCAAAAAGCTTGACCCTCATCTAGACCATCGTGAGTTGTTGTCATGTCTGAATTGTCGCGCACCTTCTACACATACATGGCCTCAAAGAAAAAAGCGGGAGGTTTTAGCCCCCCGCTTTTTTCTCGTGGTTAACCTATTCCAAAGTACACGAACAGGAGTTGATCTCTCTTACTATTACGCCCTTGCCTGTGTCCATGTGAGTGGTGCACGGCATGCACGGGTCCATGGAGCGAATCGCACGCAGTACGTCGATGCCCTTGAGCTCGTCGTCCTTGTTTGATTCGAGGATCGGAGTACCAATGACCGCCTCTTCGTATGGGCCGGGGTTGCCGAACGGGTCCCTCGGCGCTGCATTTAAAGTCGACGGGGTGGTGATCTGGTAGTTCACGATCTTGCCCTTGTCGAGGGTCATGTGGTGAGCCAGCCAGCCTCGGCCTGCTTCGTTGAACCCGACTGCGCGAACTTCGTTCTGCGGGATCTTGAAGTTGTTCCAGGCCTTGGTCTCGCCGCGGCGCCACAGGTCGAATGCTTCGAGAAGCATGTTCATTGCAAGCGCTGCGGTCCAACCCACTGCGTGAGCCCGGCCTCGGTTCCGCTCGATGGCGTTGATCTGCTTGGGGATCTTCCACACCAGCTCCGTCTCAGGAAGCTGGAACTTCGGAAGAAGGATACGAAGACCATCGCCCGTCGCTTCGACGAAGTCGTTCTTCTTCATCTTCTGGGCCAGTGCACTGGTCCACATACGACCGTACTGGTTGGTCTCCATCGATGTCCGGTCCCAACGAGGTGCGGTGTCCCAGGTGTACTTCTCCTTGAAGTTGCGGGCACCCGGCTTCGGGATGGTGGTCTTGTTCCACGGGTGGTACGGCGAGATGGGCATACCGGAGGGAGAAGTGGCGTACTTCTGTCCCGAACCGACCCATTCCTCGTAGAACGAATGGTCAACGAACTCCTCCAAACCGGCATCGATCTTCTGCAGGTCGGTTGTGACTAACTTGCCGTCACGGATAACACCGGGCGTTGCCCAACGAGCGTCGCCCCACTGCGTCATGTTGGCGTAACTGGCGTCATATGCCTGCGGGTCGTCCCACAGTCCGCACTGAAGCAGGTTGTTGGGGCGGGCCCCCACCAGGGCGTAGTCAGGGTTGAAGTCGAGGAAGAAGTCCATTACGTCGTTCCACCAGCCGGCCAGCCGCTTCGAGTAATCGAAGAACTTAATCAGGCGGGTGTAGTACTCGTTGAAACTGGTGGTCGAAAGAGTCGTGGTGACTCCGCCGGGGATAAGCGTAGAGGGGTGAGGGTACTTGCCGTACATGTAGTTGCACATCTCGCGCCCAAGGCGGGTGAACTCGATCGCCTCCAGGTAAATCGCTCCGGTCAGCGGGTTCATGGCGTCCATAATGTCTTTGATGGTGCGGTAGCCATGAAGGTGAGCGTTGGGAGCAGGGGTTTTCTCTGCTTTCTTCACTATCTCTGGGTTGGTTACCGAAACCAGAGCCGTTGAATAATCTGGCCCCGAAAGCAGCCCAAGGTGGATCGGGTGGTCGTAGAGCATCTCTGCGGCCGACCCCAGGTTGCGTACCGCTACGCCCATCGGTGGCGGTGGCTGGCCAAAGGCCATGTCGAGTCCCTGCGAGGAAACTGAAGCGTGTACTCCGCCGCACACTCCACATGCTCGCGAGGAAATGTCGATGGCGTCGCGAGGGTCACGGCCTTGAAGAATGACCTCATAACCACGGAAAAGCATGGCCATCGAGTGGCAGTCAACCGCCACGCGCTTATCGACATCGAGCCCTACGTGAACGGCCAGAGCGCCTGCGACTCGGGTGATCGGGTCGATCATCCAGTCGCGGACCTTTGACTTCGTTGCAACAGCGCCACCAGAAACCGGCCGAACGATTTGCTTGGTGTAACGCTTGCGGTCGCCTGCGGTGTCGAACGCCCATGGATTGGGCGCTCCTTCCTTCAGTCTTGCATTGCCTTTATCGTCGAATTCGACGGGCAAATTCTTAAAACACATAACTGCCTCACTTTCTGATGCTTAATTTACCGATTAACCTCTGTTCGAGTGCTGATAGACCCTGTATGCCTTGTGAATCAGCTTAGTGACACCTTTTGGCTGAGTGCTGTAGCGTGCCCAGCCGGAGGGGTTCTCGCCGTGCTCCCAGCGAGCCGACACGTTCTTGTCGGCCATCGACATGCGACGCATGCGCCGGATAAAGCCGCCGACCATCCTTGACGTGGTCGCGGAGATCAACGAGCCGGGAGCCGTTGCGTACATCGGAGAGAACTTGTCCGGGAACCCGGGCATGGTGCATCCGATGCAGATACCGCCCATTTGCATGCAACCACCAACGCCGTTGACAGAACCGCGCTCGGCAATGTTGCATTGGACGACGGGTCCCCAGCAGCCGAGTTCAACGAGGCATTCTTTGTCGCCGTACTCACGGGCGAACACGCCCTCTTCGTAGTACCCGGCTCGTGGGCAGTGGCGGTGAACGGTCTCGCCGAACAGCCACGCCGGACGCCCAAGCTCGTCAAACTCAGGCAGTGGCGCAAGGCCCTGCAAGAACAAGACGACCGCGGCCGCTGTTTCCATGAAGTTGTCTCCCACAGGTGAGCAGCCGGGGATGTTTACGACGGGGACGCCGAAGTTGGACCGGTAGTCCTTGCCTAGGTAGTCCATGACGCCCATAGAACCAGTGGGGTTGCCCTCGGCCGCTGGAATTCCGCCCCAGGTGGCGCAGGTTCCTACAGCAATAACCGCTGCGGCCTTTGGCGCCAACCGGCGCATCCACTCGGCTGAGGTGATAGTGCGGCCGCTTGTGGGATCTTCACCAAGACCCATGAAGTAACCGTCTCCCGAGCGGGTCTCATCGAACATTGAGCCTTCCCAGCAGATTACGAATGGAGCGTCGAGCTCGCCGCGGTCGGCCATGAACAGGTTGTGAACCCATTCGGGGCCGGATTCTACAGAAGTAACGGTGTGAATCAACTCAACCCGGGGCAGGCCCGGAACGATGCCGTTTAGAAGATGCTCGACCGGGGGATTCGTTGCGCCGGTGACTGCGATAGTGCAACCATCGCAAGAGCCGCCCACCATCCAGATCAGGTAAATCTTCTCAAGCGGCCCAAGGCGGGCTTGCAACGGCCGATCTGAGCCGATGTTCACGGTGGACCGGTTACGGATTGCCATGGGCGCGAAAGGGTCTTCCGGCGACATGTTTTCGGGCGCTACTCCTGAAGCGGTATGAGCCTCAGCCATTGATACCTCCTCTGATCAAAAGTGCCTGATATTCAACAAAAACTGGTGAATCCACTTCGCTTTGCACCTGCTTTTAGCTTTCAAAACTAACTTCCCGACCTTACGTCAGTTGCTTGGAGCCTGCTTGGAGCCCGGTTGGAGCCCGGTTGGAGCCCTTCATCTGACCCAATCTGGCTGACTAAGTGATTTTAACACTTACTGAATCTTGAACAAGCCAGAAATGAATTTCTTAGAATTAGGCGCAAAAAAGCTCTATCAAGAGACCAATCAACGCTGTTTCAGCGGTGGAAAACGCCCCTTTTTGGGGCTGTTTGGTGGTCTCTACCCTGCGCCGGCAGGAGAAGGGGCGCCAGGGAACGTTTCGCGTTTTTGCACTCTTGGGCGGTCCGGCGCTTTTGGCGCGGGGCTCTTCATCGCTTTGCTTCTTTTTGGGGAAGTCCGGTTTCTGGGGGGGTCCAGCGTTAAGGGGTCCAGTTGATTAGGCAGGGGATTGGACAGCTTGGGGGTGGCCGGGCGGGGCTTGTCGCCGGGTGCCCGAGAACCCCGGGGGACCGCGACGATTCCCGTTGTGGCCGCGCTCACCGGGGCGGCCTCGCACTCTAAACACCGGAATACGTAGGCGGGCCGAATACCTGAGCCGGGGCTGGATATTAATATTTCCAGCCATTCGCCCTGCTTGGCCTGCCTAACGATGTTGCACCAGGAGCAGCGCGCCTTTGTATCTTCGGAAAAGCGGCCTTCAAGGACGGCAAGTCGCGCTTCATGGACCTCGCCCGACCCAGCGCGAACTAGGGGCCGTTGTCGGCGACTGACCTCAGCCATTCCCGGCCATTCTTGCTCGATGCATTACACCACCAGCATAAACCCAATTGGACGCTAAAGGGGACGCTAAAGGGCCCCAAACCTGGCGTCACAGGGTGAAAAGAGCTTTTGGTTCCTCAATTGCTTACAATGACGCCCATGCCCGTCAACCGACCCACCCTGATCCGAGCAGGCGTTGCCCTGGGCGTAATGGGGTTGGTCGTAGGCGGCATTTTTGCCGGACGAACCGTCCTCAAGCCCCAGAAGAAGGTGGCGCCCCCCAAGCAGCAAGCGGATGTCAAAGGATTTACCACAGTTTTCGACCGCCGGACGGGCATTCGTGTTTCATACCCTAAGACTTGGGAGAATTTTGAAAGAACCGATGCCGACCCTCAGGTCCCGCTCATAGCGGGCCCCAGCGGGGGAGCGGTTTTTGTTCAAATTCGAGTTTGCTCGTACCCGCAAGAAATTGCGAGGGATGCAGTCCCCGCCCTTGGCGAGGGTTTCAGCGCCATCGTAAAGACAGATAAGACGGACGTCGCGGAGCAAAAGCAGGTCGTTGTGGCGGGGCTTCCCGGCTGGTATTACCTGTATAGATTCTACGACGAGGGAGTCAAGCAAGAGGGTGTTCATTCGCATTACTTTCTCATCGACAAGGCCAAATTGGTCCAACTAGTGTTGGAAGTACGCCCCACGTCGGATTTCAAAAAATTTGCTGATACTTTCGACAAAATAGCCAACTCCTTTAAGAGCACCACCGCCACCGGCCCCATCCCCCCCTGCGCTCAGTAGCGCTGGACAGCGCGCTAAGCAAAAAAGCGCCCCCTTACGGGGGCGCTTTTTCCTACTGCGTTGTTAGGTGATTAGCAGTGGTCGTCTCTGCCTATCGCGTCGAGCTGACACAGGTTGCCGTGGATACCACCCGGTCCCGACCTGACGTCAGTTTTGATGGAGCCGGTGTCGCCCTTGATTCCCCTAATTATCGGGAGGGCAACGTCGAGCCTCTGGTTGATCGCCCGGACGCCACCCAAGGTGGAGGCGCCGCCTGCGATGTCCCTGACCACTCCCAAAATCGAAGAGACATTGGGGTTGATCACCTTAACCGTCGAGTTAATCGATTGAGCACTGGCCAGAATGCTGGGCACCGTTGTGTTGATGCTCTTGGCGCTTGCATCCACCTCGCCCAACTGACCGGTTATAGGCGCGGCGGCCGCGAGTATGCCCTTGGCCGTCGCGTTGGTTTCGGTCAGCAGCTCAACCAGGCCTGTGTCGGCCTTGATGCTGCCGGTTGCTTCGTCGATAGCGGCCACCCGATCATCAATTTGCTGGGCAGACACCAGTGTTCTGGTAAGCATGAACACTGCCGTTAGAGCCCAGGCGATTATGACTATGAGTGCGATTCCGGTCTGGCCTGCCTGTTCCGACCGGATCCTTGAGCCGTCCATCAGACTGCCCAGACTGCTGCTGATCTGATCCTCGAGCCGTGCATCTTAGAGCCCCCCAAGGATGCTGAGAGGTCCGAGCAGATCGTGCACGTGCTTCGCGGCGCCGGTCTTGTCGTTCAGATCATTGCTGATACTCCCGGTGTCGGCCTTTGCTGGTCCTAGGATGGTGTTTGCCACAGCCACTCGACGGTGGATGTTGGCCGTCCCGAATCCGGTAATGCCGGGTGCCGGATTCTGAGCTGCCTTAAGAACGCTCGAGATGGTTGTTGCGTTGTTGAGAGCCGTGATCAAAGTGGATGAAGTGTCCTTAAGCGAACTGTCCACTGTGGTCAGGTTCTGGTTGATCGTGGTGAGCGAAGCGATAATCGAGTCGGCCTGACCCGGGATGGGCAACAGGGCCTTATCGATTCCGGTCAGAGTTCCGTTTGCCGTGGAAATCTGAGTAGGCAGCGGATTTACGTCGCCTCCTACACCAACTACGTCGTCGGTTGCGGAGAACAGTGCATTGTCGATTGATTCCAGGGCGCTGATGATGCCGATAAGAAATCCGACGACCACCAAAACCACGAGGATGCCAATCGCCACCCACACCTTCAGCCATCTTCCTACGTTATCCCCGGCGCCGGCGCTTGCGGCGGTTCCGCCGCGAGCCCAGGGCGCCTGGGCCATTGGTTGCTGTGCCATGTTCTTAGTTCCCTCCTTTCAAGTTAGCCGATTGGGTTGGCGGCGTTAAGATCGCGGTTGATGCTGCGTGCGTAGCCTACGATCGCGCCGGTGTCGGATTTGATACCAGTGGCAAGGCCAAGGGTAGTGTCGATGTTGGCGTTAATTTGCCTCACGTCGCCCGCAATCAATTTTGCCGTCCCCAAGATGGCGACCGCTTGTCCATTGATGTTTCTGGCGGTTGTGTTGATCGTTCCTGCGGATGAATTGATCGAGGTGGCCAGCGAGTCGATTGACTTAGCCAGACCTACGATTTTGCCTACGCGACCGTCGTCCTGGCCTTCTCCCAGGGCCTTTGCCGTGACCAGAATCGACTTGGCGGTCTTATTGGTCTTGTTCAACTCGACAATTGAGTCGGTCGCTGTGTTGATCCCACCAGCGGTGTTGCGGATTGTCTCGGCCTTCTTGTTAATGCTCACTGCTGCATTCATGGTGCGCAGCAGTAGGTACGACGATAAAGCAACCGCTACTATCACCACAGCCAAGGTAACGGCTGCTTGCCCGCTGTCCGGGCCGGTCAGCTTACGGATTCTTTGAAGCATCTTGCCCCCTCTCTTTCGTTGGACATTTATTTCTCCTTTTCCTGCTGTTGTCGGCCTGTTGACCTGTTCGTTCGGATCTTACGTGAAAGATTCCTGAGATGGTAGCTAGGACCCTATCTTTTTCCACCGTCCGGCTCCAAATCGGGAAAATACGCAAAAGGAACGACCTGGATATTCTAGGAGAGCGCCTAGTCGCCGGTCAAGATGGGCATCGAATCCAGGGCGACACGAGGGGCTGATACAACTCCTCCAAATCCGAAAGTTGGGGTTCAGCATCTGAGATGAATGAAGCCCATATAGGCACTCAGGAGGTGGTTCATGGGCTTCATC
>JBPCIX010000058.1:0-13744 GCA_051005875.1 Actinomycetota bacterium | reverse complement strand
CGCCGCTTTGGGAGGTAATAGCGCCGTGCTCCGGCAGTTCCTCTCCCGCGATAAAGGCCTTCAGGGCGTCGGCGGTTTCCATTCAAGGGATCCTAATTCTTTTCGCCCTTCGAAAGCTCGCTTGGGGGTCAGAGGGAGCAGGCGGCTAAGAAGTGAATAGGCCTCCCAGACGCTGCTCGAGTTGTTTCAAGGCTTGGATGGCGTCTGGGCCGTCGATCGAGCGCGACGGTGTTTCGCGCGACTGTAGAAAGCAGTAGGTGAGTTTCATCGGGCGGTCCAGGCCGATCCCCAACTTTGCAATGGCCCCCGCATACACTGCCAGCTGGTCAATTTCAGGCGATTCGAAGTTAGCGCCGGTCTTAAAGTCAACGATTTCGAGCCCCCTTAAGTCATTTTCATACACAGCGTCGATCCTGCCGCGCAGTTGGAAACCACCGATTTTCAGAACAAAGGGAACCTCGGCCATCGGCTCACCGGTGGGAAAGCGAGCGAACGTGCGATGCCCGTACAGATCCAGATAGTTTTGTTTAAGCAACGCCAGGCGATCAGGGTCTACCGATGCGGCCGGTAAATCCATTCCCTGCTCATCGACGAGGCCGGTCAGCCCCCGCGCATGCTCCTCGATCCAACGGTGCACCTCGGTCCCCAAACGACCCGCCACAGAGGGAGATTCGGGGAGCGGCCGCAGAAGCTTTCTCAAGGAAAACTTTTCCGACGCCAGCCCAATGGCTTGGGTCGCCGACAAAGATCGAATGGGCCTGCCCGGCTTAGCAGCGCCGCCCTCGCCGCCGGGTCGCCCAGCCCCGGCGTCTAAGCCGGCTAAGGTCGCCCGGTGGCCGGCCAGCCGCGCCTCAGCCTCGGTCCTTTCGGCCGGGTCGAGCCTTGCGAGCAAGTCATCGGCCGACAGTTCGCCGGAGAGCAACCGGTCCAGCGCGACCGGGTAACTTTCAGGAAACTCCTGAAAAGCGATGAGAGTATTGGGCGGCGTCGGCGGCCAAACCGCGCGCTCGGCCAGCGCCGCCATCAAAGGACTCTCCGCCGGCATGGCGGCCTCGCCCAACTTGACCACGGCTTCCAGAGCATTGACCTCGTTTAAGAAAGAAGAAGGGCCGCGGGGCTTGGTTTGACGTTCGTACCACCATGCAGCCGTCACGTAAAGGCGCTGTTTTGCACGGGTCAGGGCAACATAAAAGAGGCGGCGCTCATCTTCGACGGCGCGCTGGCGCAGTTCCTTGTCGAATTCGGCTTTCTTGCGGAGGATCCGTTCCCCCAACTGACCGATGGTCCACGGGTTCGGAAGGTGCCCCTGATCCTCACGCACTCCAAAAGGTGCCTGGCTATAAGAAGTCATAGGATTCGAAATCCGTTCGTCGGGGAACATCGAATCGACCAGAACTCCCTTTTCGTTCTCGCGGGCGGCCACGCCGGGAACAAATACCGTCTCGAACTCCAACCCCTTGACTCGGTGCACCGTAGTCAACTTCACCGAGTCTTCGCTGCTGCTCAACCCGAGCTCCATCGGGTCGGCCGCATCTTCAGCTGCATCAAGGTAAGCCAGGAATTCATGGAGCGAAGGATCGCCGCTGACTGGAGCAAAATCGCTGACCATGTCGACGAACTGCTGCAGATTGGCCTGGGACGCGGCGGAATCGCGGCGAGGACTCGACTGAAGGGTTTCGGCGATTCCGCTTTCACGAATAGTCGCCCGAACCAGCTCAAGCAACGGACCTGCGGCCTTTGAACGCAAGCTACGAATCTCGGCGCCGGCGCGCCCTAAACGCAGCTCGGCTTCGGCAGCCAAATCTGATATTTCATCCAGATGATCTAATGCCTCGGCGAGCGAGAATGCGACGTCGTCGGGCTCTAGTTCCGTCTCGTCGGGAACCAGAACTTCGCCCCCATCGTGAGATGAAAGTGATTCGCGCTTTGTGTCCGCCAGCTCTTTGGTGTGCTGCGCCGCCCACCGGGCCAGGACCGCAAGGTCGCGGTAATGAATTCTGAACCGCGGGCCCAGCAAGATTCGCGCCAGCCAGCGATTGCTCGGTGGGCCGGGGTCGGCGACAACTCGAAGCCAGGCGACTAGGTCCATGATCTCGGCGACCTGCATTAACCCCCCAAGACCGGTTACCTCGACCGGGATGTCGCGCTGCTTCAAAGCGTCATAAATGGGACCTATGTGTTTGCGACGCCGAACCAGCACTGCAAAATCTTTCCATGCCATCGGTGGGCGCCCGGAGTTTGCCGCAGTGCCGTGGAGCCGCTTAATTTCTTCCGCTATGAATGCCGCCTCTTGCCATTGATCGGCCAGCAGCTTGGTGCCTACAAAACCGTCTTGGTTTTCGGGTAGAGGTTCAAGGGGCTTGCCGGGCCGGCGCTCAGCCGGAACCGCCTCGATCAGCGCATTGGCGACCGCGAGGATTTTTGAACCGCTGCGGAAGTTTTCCGATGCAGATAGGTACTCATGCTGTTTGCCATCTTGGCGAAGAAAGTGCTTTGACCCAAAGTCGATGAGATTGAACAAGGTTGACCCCCTCCACTGGAAAATGTTTTGGCGGGCATCACCGACGGCGGTGACGTTGGCGCCGCAGGGGGCGAGGGCTTCGAGCATTTTTCGCTGCGCGACGTTGGTGTCCTGGTACTCATCGAGCAAGATCGCCGGATATCTTGCCGACAGATCCTTTGCGAGGTCGGGGAATGTGGTTAGGATCTCGACCGCCTTCGAAACCTGGTCGCCGTAGTCGATGCACCGGGCCTTAACTTTCTGGTCAATGTAGGCCCTCACCAGCCCGGTCAGCTCGATCCGCCGGCGCGAAGCCAAAACGGCGTCATCGCCGAAGTATTTCGGCTCGGCGACGATCCGCCGGTCCTCAGCCGCTACCGCTTCGGGCGACACAAAGTGATTGTGGCACTCCTCTGAAAGCGCCAGGGCCCCCTGACAAATCTTCGACACCGACCGGGAATCAATAGCGTCAAATGCGGGCACGTCGTCGAGAGCCTTTAGCACCAGCTGCCAACTTTGGCCCTGGGAAAGCAGCGCAGACTCGGGGTCAATCCCGATTCGCACCCCGTGCTCGCGCACAAGCTTGTCGGCGAATGAGTTGTAAGTGGCAATGGCCGGTATCTCGGCCGGCACCGGGTCGAGTTCAGCGAAAGCAGTAACGATGCGCTCTTCCAATTCATCTGCCGCCTTATTGGTAAAAGTAAGGCCTAGAATTTGAGAAGGCGCGACGATTCCGCGCTCAACCATTGAAACCATCCGCGCCGCCATGATGGCGGTTTTGCCGCTGCCGGCCCCCGCGATTATTGCAAGAGGAACTGGGTCAAACTCGATGGCGGTCAGCTGTTCGGTACTTGGCTCGTGGCCCCGCAGAGCGGCCCTTATAGCAGCGCTGGAACTCACGTCTGCACCTCGCTGCCGTCGGGCCAAAGCGGACATAAAGGTTTCATTTTGCAAAAGAAGCAATCGGCATGAGGTGACGGCCGAAAATCCTCGCTCCTCACACTGGCAATCATTTCCGGCAGGGTTTCCAATACTTGGGCCGCTTGCTCGGGGCTTTGATTCAACACCTGATACTTACCGGCTCTTGAAGTCGCACCCGGATAAACCAACCGCGCAATAGCAGGCTCACCTAGTTCCTGAAGCTCCGGATCATGCAGCGCCGCATAGTGGTAAATCGCCAGCTGCAAAGACTTCTCTGCCTTTGAGTAGCTGGGCGCCCATTTCGCCGTTTTGTAGTCGGTCAATTTCAGCGCCCCCCGGGTGCCCGGCCGGTCCCGGGTTGCCGGCCTTTCGATGCGGTCCACCCTATCTATCCGCCCGCGCAAAACCGCCCCGGCAAATGGAATAGCGAAGGAATGCTCGGCTTTTACCGTGTGGTGATCGCGTTCGTTTTCCCAGAAAACCTGGAGCATCTTTTCGCCGTCGCGCTTGAACTGACGAGCAATTGTGGAGCTTGGAAATATAGTCGCGTCAAACAATTTTTCGTACTCGGCAAGCAACTGCGGCGGCGCTTTGATCTTCGACTCGTGAACAGCCTGGAACAGGGCATGGATCCAGGTCCCGAACTTCATTGAGTATGTGGACGAGGGGTCCAGCCCCAGAACGGACTGAAGCAGATACTGGAGCCCACAGTTTTCAAAAACTCCAAGCCGGGAGAAAGACGTTTTGAGGTCGCCGTCGACCAAGGGGGTTGCGCCGGAAGTCCATTCCCACCTGCCGTACCATCGGGTGGGGTCGACTTCTGGAATCTCAGAAAGTGCTATTACAGCGGCGATTCGCCGGGCGGGCGACGAACCGGGCTCGGCAAATTCCCTGCGAAGTACAGCCGTGAGCTCGCGGCGGGTCAATGCCTGGAAGGCATCGGCCGGGGGTTCTTCTGGAGCGCGACCGGATAGCTCGAACAGGAACCTGCTCGGCCGCGCTCGGCCGGACCCTGCCGGCGATACGGTGAAAAGAGTCCTCGACCGGGCCCTGGTCGCGGCGACGTAAAAGGTTCTTCGGTCGTCGGCGATTGCCTCGATCTCGCGATGGGCCACCTCGGGCGCCTCGAGCAAGAAAGGGTCGAATAGACCTTGCGCTCTGCGACCCTTTGGTATCCAGGCGTCAAGGCAGCCCGCGACAAACACTGTGTGCCACTCGCGGCCCTTGGCCCCATGGAATGAAACCAGTGCGACACCCGGCTCGTCGTCGACTAACGGCGGCACCCATGGATCGCCGCCGAAATCAGCCCTGGCAGCTTCCTTCAGGTAGTCGTCTATCGATGCCGATCCGTGGCGCCTTTCTACAAACCGGCTGAGCGAATGAGCGAACGCCACCAAACTGTCTAGTGCCTGGTTGTTCTCGCCGACCGCTCTGGATGCGGGGTGGCCCTCTTCGAGTTCTCGGTAATATGCCGACCGGCGATAGACCTGCCAGAAGCATTCGTCGGCTTTGCTGCGATGTTTAACAACAATGTCAATCAAAGCGCGTAGTTCTTCGCACTCGCTCGATTCCTCGACAACCTCTTGCAGCGACTTGCCTGAATGCCAGGCCAGCCGTTCCAGACGACGGCGAGCCGAATAGTCGAGCCCACCGAGCGGAGATGTCAAAAGCTCGGGCAAAAGTTCGGCCGCTCCGTTGGATGCCGGCCCCCCCGCCTCGCCCCGGCCGAGCGCAAACTTGACCAGATCGAGAAAGCCTTTAACCGCCGGCTCCGCCGCCAATGGCCGGTCGCCGATCATGGGACCGTGGGGCACTTCAAGCTCATCAAGCGCCCGCTCGAGGGGACCGAGCAGAAAGCGCGGCTGCGATATAAGGACGGCCATTTCCGACCATGCGACGCCGTGCTGTAAATGCGTGAGCTTGAGCTCGCGTGCGATCGCCTCGACTTCTTCAGCCGCAGAACCGTAAATTCGGCACTGGAATTCAGTAGCGTGTGCCGCCGGTTCTCGGAATCGGTGCGTTGCAGCCGCGTCATTATGGCGAATTAGCTGCGTTGCGGCCGAAGAAAGAGGCAGGCCAATTCTTTTTGATTCAAAGAGTTCAATCGTGGTCGATGGTCCGAACCACTTTTCGAAACCGAATACCCAATCCGGCTCGGCCCCCCGGAAAGATTCAATCCCCGAATCGGGGTCGGCCGCCACGGTTAGATTCGAAACACCGAGACTGATCAACAGCTGACGGTGCGACTTGCCCATTTCCTGGCCATCGTCAACAAGGATGTGAGGAAACCGGCGAGACAAGGTTTCGCGAACCTGTTCGTCTTGTTCGAGCAATCGAACCGCCTCGGCCAGTAAGCCCGCGTAGTCAAGCCGGGATTCAAGCTTGAGAAAGTCGCGGTACCGGCCGTAGAAATCAACCACCGGCGCCCAGTCGGCTCTGGCTTTAACCAGTAACGCCAGTTCATCGGGGCCATCGAGCCGCTGCTGCACCCTGAGACAGAAATCCGCCAGCTCGTCGATGAACGCTCGCTCGTTAAGGCGCCCCGCCCAGTCCCCCCATTCGGCCGGATTCTGCTTTGCCGCAAGCTCGCGGACCGCGCCCCACTGTTCGGGCCCGGTCAACAGCACCGGCGGCTCCGCGTATCCCAAAGTTGGGTAGAAGCGGCTGACCAGGTGGTAAGCAAGGCCGTGCCAGGTATAGAAGGGAACCTCGAGCGTAGCCTGCTGAGGCAATTGCCACACGAGCCGGTTTCTCGCATCGGCGGCCCATGCGCGGTTGTTGCAGAGCAACAGAATTCGATGAGGAGCAAGGTCGGGCTCGGCGGCCAGGCTAAGGTAACGCTGTTCCAAGGCATGGGTCTTCCCCGTGCCCGGACCGCCGAGAACCAGAAGCGGACCCCCCCGGTAGTCAGCAACGGAAAGCGTCATACCACCACCCTAGTGAGCCGCGCCGACATCGTAGGCGGCAAGCTCATCGGGAAGATCATCTGGCGCCGGTCGAGATGCAACTACGTTGAGGCAAGCCTTGGCCGAAGCTATTAGGGGCCGGATTCCGGAAACTGCATTTTGAGCCTGAGTCAAGCCCCGGCACAATTGCCCTTCGACAAACGAAGAGACCGCTGTTAGATCACTCGCGACCTGGTTCAGCGAGCCGAGAAGCTTGTCTGCGTCCAGGTCGCGCCCATAGGCCCGATGAAGATTCCAAATAGAAAGCAGCAAAGGAACCGCAGTGGAGTAAGGGAGTATTGACACTCCGGCGGCGCGAGCCGAATCATGAACTTTCCGACAACAAGCGTAAATAGGGTCGGGCACGGCCATTATCGCCAAAGGCCCGGTAAGAGAAGAGTCGATATAAGCACCTACGTCTTTTATCCGCAGCTCAACAGCTTTTTCCACCCGGCGCCGGATTTGATCTTTCACCTTGGGGTCGACCGCCGCTTCCAACTCTTCCAGCAGGTCGCAGGCCGGCCATTTTGAGTCGATCGGCATCACCTTACCGTCGGCCAACCTGAGCGCAAACTCGCAAACGCGGCCTCCAACTGTGAAATCGCGCTCCAGCATCTCGGGGGGAAACTCCGACAGCGCCGCGGCAAGCAGGTTCTCGCCCATGCGGCCTTTCGAGTACGAGCCGGCCAGGGAACGCTCGATGCGCGCCACGGCCTGGGTCGATTGCTCCTCGAGCGCGCGGCGAGCCTCGAGCGCCCCAGCAATCGTGTTGAGCCCGGCCGCGGTTCGCTCCACGCTTAAACTCAAACTCCTCTGGGCTTCGGATCCGGCGGCCAGGCGATCTTCAACAACTCTCAGATCGGCGGAATTCGGCCCCCGTCGGCGCCCGAGCGCGGCACCTGCAACCAGCACCGCCAGAGCAACCAAAGCGAACCCAGAACAAACAGCGAGGGAAAGTTCCATAGCAAAGTCTCCTTTTAGTTAATGCCTCAGGAAAGACTGTAACCAGGACCACCGACAGAACAGATGAAATACGCTGAAACTTGTTGGCACTGATACTGTTGAATCTGTGAACACAAGTGCCTCTCAGGCGTCCTCATCATCGATCAGGCGATCGATTCCCCGGCCCCCTCAGGCGGTCACCTTTGACTGCTGGTCAACTCTTGTTTCAGACATCGATTGGGACGCCACGATGCACCGGCGGCGGGGCGCCCTTGTGAAAATAGCCGCCAAACGCAACGTCCGGCTTGATGATGAAAAGGCCGCCGAGCTGATCGAGGCCTCGTGGCAAGAGCACATGCAGGCATGGCGAAACGGGCTGGCCTACGGCGCTCCGAGCGCTGCCCGGTGGGTTTTAGAACAACTCGAGGTCGTGCCCTCACAAAAGATGGAGATGGATGACCAGCTGGTCCGAGAGCTTACCGACGCCATCGAAGGAGCAACGAGCGAAGTCGGGACCAATGTTGTGGAAGGCGCCGCCGAAGCCCTGCAAGCTGTAAGGGACGCTGGCATTCCCACCGCCCTTATTTGCGACACGGGATTTACTCCCGGCACCCACGCCCGCCGATTTCTTGACGGGCATGGACTCAAACTGGACCACTATTTCTTTTCCGATGAGGTCGGCGTGCCTAAACCCTACGCCCCCATTTTCGAAGCGGCTCTCAAAGCAACCGGGGCCGAGGCTTCAAAAGCAGTTCACATTGGCGACCTAAGGCGCACCGATGTGGCCGGCGCCCGCAACGCCGGAATGGCGGCCGTACGTTTCATAGGAGTTCACGATGACAAATGGAGCGAAGAAGATTCGGCCGGCGACGAGGCCGACGCAGTACTAAAAAGCTGGGCGGATCTTCCGGGCCTTCTGGGCCTTTAACGGCAGGTTTTGCATAAGCCATAGATTTCTACTGTGTGAGTTACGTCTGCGAAGCCGTGGACGCTGGCTACTGAGTCTGCCCAGGTTTCTACTTCTGGGCTATCTATTTCTACTGAGGTTCCGCAACTGCGGCACACCAGGTGATGATGGTGATCGACGCGATAGCAGCGCCGGTACAGAGCCTCGGTCTCGTTTCGCACAACGTCGATCTCGCCGCTCTCCGCGAGGGCCTGCAAAGTCCGGTAAACCGTGGTCAGCCCGACCTTGCCCCCCCGTTCGCGCAAAGCCTCGTAAATTTCCTGAGCAGTAAGGAATCCCCCTGCTGAGCTAAGCGCCTCGGCTATCGCATTTCGTTGCCGTGTAGGACGAAGCGTCGATGGGTTTTGTCGGTGGCCGGCCATATTGCCTATCTTGCCACCCGGAGCCGCGACCCGACAGCGCTCACCATGAACAGCACCAGCGAAACCAACACGATCGTGGGACCGGGGGCCGAGTCTATGTAAAAAGCAAGTACCAGCCCTCCTACGCTCGCGCCAAAACCCGCCGCCAGGCTGGCCCGAACTGTTGAGCGAAAATTCGAACAAAGCGGTTGCACGACGGCCACGGGAATTACCATCATCGCCGCAACCAACAGCAAGCCCACCACCCTCATGGCCACAACGACAGTCACCGCCGCTGTGACGGCCACCAACAGGTTCAAGGTGCGCACCGGCAACCCCGCGGCCCGCGCAACTTCCTCATCGAAGGACACGGCAAACAACTGCTTCTGCAAGGCCCAGCTTATTGCCAGAACGGATACTGAAAGCGCCGCCACAGCCCAAAGCTCCCCCCCCGTGACCGTCAACACAGAACCGAATAAGTACGACAACAATCCCGCAGCGGGAGCTTGCGAAAGACTTGCGACAAAAACTCCCCCGGCTATGCCTCCATAAAGAAGAATCGCAAGGGCGACCTCACCGGAAGCCCTGTTGCCCGCCCTCAGTAGTTCGATAACCAGCGCGCCAGAAATCGCTGCTATGAGGGCCATCACCAATGGAGACGACGAAGTCAATAGCCCGATTGCGACCCCCGTAAATGCAAGGTGCCCGATCCCGTCACCCATCAACGAGAGCCTTCGCTGGACGAGAAAGACTCCGATGGCCGGCGCCGCCAACCCAACCAGGGCCGAGGCGATTAAAGCCCGCCGCATGAAATCAAACTGTAAGAAATTCATTTTTCTCCGGGGGGGGCAAACTCAGGGGCTTTCACTCCGGCCCATGCGGAGGATTCCGCTTCCGCATGATGGTGCCCGTGCAGGTGTGCCAGCCACTCGGGCCCGGGGGCAGGCCCGTCGTAACAGACCCTTCCCGCTTCAAGCGCCACGATCCTTGTAACCAACGACTCGATGGGACCCAAACCGTGGGCTACCAAAAGAACTGGATGCCCGGTCGCCTTAAGCGAGCCAAGAGTCTCGGCAAGACCCTCCTGGCTGTCAATGTCGAGTCCCGCGGTCGGCTCGTCCAGAATCAGCACCTCGGGCTCGGCAGCAAGTGCCCGTGCGATCATTACCCTTTGTTTCTGGCCTCCCGACAGGCGACCGACGGGCAGCTCTGCTTTGTCTTCCAGACCGACCGCTGCTAGCGCCATTTCGGCCGCCTTGCGATCCGCGAGGCGATATCCCGGCCAAGGCCCGCTGCGGGCAACTCTTCCCGAGAGCACAACTTCGGCAACACTTGCGGTGACTGCGGAAAATGCCCCCATCCTCTGGGGCACGTATCCGATACGCCACCGCTGCTTAAAGCTGCGCGGGCTTGTTGAAAATATCTCCTGTGACCCAGAGGCGAGCGGAGTAAGGCCGAGTAAGACTCTGACAAGGGTTGTCTTGCCTGCACCGTTTTCGCCCAGCAATGCCACAAACTCGCCCTTTCTAAGGACGAAATTCACGTTGTCGAGCACTCGGCCCCCATCAAGAACCACCGTCGCATTTTTAAGCTCAAAAATCGGGCCCATTGGCTCACGAATCGGGGTGGCCTTGCTCAATTTCTGGTCTCCGACCGGCACCCGAGCGCTTGGGTCAAGGCCGATAGGTTGGCCCTCATGGCATCAAAATAGTCGCCCTTCGCGGGCCTGGATTCCAGCGGATCTAGAAGCTTGGCCTCAGTTCCGGTGGATCCTGCGAGGGTCCTGGCCAGTTTGGGAGAAACCAATCGCTCAAAAAAGATCGTGGTGATCCCTTTCTCGCGTACAGTTGCTCCAATTTCGGCCAGCCGGCGCGCCGTTGGCTCTGAGTCGGGGGCCAGTCCTTCGACACCTATTTGCTGCAAGCCGTAAAGGTCGGTCATGTAGCCGAAAGCGGAATGACTGACAACAACCGTTCGGCGGTCGCACTCGGCCAAAGCTTCGGTGAATTGCCTATGCAGGTCATCTAATTGCAACGCCACGCCGGACGCCCGGGAGCGGTAGTCCTGGGACTGTTGCGGATCAATCTGGGCAAGCCGTTCACCGATCCCGCTTGCAATTTTGGCCATCCGCCCAGGGTCAAGCCATACGTGCGGATCTCCTTTGCGATTCACGATTCCCAAACTGCGCACGTCGAACGCGGCGGGGCCGGATTCCCTGGACCGTGAGGGCATGGCTCTCTCGACGGCTGGCTGGAACCCCCCTCCCAGATAAACGACCAAGTTTGAGCGTGCAATATCCCTTAGCTGCCCGGCATCCAGCTCCAGGTCGTGAGGTTCGACGCCTGGCCTTGCCAGAGAAATCACCCCCGCATCCAGACCTGCAATTCTTCTGGATAGAAACTCGAAAGGGTACAAAGCGGCGATTATTGAGATTCCGGCGTTTGCCTCGCTGCTAGAGGGGCCAGGCGACGAAGAACGGCAGCCGGCCATCGAGAGGACCAAGATCAGCACCGCGGGTAGTTTCACCGCCCGATAGTAGCCAATATGAAAATGATTGTCAAAACGCTTGTCGCTGCAAAAAATGCGGCCCAAAGCGTGGGTTTTTGTTGGGCCGGACGTTTTTTAAACCGAAGCACGCTTGCCGTTAAGGGTTTAGGCCCTTTGAAACTGGGGAGCTTTCAAAACGTTCAAAATTGGCTCACAGGCCGATGTAATTCCTAGGAGTTAACGGTCTAAATTAGCCGAAAAACCCTCGCTGAAGCGAGCGAGAAGGATAGACTGGACATCGAACACGGTGGCGAGTAGTGTTAAGTAATTCTTGATGAGGCAATTTGAACGAAAAAACTCATTAAAGGTCCAAAAAAAGGGCCTAAAAAATTGAACGATCAACAGCGGCAATGGAAGGAAACAATGGTGAACAACAGAAAGAATCGAAAGGTACTTGCAGTTAAGACTGCTTTCGCTGCTCTGGCGGCAATGAGTCTTCTGGTAGCAAGCATGGGCAACGCCTTTGGCGACCCGGCGAAGTCCTCGTCGGCATTTGCGTATGGCCTCGAAGCCACCGGCATCCTGCCCATCTCGAGGACTCCCACCGCTTCAGCGACGGCCCCTCCTGATAATTCCCAAGAAAACAGGGCAACCCTGAAGGTCCCCGCGGCTGCACTGGCCGTCGAGGCGCTTCTGGTTGCCAAAGCCGAGGCCCACTTTAACGACGGCACGAAATCAATACTCGTTCCACCGGGCCGGAATGGGACCGCCCGCAGCTTCAACCCCACTGAGATAACCGACGTAAACACTCGTGCTTACGCTTCGGCCGACAACCTGAGAGTGCTGGTAAATGCACCGGGCATTGACTGCAACGCCACGCCGGAGAATCCGCTTTGCGTGTCGGCAGTTAGCGCCGACGCTATTGAAGCGGAAGCTGTGGCCAAGTGCGTGAACAACCAGCCGGTATTCGCGACCGGCTACAACCGCTTGGGTCTGAACGTACTGGGCATCAACGTCGCTGGACTTGTTAACCCCATCCTTGACCCCATCCTCGCTCTGCTTGGCCAAGGTGCCGCCCTGTCGGCGGTCGCCAAGGTCGAAGAAGGCGTTGAAGAGCCGATCATGGAAGGCGGACAGCAGGTTGGTGTGACCATCACCGGCCTTCGTATCAGCGTCCTTGGAACGGCTGAAGTCATCAGGGTCGCACACGCCGAGGTTCGGATGCCCAGAAACTGCGCTCCCCCGGTAATCGCTTCACCTGGACCTAGGCTGGCCCAGACAGGCGGCGGCGGCCTCTCGTCACTCATCGGCGCCTCGCTCGTAATGGGCGCGGTACTCATGATGATCTTCGTGAGAAAGTTTCGCCTCAGCCAATAACTGAGACCTAGTTGGGAAAGAGGGGCTCACCGAAGTGAGCCCCTCTTCTATTTCGTCGTTTATCGCTGACCAGTGGCAAAATTAACTAACCGAAACTGCGAAGGGCCGGTACAATTGGTTCGGCTGGATTATTTGCGCCCGACCAGGGTAGAAAGAGGCACGGTGACTCGAAACTTTTTTAGAACAGTCCTGCCTTTGCTGGCCGCCATGGCTGCGTTGGGTATTCCCTCTCAGGTTCAGGGACAATTGACCGTGGATTCTCCCCCAGCCTTCCAGCCGCGCCCAGCGCCTGCAATTCTGCCCAAACCGGCCGTTGCCCCCGCAACTTCCCGGCCTGGCGGCGCCCCACCGTCCGCCATTGTGGCAGCGCCCCCGGCACCGGCACCGAACCCCGCCGAGAGGTGGGCCCTTGCCATTGGCGTAGGTAAATTTAAGGGCCGGACATCTCCCAATCCGGGCTCCGCAGGCGACGCTCTCGACGTGACGGAACTGCTCGTCAAAAACGGTTGGCCGGCGGACCACATCCGGACCCTGACCGACTCTGCCGCAACTGGCGAAGCCATCCGCTCGGGCCTGCAATGGTTGTCGGATCGTTGCGGCTTCGGCTCATCCTGCGTGTTTCACTACTCGGGGCACACTAAGCAGCTGCGAGCCAACGATGGCGATGCCGAGGTACTCGACGAGGCCTTATGGGGCCACGATAACCGCTTTGTGCCCGACGGCGAAGTCGCCGGATATCTGAGAAAGTTACCAAGCGCATGGATCAATTTCTCTGGATGCGAGGGTGCCGGCTTCGATGACAGTATTTCGAGTCCCAACCGTCTTGTCACTGCTTCGTCTCAAGAATCTGAAAAATCATACGAGCACCCCGACTGGAAGAATTCCATTTTCACCGGCCTATTTGTTGATCAAGGCATCCTGCAGGGCGAGGCAGATGCCAACCACGACGCAACCGTCACCCGCGACGAAGCGTTCAGCTTTGCGGCGCTCCACGCCCCCAAGATCACGCTTAGGCAGGCAAGGGGCCCCCAGAACCCCTACATGGCGGGGGGGCAGGCAGGAACATGGCTCCTTCCCGAGCCCTCCAATGAACCGCCCCCGGTCAAAGCCACCCCCAGCCGTCTAATGGGGCCGTGCGTTTTTGGACTCCCCTGCCACACGTCCGTAATCAGGCTCTAGGGGGTTGAAGGGGGGGGGGGGGGGGGGGGGGGGGGGGGGGGGGGGGGGGGGGGGGGGGGGGGGGGGGGGGGGGGGGGGGGGGGGG
>JBPCIX010000057.1:0-74265 GCA_051005875.1 Actinomycetota bacterium | reverse complement strand
TGTTGAGCAGGTTGTGGGCCGCCATGTCACCGGTTAGGCGTGCTTCAAGAAAAGGCCACATGTAAAGCACTGTAAAGATGAGTCCTGGGAACAAAACGCCTGGAAAGAACGGATTGGGGATGGTGTGCCCAAACGCCCGTACTTCCCACGGCGGCATCAGCCGCAGCGCGCCTTCTATCCACCCCATGTACCAATCGGGTTGTGACCCTGCGCTGACCTTGTCGGCATCGAAGGGCCCAAAGATCCAAACCGGATTGATCTGAAAAAGTCCGGCAAGCGCACTTAGTACGGCGGCGACGATGAAAAACAATCCCGTCGATTCAAGGGCATAGGTCGGCCAAAGGCGGGTTCCTTCGATCTTTTCTTCGCTGCGCCGGGGCCCTGGGAACTGGGCATGCTTTTGCCGCCAGACCATTGCAAGATGAGCCCCAAGAAGTATGGCGATCGCGCTTGGCACAATCAGGATGTGGATCACATAAAGCCGAGAAATAATGTTGGGAGTGGGAAATTCTCCGCCGAAAATCAGGAACGCCATCCAGGTTCCGATCACTGGGATCGACAGAGCAATCGAGTAAGCGATTCTGAGGCCCGTACCCGAAAGCAGGTCGTCGGGCAATGAGTAGCCGCTGAAACCGCTGAACAATACCAAGGTCATCAGAGTAAGCCCGATAATCCAGTTGAGTTCCCTTGGCCTTCGGAAACCTCCCGTGAAAAAGATTCGCATTAGGTGCACGACGATGGCCGCCATGAAGACCAAAGCCGCCCAATGGTGAATTTGGCGCATAACCAGCCCAGATCTCACCTCGAAGCTCAGTCGCATTACTGATTCATATGCCTCCGACATGTGCACCCCTTTGAGAGGGGGGTAGGCGCCGCTATAAATAACCTCCTTTGACGACGGTGAGAAAAAGAAGGTTAGAAATATCCCCGTAATGATCAAGATGACGAAGCAGTAGAGGGCAATCTCACCGACGAGAAAAGACCAGTGGTCGGGAAAAATCCGGTTGAGAGCGGTTCGAGCGAAGCTCGAAACGCGAAGGCGCTTATCGACCCATCGAAACAATTTGGCGACTATCACGGCAGGTTCCAAAAGCCAGGGCCTACGGGCTCTGAGAAGTCGTCCTCAGCTATGAGGTATCCCTGGTCATCAACTTTCAAAGGCAGTTGAGGCAACGCCCGTGTAGCAGGCCCCGACACAGGCTTGGCGCCGTCCAGGACGTCAAAGGTCGACTGATGACAGGGGCAGAACAGATCATGTGTCGCAGCGCGGTAGAGGCCAACGGGACATCCTGCGTGAGTGCAGATTTTGGAGTAAGCAATGTGGCCTTCCGGCGCCCAATCTTCACGGCCCGACGAAGCGTTGACCAACGATGGATCGACCCTTATCAGCACCGTCTGCGAGTCGGCTGCGTCCGTGTGATTCTCGGGAAATACCGTGATGATGCCTTCAAGATCGAGTTCTCCGGCTCTTACCAACCGGCCGTCCTCGCGCACCAGGCGAACGCCCTTTCTCCACGAGGTGCGCTGGAGCGAGCGCCCGGGGCTCGGGCCGAGCGAGCGGATAGGAAAGACCAAAGCCAGCCCGAGAGCTGCGGCTGCTCCTCCAAGCATTCGAATGAGCAATTTCCGGCGGCCAAGTGACTCCTCCCAGCCCTTTTCGGCTACTTCAACGGCTTCTTGCTCGGAATCGGGCTCGGCGGTTTCCGGATAATCCCCTACGACGGGGCCCTCATGGGTAAATCCCTTTGCCCACTCAATGAGGCCGTAGCCCAGGCCCCCCAACGAAATCGCGAGGAGCACCCCCTCTGCCTGCGCTTGCGGGCCGATGACGTATTGTGCAGCGAGGCCAAGGCCGGCCAAAGTGCTTAGACCAAAAGCAACAGCAACGCGGCGCTCAGAGCGAACCTCCTTCTCACGTTTAGTCATGGTTTCCTCAAGATGGTTTCCTCAAGATGGTTTCCTGAAGATGGTGTCCTCAAGATGGTTTCCTCAAGATTTTGTGCCGATCCAGCGACAGACCGCCAGCAGGAGTCCCATTCCGGCCAGGGCCACGAATCCTTCTGGAATGGGACCGACTCGGCCCATCCCCCAACCACCGTGATTGGGGAGAGTACGAAGGTAAATCAAGTAGCGGGTGATTGAGTTTGCATCATGATCGCTTAAGGTGCTTTTGCCGAAGACCGGCATGGCGCCGGGACCAATCCGCATGGCTTCTACGATTTCAACCGGGGTTGCTTTGCCGAGCGACGGAGCCTCCTGTCCTGCACCAACTGCTCCTCCCGCTCCGGCGGAACTGTGGCATGCGGCGCAGTTTGAGGAATAAAGTTCTTCGCCTTTAACCAGGTCACCCGAGGCTTGATTGACTTCCGGAATATCTGGACCCGTCCCAAGCGTGGCGACGAATGCTGTGATGGTTCTTATTTGCTCAGGATTAAATGCCGGGGGCTTTCTAATGGGCTGGCGCCCGGGGTCGTCGAGGGGCATCCGGCCGGTCGAAAGCATAAAGTGAGCACCGGCGGCACCCGATTCAGTGAGCGCAGGACCGTTGATGGTGCCCAGCCCGGTTGCTCCATGGCAGCTGGAGCAGGCATTCTCGAAAAGCAGGCGTCCTTGATCCCTCTCCCGCGGCTCAGCCGTAGCGGCGGCCACAGCATTCCCACCTGAAATAGCGAGGAATACCACTCCCGTTAACAAAAGCCTCATCGAACCAGGAACAAGACTGTGAACATAATCAACCAGACGACGTCGACGAAATGCCAGTAAAAGGAAACAGCCTCGACGGCCCCTTCGTGGTCGGCGCCCTGACTGCGCATTCCCAGGCTCGCGAATAACAAGCCCATTGCGGCCATTCCTCCCAGAACGTGAAGTCCGTGGAAACCCGTCATGACGAAAAAGGCCGAACCAAATCGGTGGGAGGAGACGGTGAATGGAAGATCCGACCATTCGTAAGCCTGGTTGGCCATAAAGGCTGCCGCCAAAGTGATGGTTACTGCAAGCCACCGGCGGGCCTTATTAAAATCGCCTCCGGCGGCAGCCTGGGCGGCCAAGTGCATGCTGGCGCTGGAGGCGATTAGGACGCCAGTGAAAACCGCTCCCTGAATCACGTTCAGGTGGGTGCCGGCGGGAGGCCAAACGGGGGTATTGGCCCGGAGTGTGAAGTAGGCAGCGAACAGCCCCGCGAAAAACATTGTTTCGGAACCAAGCCAAATGACCATTCCTGCAGCGGAAAGCGAAGGCCTCGGCCTGGAGTGATTGATCGAATCTGATGCTGACACTTGGGGCAAGCCTTTCGAAGCCCTGACAATGAATGCAGATGGAGAAACTAGCGCATACCGAGCGCGATTGGGAAGTACACTAACTGGATGGATCCCTCGAGTCTGCTTATGCTCGGCCTGCTGGTCGTCATCTTCTATTTCTTGTTGATAAGGCCCCAGCAAAAAAGACTGAAGCAACACCAAGCCCTGGTTGCAAGCCTCGCGCCGGGCGATGACGTCGTGACAATAGGTGGACTATTCGGCCGGGTAACAAGCATCAACGATGACGAAGTGATGCTTGAGGTGTCGGAAGGAACTGTGGTGCGGGTCTCGCGCCAGGCCGTTAGCAAGAAGATTGAAGCCCAAACGGAGGTCGAACCAACCGAGTGAAACCCGTAAAGCGCCACGTTATTTCCGTGGCTTTGGTTTTGCTCGTAATGGTCGGGCTGGTGGGCGGGACCTATTTTGCGGGAATGAAGCCCAAACTGGGACTCGATCTAAGAGGCGGGCTTTCAGTTACTTTGACCGCTCCGCCCGGAACGCGCTCGGACTTGTTGGATAAAGCGGTCGAGACTCTTCGCGGACGAGTCGACCGCGCCGGTGTGGCAGAGCCCGAAATTTCCCGCGAGGGCTCGAACAACATTTTGATTCAACTCCCCGGCGCCGGGGATTCGGCGCGTCTGCTGAAGCTGATCGGGCGGACGGCGCAACTCCAATTCCGGCAGGTTCTTGAGCAGGTCTCCAAGGGCGATCCCAAATATGAGGAAATGAAGCTTTCGACCAGCGATGACCCATCGGAGGAACTCGTTCTTCCCGGCAAGGAGCCGGGCACCAAGTTCCGGGTGACAAAAGCCGAAGTAAAAGGCGATGCCGTCAGAAAGGCTCTGGCCAGACCACCGAGCGCCGAGAGTGCCAGCTGGGACATTTCAGTCAACTTCAAGAAGGCCGGTGCGAAACGCTGGCAGGCTTTGACCGGCAGGCTCGCCTGCCTTCAGGGAGTCCAAAGGCAGATTGCAATCGTCCTGGATGGCCGCGTTGAATCACATGTTCCCCCGGCCGAGGACGTTAAGTGCAACGAAGGGATCGGTGGTGGGACTACGGTCATCACCGGCAGCTTCACGGATGTGGAAGCTAAGGACCTTGCTCTGGTACTAACCGCCGGGGCGCTTCCGGTGAAGCTCGATCAGTCGGAAGTCCGGACGGTAAGCCCCACTCTGGGGAGCGACTCTTTGCGAGCCGGCCTGCTCGCCGGAGCGCTTGGGTTGATCCTTGTCTTCTTGTATGTGCTGATTTACTACCGTAGCCTGGGCCTCCAGACTTGGTTTGGCCTGTTAGTGTTCGCGTCAATTATCTATGGCTTGATCGTCGCGTTCGGCGGTTTGATTGGCTGGAGCCTCACCCTGTCGGGTATTGCCGGACTTATCGTTTCGATTGGAATCGCCACCGACTCGTACATTGTGTTCTTTGAACGAGTAAAAGAGGAGATCCACCACGGCAGGTCCCTCAAGGCCTCTATCGACAAGGGCTTCGAGCACGCTTGGCGCACCATGAGAACAGCCAACACCGTCACAATTTTGGCGGCAATCGTTCTTTACGTCCTGGCCGTCGGCCCCGTCCGGGGGTTCGCTCTTGCTCTTGGAATGGCCACCACGATAGACCTCGCCGTAACCTACGGGCTGACTTGGCCTCTGGCCGCCCTGCTGGCTCGTAACAAGTTTTTTTCTGACAACAGGGTGCTTGGAATGCGCGGTGCGCTGGAAGGAGGCAAGAAGCAAGGGTCGATCCTTCGCAAGATTTATCGCAGCGAGTTCAACATCGACTTCATCGGCCGCCGGAAACTTTGGCTCACCATTTCCGCTTTTCTGCTGGCCTCATCCATAATCCTGCTCATCCCCAGTATTCGCGGCCTTACCTACGGGATCGATTTCAAGGGGGGCACCGTATACCGGGCGCCGGCGGAGGCTTCGCTGACTGTGCCGGCCGTTAAGTCGGCCCTAAACGAGGCGGGCCTTGGAAACCCCCTTGTCCAGATACAGCAGGACAAGGTCTCAAAGCGCTCTTTGGTGCAGGTCCAGACCGAATCTACCCTCAAGCCTGCCGACAGGGACAAGGTCATCAGCGCCCTTGCCAAAGCCACTGGAACAAAGCTCGACAGCGTAAATATCGAATCCGTGGGGAGCAAGTGGGGGGCCCAGATAACAATCAAGGCGTTGCGCGGCTTGTTGATTTTCCTCGTGCTAGTGATCCTTTATATGTCGTGGAGGTTGGAGCCGAAGATGGCCGCCGCAGGCATCGCTGCGCTGATTCACGACGTTACAATTACGGCCGGCGTCTATGCCTTGGTCGGGTTCGAAGTGTCACCGGCCACCGTTGTGGCAACGCTTACGATTCTTGGTTATTCCCTGTACGACACTGTGGTGGTGTTTGACAAAATACGCGAGAACCAGGCACTCCCATCCAACTCCCGGCTGAGCTTCAACGAGATCGCTAACGTTTCTACAAACCAGGTTTTCATGCGCTCGATTAATACGTCTCTTACGGTCCTTCTGCCGGTCGGCAGTCTTCTCGTAGTTGGAAGTGTCGTGTTGGGCGCCGATACGTTGAAGGATCTTGCTTTAGCGCTTTTTGTAGGAATCGCTGCCGGGACGTTTTCGTCTATTTACGTCGCGACTCCTTTGCTCACGATCTGGAAACAACACGAGCCGCGCTATGCGAATGTACGCGAGAGGGTAGTTTCTGAGTCGCGGGGTAAGTCCAAGGCAATCCCCGCCCTTGGGGCAGACGCCGATTCGGCCGAGGAAAAGACCCCGGCCCTTGCACGCGCCGGCAGCGCGCGCCCGACCGAATCGGGTTCTTCTGGGGATGGATCGAGCGCTTCCGCCGCCAGGCCGGCGCCGTCGCCGCGCCGGCAGCCACAGCAACGCCGCCAATCAAGGGCCAAACGAAAGAAGGCCAAGCGAACCTAAGTGGACCAAGCAGCCAATCCCAGCGAGCCTCGGCGAGCAAAGAGGGTGTTTTCCCGGCTAAGGCCTGCGGGCGGTCAGCCGCCGCCGAAGGAAGTTGAAGAAATTGTAAGGCTCGTCCGCTCGAGGCATCCTAAATCGGAAACCCGCGACATCTCCAGGGCCTACGACCTTGCAGCAGACGTGCATCGGGGCCAGCTAAGGGCCTCGGGCGAGCCCTTCATTCACCACCCGATTGGCGTTGCACGGATATTGGCTGATCTCGGCATGGATCCAATCAGCATCATCGCCGCCTTTTTGCACGACTCCGTCGAGGACACAGACCTGCAGTTGGCTGAAGTTCGCGAGGCGTTCGGCGAAGAGACCGCCGAGATTATCGATGGACTCACAAAGCTTGACAAGATCCAGTTTCGCTCCGCGCAACATGAACAGGCCGAGAACCTCAGAAAAATGATCGTGGCGATGGCCAAAGACCTTCGGGTGTTGATCATCAAACTGGCCGACCGCTTGCACAACATGCGCACCATCGATCCGCTGGCCGAGGCCAAGAGACACGAGGTGGCGACCGAAACTCTGGAGATCTATGCCCCCCTAGCCCACCGGCTTGGCATGGAGCAAATCAAGTCCGAACTCGAGGATCTCAGTTTTCGCGCATTGCAGCCAAAGGTTTACGCGGAAATCGAACAAATGGTGGCGCTTCGTCAGCCGCAGCGGCAAGAAGTTTTGCAATCCGTCATTGATCAGGTGGCGCAAAAGCTCCGAGAGGTGAGAATTAAGGCCCAGATCACCGGCAGGCCGAAGCACTTCTATTCAATTTACGAAAAAATGGTGGGCAGGGGACGTGAATTCGACGAGATCTTTGATCTGCTCGGCGTGCGAGTCCTGGTGGACAACTTAAAGGATTGTTACGCAGCGCTCGGAGCTATCCATTCGCTTTGGAAGCCCGTTCCCGGCCGCTTCAAGGACTACATCGCCATGCCCAAGTTCAACTTGTACCAGTCGCTGCACACAACGGTGGTGGGACCCGGCGGAAAACCGCTTGAGATTCAAATTAGAACTACCGAGATGCATGAGCGGGCCGACTGGGGGGTTGCTTCGCACTGGCAATACAAGGAGGATCCACGCGGCAAGGGAAAGGGAGAGCAAGCCGCCTGGATGAAGCGCATGGTCGACATGCAGCACACCGAGGACGACGCCGAATTTCTAGACAGTCTGCGATTGGATCTTTTCGCAGATGAGGTTTTTGTTTTCACCCCGAAGGGCGAGGTGTTGCAGCTGCCCAAGGGCGCCACGCCGGTTGATTTTGCCTACTCAATTCATACCGAGGTTGGACACGCCTGCGTGGGGGCAAGGGTGAGCGGGCGACTGGCGCCGCTGGCTCACCAGCTTGTCTCCGGCGAGACCGTGGAGATAGTAACTTCTAAGGGTGGCGGGGGACCGAGCCGGGATTGGCTCGACATCGTCGTAACTCCCAGAGCCCGGACCAAAATCAAACAATGGTTCACCACTCAGCGCCGCGAGGCGGCGGTGGTCGAGGGGAAGGATTCATTGTTGAAGGGCCTTCGCAGGGCCGGGCTCCCTAGCCAAAAGATGACCGGCGACGGAACACTCGAGGCCCTCGCCAAGGATCTCAAGTATTCAAGTCTGGAGGCCTTATTTGTTGCTGTAGGCGAAGGCCGCATTTCCCCAACCACTGTAGTTCAACGATATGCCCGGGATCACGCAAGCGTTGAGGACGACGCAGTTCCCGCGATATCCCAAAGGGTAAGAACTACTGCACCGTCTACGAGTGGAGTCGTAGTCGAGGGCGCTGGCGATGTGTGGGTGAAACTGGCGCGCTGTTGCATGCCTGTCCCGCCTGATCCGATCATCGGGTTCATAACCAAAGGCAGGGGCGTGTCTATCCATCGCGTCGATTGTCCCAATGCGAAGGACCTCGGTGTCCACGGGGAGCGATTCATCGAGGTCCATTGGGATGAGGCGGTAGTGGGGATCTTTACGGTTTCGATCCGTGTCGAAGCGTTGGACCGCGCGAAGCTGCTTAGAGATGTGACAACAGCGATCTCGGATTACGGAATCAATATCCATTCAGCGACCAGCACCGCAGCGGGCGGTCTGGCGATACTCCAATTCACGTTCGAAATCAGTAACCCCGCTCAGTTGTCGGGGATCGTAAACACGGCCAAACGAGTTGAAGGCGTCTACGACGCCTATCGAATAACGCCTCGTTAGGGTGGTTGAGCGGCCCCGTTAGACTGGGGGGGATATGAGTTCTCGGATTTCTGGGCCTAAGGGGGCGCCTGATCTTTTACCCCCTGACTCGCGGCGCCATGAGGAAATTATCTCCGCCGCCATACGGGCTTTTCGTTTGTGGGGGTTCCACAGGATTGACACACCGGTCTTTGAATCCACTGAGCTTTTTGAGCGGGGGTTGGCAGCGGCCAGCGACATCGTTACCAAGGAGATGTATACCTTCAAGGACAAAGGGGGTCGATCGCTCACGCTTCGGCCAGACATGACCGCGCCTGTCCTCCGCGCGACCCTGGAGCATGGGTTGGACCGTAAGGGGTTGCCTGTCAAGCTCTATTACGTGAGCCCCATTTTCCGGCACGAGCGACCGCAGGCTGGTCGCTACCGGCAGTTTTGGCAAGCGGGCGTCGAAGTGCTCGGGAGCCCTGGTCCTGGAGTCGACGCCGAGGTAATCGGCCTTGCCGCCGAGGTTTATTCCCAGCTGGGCCTGACCGGGGTTACTTTGAAGCTAAATAGCATCGGTCACCCCGAATGCAGGGCTTTGTACCTGCCCTTGCTCTTAGATTATCTGAATGCCCACGAAGCCGAGCTTTGTTCAGACTGCCGGCGCAAACTCCATGCCAATCCACTGAGGACTTTTGACTGCAAGGTCCCAGAAGATCGCAAAGTAATGGAGAATGCCCCGGTGATAGTCGACCATCTTTGTGTTGAATGCAAAGAGCACTATGAGGCTGTAAAACTGCTTCTCACGACCATAAATGTTGAATTTGTTGAGGATCCGACGCTCGTTCGAGGTCTCGACTATTACACCCGGACGGCCTTTGAATTTGTGGCCGAGGGCTTGGGATCTCAAGACGCAGTCGGCGCCGGTGGCCGTTATGACGGTCTTTCTGAGCAGATCGGCGGTCCATCGTTGCCGGGCATCGGCTTCGGCTTGGGGGTAGAGCGGATCGCTCTGGCGATAGAACAACTGACGCCAGAAGACGCAACTTTACGGCCGCAGCCTCTGGACGTGTTTGTTGTTTCGGTGGGGGCGCCGGCCCAAAAGCCCGCCTTCGAGTTGGTTACAAAGTTGAGGCGCGAGGGAATCTCTGCGGACCTCGATCATTCGGGCCGGGCCATTAAGGGGCAGTTCAAAATGGCCGACCGCTCCGGCGCCAGGTGGGCCGTGGTTATTGGAGAAAAGGAATTGGCGGGCTCTGTTTACACACTTAAAGACATGCAAACCGGTGACGAGACTTCGGTCCCCGCCATCCAACTTGTCCGGCAGTTGCGACAGTCCTCAGCTTCGGCGGTCTCCTCGTGAGGACCCACTGGTGCGGTGAGCTTAGAGCCGCCAACCTTGGAACTCAGGTTGCCATTACCGGCTGGGTCCACCGTCGACGCGACCACGGCGGAGTCATATTCTTGGACCTAAGGGACCGTGAGGGGCTGGTGCAGGTTGTTGTCCATCCCGATGAGCAGCCCGAAGATTACAAAACTGCCGACGGGGTCCGAGCGGAATATGTCCTTTTGGTCAAGGGGCTGGTGAGGCCCCGCCTCAAGGGGGCCGTAAATCCGAATCTCCCGACCGGTGAAATTGAAATAGCGCCTTCGACGATCGAGGTCTTAGCCGAGTCGGCGACTCCTCCGTTCACTGTCGAAGACGGCATCGAAGCCAATGAGGAAATCCGCCTCAGGTATCGATACCTTGACCTTCGACGGCCTGAGGTTCAGAAGGTATTCATGCTGCGGCATCGTACGGTGGCCGCCATTAGGCGCTATTTCGACGACGAGGCCTTTATCGAGATAGAGACTCCGATGCTGAACAAGAGCACCCCCGAGGGCGCTCGCGACTATCTGGTTCCATCGCGCTTGCAGCCGGGATCCTTTTTCGCGCTTCAGCAATCTCCACAACTATTCAAGCAGCTCCTGATGGTTGCCGGGCTGGATCGCTACTATCAAATTGTCAGGTGTTTCCGAGACGAGGATCCAAGAGCCGATCGCCAACCGGATTTCACTCAGCTCGATGCGGAAATTTCATTTGCGGACGAAAGCATGGTTCAAGAAATTGCCGAAGGGATGTTTCGTGCGGCGGCGAAGGCAGCTATGGGCCTGGACCTGCCGACCCCCTTTATGCATATGACCTACGAGGAGGCGATGGAGTCGTATGGCACCGATAAACCCGACCTTCGCTTCGACGTCCGGCTTGCTGATATAACCTCCGCTCTGGCCGGAACAGGAGTGCAAGTATTCGCGAAGACTTTGGCTTCAGGGGGATCCGCTTATGCAATAAGTGTTCCGGGTGGGGCGGCCATGGATCGCAAGCAGCTTGACGGCCTTACCCAACTAGCTCGCAGGCTCGGCGCCGGCGGCCTTGCCTGGATAACTTTTACCGAAGACGGCATCTCGTCACCCCTGGCAGCGCATCTCAGTCCCGGTGAGACCGAGGACATCCAAAAGGCCGTAGGCGCCGAGACGGGAGATACAGTCCTGATAGTTTGCGATACCAAGAAGGTTGCTCGCAGGGTTCTTGGCGAGGTTCGGCTTGCCTGCGCCGACCTATTGGGTCTCAGGCCGGTTCTGCCGCCTGACGACCCCAATGCCTGGAAGTTTGTTTGGGTGGACGATGCCCCCCTGGTCGATTTCAACGAAAAAGAGTCTCGATGGGATCCCGTGCATCATCCTTTCACGGCGCCCAAAGACGAGGATCTTCATTTAATGGATTCCGATCCCGGAGCGGTCCGAGCCCGTTCCTACGACGCGGTCTTGAACGGATGGGAGGTGGCCGGCGGAAGCGTTCGTATCCACGAACCCGGCTTGCAGCGAAAGGTCTTCAGTCTGATTGGCATCGACGACGAAACGGCTGAGAGGCGATTTGGATGGTTCGTGAAAGCATTCGATTACGGCGCGCCGCCCCATGCCGGATTTGCAATGGGGCTAGATCGTTTTGTGGCTTTGCTTGCCGGCAAGGACAACATCCGTGAAGTCATAGCATTTCCCAAAACCTCGGCGATGACCGACATCATGACCGGGGCCCCCGACAGGGTTGACGAGGCTCAACTGGCCGAACTTCACCTAACAACAACCAGCGAGGAAAGCTGATTGGATTCGGCAACAATTCGTGGCGCATTTCTTGATTTCTTTGCCGAGCGCGGGCACAAGATAGTTCCATCCTCGTCTTTGGTACCCGACGACCCCACCCTTTTACTTACCAACGCCGGCATGGTTCAGTTCAAGCCCTACTTCCTCGGCGAAAAGGCGCGCGCGTTTCCGAGAGCCGCCTCAGTTCAGAAGTGTTTTCGCGAGATCGATTTGGAAGAGGTCGGCAAGACCAACAGGCATCTCACGTTTTTTGAGATGCTTGGCAATTTCTCGTTTGGGGACTATTTCAAGCGCGAGGCTTGCTCCTGGGGTTGGGAATTAATGATTGGCCCGTATGGGATCCCCACGGACCGGCTTTGGGTCACGGTCTATGAGGACGACGAGGAGGCTGCAAAAATTTGGGAGCAAGAGGTTGGGGTCCCTAGTTCACGCATCCTTCGGCGAACCAGGGCCGAGGGGAACTTCTGGGACATGGGAGTTGCAGGCCCCTGCGGGCCTTGTTCGGAAATACTCTACGACCGCGGTGAAGCTTTTGGCCGTCCCTATGTCTCCGGCGACCTCGACGAAGAGCGGTACTTAGAAGTGTGGAACCTTGTGTTCATGCAACATTATCAAGACGACAAAGGGGAAATTGTCCGAGACTTGCCGGCACAGAACGTCGACACCGGGATGGGCCTGGAGCGTCTTGCTTCGATTCTGCAGGCTGTGCCCAGCAATTTTGAGATCGATTCAATGGCCCCGGTGCTCCGTCAAGCCCAGGAGTTGACCGGGCTCTCATATGGAGCATCGAACGAGACGGACGTAGGCCTTCGAGTGCTCGTCGATCACTCCCGGGCCATGACCTTTCTTGTGTCGGACGGAGTTTTTCCGGGCAACATCGGGCGGGGCTATGTTCTCAGACGGTTGATTCGCCGGGCGGTGCGTCATGCCCGTTTGATGGGAGTGGAAGATCCGGTTCTGGCCGATCTCACAGGGACCGTCGTCGACACGTACGCGTCGGCCTACGACGAGGTGGGCCGTAACCGTGAATTGATCACAAAGTTGGTCTCTAAAGAAGAGGCGTCTTTCGACCAAACTTTGAGGTCGGGCCTTGGAATGCTGGAGAACGAAATTAAGCGTCTAAGGAGCCAGGAGCAAACTCACCTGTCGGGGGAAATGGTTTTCAAGCTACACGATACTTACGGGTTCCCGTTGGACTTGACCAACGATATTGCTAAGGACGAAGGTCTCGAGGTTGATGAGCCGGGATTTAAGGATCTGATGAAAGCACAGCGCGATCGGGCGCGTTCAGCGAGAGGCACAGGCAAGCAGGAAGGTCCCGGCCAGCAGGCTTTGAGTGACATTGTGGATGCGGCCGGACGCACGGAGTTCCTGGGTTACGAAGAGCTTTCTCTCGATACAACCATCGGGGGAATTCTGCAGGAAGAAGACGCTGTCGAGGCCCTCGCCGAGGGCAGCGTTGGTCAAATAGTGCTGGCTGAAACACCATTTTATGCAGAGGGCGGCGGACAGGTCGGCGACAGGGGAGACGTCCGGACAACTTCGGGCATCTTCCGTGTAGAAAGTACCCGCTGGGGTATTCCAGGGATCATCGTTCATTCAGGCAAGGTCATCGAGGGCGACGTCGTGGTGGGGGAGCAGGCCCGGGCCACCGTGGATCCCAACCATCGCGACGGCGTTACACAGAGCCACAGCGCCACCCACATGATCCACTGGGCCCTCAGGAGCACTCTCGGCGAGCACGCTAAGCAACAGGGTTCGTTGGTTGAGCCGGGCCGACTTCGCTTCGATTTCTCACATTTCGAACCGGTGAACAGCGATCAGTTGGCGCAAATGGAAGAAGAGGTGAACAGGCGGGTCTTGTGGGACGACTCGGTGCGGGCTTTCGAGACAACCTTTGATTACGCGACCAGCATCGGGGCTATGGCCTTGTTCGGCGAGAAGTACGGCGAGCACGTTAGGGTGGTTGAGGTGGGGGATTATTCCAAAGAGTTGTGTGGCGGCACCCACGTAAGTCACACCGGGCAAATTGGCGTCATCAAATTTGTTCATGAGGGTTCCGTGGCCGCGGGAGTGCGCAGGGTTGAGGCCCTGACCGGCCTGGCCGGGCTTTCTCACCTCAATGCCAGAGTCACCGAGCTGGAAAGAATTGCGCAAATGCTTAAAACGGATCCTGAGAGTGCGGCGGAGCGGGTGGAAAAGATTCTTGAATCCCTAAAAGGCATGGAGTCTGAAATTAGCCACCTTAACGATCAACGCAATCGTCAAGAAGTGGAATCAATGCTCAGCTCCGCAATTCCTGCGGCGCCGGGCGGCGCCAGGCTGGTGCTCCTCGAACGCAAGGGTGCACCCGAGGATCTGCGAAAGCTTGCCGTTGGCTTAACGCAGAAGATGGGCTCGGGAGTAGTTGTGCTCGGATCGACCGAAGGCGGCAAGGCCAGCCTCGTGGCTGCGGTATCGAAAGATCTCGTCGACAAGGGGATTTCCGCGCCCAGTTTGCTCAAGGAGGGCAAAGTCGCTCTGGGGGGCGGCGGAGGCGGGAAGCCGGACCTTGCGGTAGCGGGGGGGCCAAAAATCGCCGAGATGGCCAGAGCTCTCAAGCTTTGCGAGGCAGCGGCCCGGCGGGCTCTCGAAAGCCTCACTTGATGGGGTGCGTGTGACTCTGTCTCAGACCGGCCTGACCAGGCGCCTCGGCCAAACCGTTTTAGCGATCGACCCCGGATCGGTGCGCGTGGGGGTGGCCGTTTCGGACCCCACCGGAAAAATCGCTCTTCCGGTGAGCGTGATAACGCGTGTTGGCAACTCTCATATCAAGCAGCTCGAGAAGATAGCGCGGGAGCGCGCGGTTGATGAAATCGTCGTTGGACTGCCGAAGACTCTTAAGGGGACCGAGGGCCCAGCGGCCGACGCGGCAAGGTCGTTCGCCGACGAGCTTCATAAGCGCCTGGGCCTGCCGGTCCATCTATTTGATGAGCGGCTAACCACTCTCGATGCCCACGCCGCACTGCGGAGTGCCGGAGTAAAGGGTGAAAGGCAAGGATCGGTTGTCGACAAGGTAGCAGCAACCTTGCTATTGCAAGCATTCCTCGACGCTCGCGGCGCTGCGCAAGCTCGCCACCAAACTGGCGAGAGACCGTCAGATCCGGAGAATTCGAGTCGTTGAGAAAGCTATTAGCGGCCGTGGTTGCTTTGGTTCTGGTGGTAATCGGTGGCGGGGCATTGTTCGTCCGTTGGCTGGACACTCAGGGATCACCCACGGGAAAGACCATCAAGGTTTCAATTCCCACGGGAACATCGGGCTCGACCATTGCCGACGCCCTGCAAAAGCGGGGAGTTGTGAGGTCTTCTCTAGCTTTTCGTCTTTACCTTAAGACCAGCGGCGTGACGGGCGGCCTAAAGGCCGGACAATATGACTTGCGCTCGGATATGCCGTTTCCGGAACTGGTGAACCAACTCGAAATGGGACCCGCGGTCAAGTTTGTGAAGCTGGTTGTGCCGGAGGGTTTGAACATTGATCAGACGGCCGCACAAGTGGACAAACTGACCCATGTATCGGCGGCGGATTTCTTGGCTGCGGCAACTCCGGCAACGGTTCGGCCGGGCATCTTGCCTGAAAATGTTTCGACTCTCGAGGGATTTCTGTACCCGACGACATATTTTATCGAAGAAAAAGATACTCCCGAATCCGTGGTCAAAAGAATCGTGGGTCAGTTCAATAAGCAGTTTCAAAAGCAAGACGTAGCCAAGGCCACCGAACTGGGCAGGACGCCTTACGAGATCCTGATAATCGCCTCGATGATCGAAGAAGAGGCTAAAGCCGACGATGAGAGAACAAAAGTCTCCGCAGTCATTCACAACCGCCTGAAGCAGGGGATCGCTCTTGGAATCGACGCAACAACCCAGTACCTGGTCCGCAAATATAACGGCCAGCCGCTAACCCAGTCCGATCTTGAGATTGACTCGCCGTTCAATACCCGCAAGCGTGCGGGTTTGCCTCCGACGCCCATTTCGAGCCCGCGGGCAAGCTCGATTAACGCCGCACTTAATCCGGCTTCCGAGGATTACCTTTATTACGTACTTGGGTCAGACTGTGTGCACCATGTGTTTACGAACAACTCGGCCGACTTTATCCGGGCCAAGGCGCGTCAACCCCGAAACTGCTGAATACCGGGCGCCGGGTTCTCTCAACGGCTCTTGCGAGCGAAAAGATGGCTGAGGCGTCTGACTCAGCCGCAGCCAAGCTAACGGGGATCGTCGGGTCCGCTGCCCAGGTCGCAGGGAGCCTAAGCCCGTCGATCCATAACGCGGCCTTCAATGCTCTGGAAATGGACTGGGAATACCGATTGTTCGGCATGGACTCTGCCTCGGCTGTGAAGGAAATCCGCAACCTCGTTAGCGGGGGAGTGCGGGGTTTAAATGTGACCTTGCCCCACAAAGTGTTGGCGATGGAAGCGATGGACGAGCTTTCGGAAAGCGCATCCCAAATTGGAGCTTTGAATACAGTAGAAGTGCGGGGCGACCGGCTGGTGGGGTGGAACACAGACGGAGAGGGTTTGGTGAGGTTCCTCAGGATGGATGTGGGCGCCAAGCTGGAAGGCGCTGCAGCGCTGGTAATAGGCGCCGGAGGATCGGCTCGTGCGGCCGTATTTGCCCTTGCCACGGCAGGGGCAGCGTCAGTACATGTATTGGCAAGAGACCAGGCAAAGGCGGCGGCTTTGGTATCGCTGGCGGACGGAGCGTCCTTTGAGGCAGCTTGCCTCGGCCGTTATTCTGCCGAGCGGGTGGAACAGGCGGACGTAATCATCAATGCGACTCCTGTCGGCCAGGCCGGCGAGCAGGCTGCCATTGATGTGGCCCTCATACGCCCAGATGCGGTCGTGGTGGATATGGTGTACCGCCCGCCGGTGACCCCTCTCATTGAAGGTGCCCGCTCCCGCGGGGCGATAGCCCACAGCGGACTAGGGATGCTCCTGCACCAGGCTGTTCTTGCCTTTGAGATCTGGACGGGGGTCCAGCCGCCGATCGACGTAATGAGCGCGGCGGCCCTTGCAGAATTAAAAAAGAATCCGTGACAACCGATTGAATTTGCCTATTTCGGTCCTAAAGCCGGCCCCCCGGATGGCCGATGGGGACTCGAAGACCATTCAGGACTAATCTTGGCTATCAAAGAAAAGACAAAAACACTCGAGGAGATCATCCTCGAAGACAAGCTTTTGACTCCAGCGCGCCTGAAGGAGGCGCTTGCGGAAACCAAACGCGCGCACAAATCCCTGCCTCGAATTCTTGTTGAAAATGGGTTTTTGACCGAATCCAGCCTCATGGCGGTTTTCGCTAAGCAAGTGGGGATGGAATTCATTGACTTGAGCGAGGTTCAAGTCGACCCGTCCGTGGCCGGCCTCATTTCGGAAGCCATGGCCAAACGCTATAAGGTTCTGCCGGTCCGGATTGAGGACGGAAAACTGGTGGTAGCGATGAGCGACCCGGCCAACATTATGGCCCTGGACGATATAAGGACGCTGACCGGCAAAGAAGTAAAGCCTGCGCTGGCGAATGCTGCCGATATTCTCACGGCAATATCGCGCCTGCAAAGTCTTGATCGCTCGGTCGAGGAGATCGGGGGTGACGCCGACGATTCCCCCGAGGAAGGCCTCGAAATCGGTCTCGCCGGCACCGCCGAAGAGGCCCCGATCGTTAGGTTGGTTAATCTCATTATTACTCAGGCCGTGAACGACAGAGCCTCAGATATTCACGTTGAACCTCAAGAAAAGGAGGTTCGCGTTCGATTTCGCATCGACGGTGTTTTGCATGATGTTTTAAGGCAGCCAAAAAAGAATCAGGCAGGAGTGATTTCCCGTCTCAAGATTATGGCCGACATGGACATTGCGGACCGGCGCATCCCTCAGGATGGCCGTATCAGCCTGGTGGTTCAAAAAAAGGCTATTGATATCCGGGTGGCCAGCCTGCCGACAGTTTGGGGAGAAAAGTTGGTTTTGAGGATCCTGGACAAGTCCAGCGTGCTTCTAAAACTCGAAGATCTCGGTCTTTCCGATGCGAACTTCAAGAAGTTCGAGTCGTCGTTCATTAAGCCTTACGGGTTGATCTTGGTTACGGGACCCACAGGGTCGGGCAAGTCGACGACTCTTTACGCAACGCTGAACATCTTGAACCAGGCAGATCGCAACATCATCACCGTTGAGGATCCTGTCGAGTACAGGCTCGCCGGCGTAAACCAGGTGCAGACCAACAATCGCGCCGGACTTACGTTTGCGTCGGCGCTAAGGTCGATGCTAAGAGCCGATCCCGACATCATCCTGGTCGGTGAAATCCGAGACCGCGAGACCGCCCAGATCGCAATTGAGGCCTCGCTAACAGGCCATCTTGTGCTTTCGACGCTTCACACCAACGACGCTCCCAGCGCCATAGGAAGGTTGATCGAGATGGGTGTCGAGCCCTTCCTGGTAGCTTCGTCGACAGACGCTATCGTTGCTCAAAGACTCGCTCGAAAGTTGTGCCCAAAATGTAAACAGGCCTATACGCCGACGCTTCAGGCTCTTCAGGAAAACAGTGTTCCGTTGTCCGAGGGAGAATCGATACCCACATTCTTTCGCCCGGTCGGTTGCCAAAAGTGCGGCAAAACCGGATACCGAGGCCGCACCTCTGTTCACGAAATCATGCCGATGAGCGAGGAAATTGAACGTCTCACCGTTGAGCGGCGCTCAACTGATGAAATACGGGCTATGGCTCGCGAGCAAGGAATGCTTACCTTGCGCCAAGATGGAATACAGAAGGTTCGTGACGGCGTAACCTCGCTCGAAGAAATCCAACGAGTCGTAGTCTGAGCCCCGGTTAGCGGCGGCGCGAAACACCAGGAGGCTTCTGTGTGAGGGCTTTTGAAGCTGTGGCTGCCTTTGTTTTGGGCACTATTGCCGGCAGCTTCGCCAATGTGGTTGTGCATCGAGTCCCCAAAGGACTTTCGATCGTCCGCCCGGGGTCCCAGTGCCCGGGCTGCGGGCACGCTCTCAACTGGTTCGAGAATGTGCCAATTGCTTCCTATATTCTTCTCAGGGGACGCTGTCGCACCTGCCGGTCAAAAATAAGTCCCCGTTATCTGGTGATCGAGGCTCTTATGGGCGCTGCTTGGGCTCTGGTAACGCTTCGGGTGGGGGTCAAGCCGGAGCTTCCGGCATTTCTATGGCTCGTGTCGGTTCTGGTGGTCCTTTCCGCAATCGACCTCGAAACTCGGCGAATACCCAACAAGATCCTAGGGCCCTCTGCCATTGCCTCGGCCGCCCTATTGGTGGCTGCGGCTCTAATTTCTGGCTCGACGTCGCCGTTGGTAACAGCGGGTCTTGGCGCGCTCTCGTACGGACTCCCCATGCTCGGGTTGGCCATCGCGGTCCCGGCGGGGATGGGCATGGGTGACGTTAAGCTTGCCGCCTACCTTGGAATGCATCTCGGCTGGTTCACGTTGTGGCATGTGGCGGTCGGCGCCTTCGCCGGCTTTTTCATCGGCGCCTTCGCCGGCATAACCCTAATGGCGGTCAACGGGAAAGGCAGAAAGCAGACGATTCCTTTCGGCCCGGCCATGGCGGCAGGCGCAGGAGTTGCCATATTTGCCGGTGCGCCTATTCTTCGACTCTGGCTCGGCATTTAGTGCCCTGACCATCACAGGCGTGAAAGCAGCGGCGCCTGCGCTCATCTGCGGCGAAGAAAACTTTCCTGAGTTACTTCAGTTCCTCCCCCTAACGGCCGACCCTATTCAAGACAAGTTTCTCATCAATAGGAGGGCGGCTAGACGTGAAGCAATCAATTGGAATCGAAATCGGGAGCCTTGCAGTTCGTGCTGCGAGAATCTCAATAGCGAACCACACGCCCCAGCTCGAGGCATTTGTCCAGGAGCCCTTGCCTGCCGGCGCCGCCAAAGATGGCGAAATAGTCGACCTTGGCGCAGTGGCCAAGGCGGTAGCCTCGGCCTGCAGCAAGGTGGGCACCTCGAAGGGGAAGGCAAGCATCAGCATTAGCCTTGCAAATCAGAAAGTTGTAGCTCGCATCGCCGAGTTGCCATACATGGACGAGAGCGATCTAAGGGGCGCTATCCGGTATCAGGTTCAGGAGTTGATCCCGATTCCCATGGACCTGGCAGTGCTCGACTACGAAGTTCTCAAAGAGTTCACGAATGACGAAGAGGAGCGAATGATCCGAGTCATGGTCGTCGCCGCTCACAAAGACATGATCAACACTTTTGTCGACGCATTCGAGCAGGCAGGAGTCGTTCCCGAGGCCATTGACTTCACTCCACTAGCGCTCATGCGTTCGATGGGGGCCCAAGGAAGGCTAGTACCCGAAAACCTCGGTGAGGGCGAGGCCCTGATCGATGTCGGCGAAGAAATTACCAGCATGGTGGTTCATGAAAATGAGGTTCCCAAGCTGGCGAGAGTCCTCGCGATCGGAGGCAACGAGTCTGCTGAAGCTCTCGTTGACGAGATCAGGGGCTCCGTTGAGTACTACGTGGGCCAGGGCGAAACCGCAGGCATTTCTAAAGTGATGATTTCAGGCGAGACGCCCTCGTTAAAGGAGCTTTCACCGCTGCTTTCCGAAGCCCTTCAGGCACCCGTTGAAATGGGGGGCTGCTTCAAGAATATTAAGACTTCAAAAGACAGCGCCGAAAACAATGAATTTGAGACATCCGAACCATTGATGGCGATAGCAGTGGGCGCCGCCCTAGGAGCGATGCAATCATGAATCGAATCAACCTTATTCCCCCTGAGCTGGGGGCCAGGCTCAACGCTCGCCGCCAGGCCCGGACTCTGGGAATCGTATTCGGAGGCCTTGTTGTTGTAATCGCGCTTGGCTGGCTGGCAATGACCCTTCAGCTTAATCACCAGAAAAACCGCGAGGCAGAGGCAGCGACCAAAGCCGCGTCCATCAAAGTCAAGGTCAACGCCCTTCAGGAATTCGGACTCATGGAAAAGACCATTCAGCAGAAGAGGTCCACGCTGTCTCTGGCCATGACCGATGACATCGGATGGTCAAAGCTCCTCCAGGACGTTTCGAAGGTCATCCCGGATAATTCGTGGTTGACTGCATTCAACGGAACCGCGCAGCCGGTGGCAGTGGCGCCGGTGGCCCCGAGCACTCCTGGAGCCGCTCCGGCTTCAGCCCCACCCAGTGGCTCGGCTGCACAGCCGCCGGTCACGCCGGTTCCCGCAGGTCCGGCCAAGCTCGGCACTTTGACTTTCACGGCCGTGACGTTTGACTTCCCGGGCGTAGCTAAATGGCTGACGACCCTGGAGCAGCAGCTTCCAACCGTTCAGAACATCTTTGTGCCCGCTGCCGTCAAGGCTAAGATTGGAGATCGTGAAGTGGTTAACTACACAAGCACAGCCGATCTGTCGGCTGCTTCTCGAAGCGCCCGCTACCAGAATCAGGGGCAAAAGTAATGCAGGCGCCGGCAGTTGGGGCTAGCGGAGGACGGTGGTCCCGCCGCCCTGCGGCCCAGATGGACGCAGCCGCTCAGGTAAAGCGTCATCGGCTGATTTTCGGAGCGGCGGTTGTCATTACGCTGCTTGGATCGTTTTTCGGAATCTTCCGTTCGCAAAAGGCCCAGATCGACGAAACCAGAGTCCAGGCCGAGGCTGCGGAGGCGCTGGTGGTGGCACTCAATGCAGAGTTGGCTCACCTCAGAGTTCTTGAAAAAGGCGCCACTGAGCTAAGGGAGCAGGCCAGGGTCATGGCCGAGGCATTGCCCAACCAAACCGATCTAGCCAAGTACATCCTGCAGGTCCAAGATGTCGCCACCAAATCCGGTCTTGACTGGATTTCGACCAACCCAACTCCTCCAGTGCCCTCAATCGGCAGTTCCACAGGATTGCAGGAAGTGCTCATAGCCATGGGGGCCGAGGGAGATTACTTTGCGGTCCAGAGGTTCATCTCCAGCCTGGAAACGCTCGATCGTGCTGTGAAAATTGCCTCGGTAGGTATCACATCAAAGACTGACCCCTCCAAGCCGGGAGGCGCGCCAAAGCTCACCGCAGACCTGGACCTGAAGATGTTCGTAGCTGGAGCACAGGTGCCGGCTCCCGCCGTGCCGCCTGGTGCTCAGCCTGCTCCATCAAACCCTGTCCCGGCCCCCGTCCGAGCGCCGGCCCAGGCCCCGGCTGCATAAGGAGTGCAAATGAAATCTATAAAAATTCCCGAATCCCTAAAGACGGTTCCCAAGTGGATGTTCGGACTGCTCGGCTTGACCGTCGTGCTGGTCCTTGGAATGTTCGTCGTGCTACCGCTGGTGGCCGGTGATGCTCCGGTTGGGGAGCCCGTCATACGGACGGCTCCGAGGCAGCCTGTCCAGCCGGCAGGGCCGGCAGCGTCACCGGCAGCGGCACCTGCTGCCGGTGATTCAGCTCCACTAACTCGAGACCCGTTTAAGGCCCTTACCTCGGCGCCGGTAGCCGCGATCGCACCTGCGGCAGCGCCGCCGGTAGTCATCCCCCTGCCTCCCGCGCCAGCCCCGATTCCGGTGCCCGCGCCAGCACCCGCGCCAGCCCCTGCGCCAGCACCCGCGCCAGCCCCTGCGCCGGCGCCAGCGCCGGCGCCCGCGCCAGCCCCGGTTGGACCGCAAAGAGTCACCTTGGTTGATACCTTCTATGACTCCACAGGAGCATCTCGGGCAGCGGTCAAGGTTGGCGACAGTGTTTATTCGGTGAAGGCGGGCGAAACCTTCGCGAACGATTTCAAAATGATCTCTGTGGCCAACAATTGCGCAACCATGCTAAGGGGAAGCGATCGCTTCAACCTATGTGAGGGCGAAGAAGTAATGAAGTAGGGCTGTAGGCGGCTCACGGATCCTTGCTTATGGGGCGCGATTAGGTAAAGCTTTCGCCATGGAAGAGACCAGCCTGGTGGCAGATGCCAAGGAACTTGGCCAGCGAGCATTTGCCGGCGCCGTTGCAGGCTTTGTTTCCGGATTGCTGGTCGGTGGAATCGGCGGCCGCTTGGCCATGTTCCTCCTCAGGGTTACCTCGGGTGCAGCCGTGGTGGGTCGTCAATCCGATGATGATTTCACCATGGGATCTTTCACCCCGTCGACGATGTTTTTGGTTATGGCGGCTGCAGTTATGGGAGTGGTGGGAGGGCTTTGTTATTCGCTGGCCAGGGGGTGGCTCCCGGAGCGATTTCGACCTCTCATTTCGGCCGTGCTGTTTGCTTTGATTGGGGGCGTCGCGGTGATTAAACCCGGTGGAGTGGATTTCACTCTCGTGAAGCCCGCGGCCCTGTCGATTTTCCTTTTCATCTTGCTCCCCGGAATCTACGGTTACTGTGTCGCCAAGCTTGCTGAGCGTTGGCTGGCTCGAAAGATCGGGAAAATTGCTCCCTGGCTCGGGTTGCTGGCGGCTCTGCTGCCGATCATGATCATGGGTACAGGGGCGAGCGGACTAGGCGGCTTGCTGGTCTTAGCCGTGATCGCCCTCTGGTTCGTTGGCCGCCGCATTTCGGCCCTGCGCAAGTTGCCTTCCCATCCCGCAGTCACCTGGCTTGGAAGAGGCGCCCTCACTATTGGCGCCGCGGCAGCCGGCGTTTTTCTAATGAAAGACATTCTGGAGATCCTTTAGTTCAAGCGTGGCCGGCGGATGATTCCTTGCCGGGAGTCGTTTGCGGCCCTCAAGTAACATAGGAACGTGTTGAAATATCTAACAGCAGGGGAGTCTCACGGTCCTGCTCTCAGTATGATTTTGGAAGGGATGCCTTCGGGCGTGCCCGTCCAGACCAAGCTGATCGCCGATGAACTTGCCCGGCGCAGGCTTGGTTTTGGCCGTGGCCCCCGGATGAAGATTGAGCGCGACAGCCTGGAGCTTTTGTCCGGAGTTCGTTTCGGCCTGAGCCTCGGTAGCCCCATTTCCGTGGTCATTCGCAATTCTGAGTGGTCGAAATGGGAGCGGGTCATGTCACCGGAGCCCGGATCTACTCGAAACATTTTGACCGAGCCCCGGCCCGGCCACGCCGATTTAGCGGGAATGCTCAAGTATGGCTTTGACGACGCACGAGACGTTCTGGAGCGAGCCAGCGCTCGCGAAACAGCGGCTCGAAGCGCCGCCGGAGCTTTGGCGAAGATGCTTCTTGCCGAGCTCGGCATTCAGGTGATCTCTCACGTTGTGGCCATTGGAACGGTCGGGGCCCGCCGAGACCTGCACCCAAAACCTGAAGACCTCGAAGCTATTGATTCTTCGCAAGTGCGCTGCTTTGATCCCGAGGCAGGCAAGCTGATGATCGCTGAAATTGAAGCCGCAGAAAAGGATCAGGATTCGCTCGGGGGTATCTTCGAGGTCATCGCCTACGGCTTGCCGCCTGGTCTCGGTTCCTATGTTCATTGGGATCGTCGCCTGGACGGGCGATTGGCTCAGGCCCTCATGTCTATTCAGGCGATCAAGGGGGTCGAGGTCGGCAACGGTTTTGACGTAGCCGGTTTACGGGGCTCCGTAGCCCACGATGAGATTTTCTTCCAAGACGGTCATTACGCGCGAAAAACCGACCGGGCGGGCGGAACCGAAGGCGGCGTGTCCATTGGCGGGCCGCTAAGGGTGAGGGCAGCCATGAAACCGTTATCTACTTTGAAAAAGCCACTTAGAACGGTTGACGTGAAAACTAAAGAGCCGGCGGCCGCTTTTAAAGAAAGAACCGACTCTTGCGCTGTTCCCGCCGCGGGGGTTGTGGGCGAGGCTATGGTCGCGCTTGTTTTGGCGGACGCGATGCTCGAGAAATTCGGCGGCGATTACCTCGACGACATCAAATCGGCCATGCACGCCTATCAAGATCGGATCAGTCGATCTTAGTGCAATCGGCAGACCCCCCATGCTAATCGCCGACTCAAGCTGATGGGCAGGCTTTCGCGCCCTGCCACCGTTGCATTGATCGGACCCATGGGGGCCGGTAAGACCGAGGTCGGCCGTAGACTGGCGCAACTTCTTGGAAGGTCGTTTCGGGATACGGATCGGATGGTCGAGCACAAGACCAGCAACAACATCGCAGATCTGTTCCAATGGTCGGGGGAGACTGAATTCCGCCGCCTGGAGGCAACCGCAATCAAGGAGGCATCCCAGACCGCCGGGGCTGTGATTGCCTGCGGCGGCGGGGCGATTGTCGACCCTGCGAACGTCGCCGCCCTCAGGTCGGGCGGGGTTGTTGTTTACCTCAAAGTTAGCCTTGAGCTGGCCGTCTCAAGGGTCCGTTCAGGTAAAGGCAGGCCCCTTCTCGAGGGCGGGGACGTCCCGTCGAAACTCGCCGGTCTTTTGAAAGACCGCGAGACGGCATACGTCGAGGCCGCCGACTACATTGTCGACGCCGATGGGACCGTCGAGAGCGTGGTATCGGCTGTTATGTTGGCGATTGGGAAGACCTCGCCACACCTTGGGTCCGCTTCGGCTTCACCTGGAAGCGTTTAGCCGGCCGGTGAAAAAAGTAGGGGTAGCACTCGGGGACCGGTCGTACGAGATCTTGATCGGCCGAGGTCTTATCGGGAGTCTCTTGCGGTGGCTACAATCCATCGAGCCAGCGTGGGCCCCCAGCCAGATTGCCATCCTCACGGACGACAATGTCGACCCTTTGTACGGGGATACTGTTGCCAAGGAGTTTCTAGAATGGGCCCCAGTCGGCCGGCTGGTGGTACCCGCGGGCGAGCAATCTAAGTCGTGGGAGGTGGCAGGCGACCTATTGGAACGGGTCGCAGAGCTTGGACTGCACCGTCACGATCTGATCGTGACTCTTGGGGGAGGGGTTGTTTCAGACCTTGGTGGATTTCTAGCTTCAACGTACTTGCGGGGAATTCGCCTCATCCATGTCCCGACGTCTTTGCTTGGACAAGTGGACGCTGCAATCGGGGGGAAAACTGGCGTAAACCTGACGGCGGGTAAAAACCTCGCCGGCGCCTTTTATCAGCCTCGAGGCGTAGTGTGCGACGTCGAGGTGTTGCTCAGTTTGCCGAAGGAAGAATTGATCTCCGGTTTGGCCGAAGTCGTGAAGTATGGTCTTTGTTTTGAGCCGAAACTCCTTGACCATTTCAACCCCCATGGCGCTCCGACCCACCCCGGTGGTGAATCGAATCGATTTCACTTCCAGGATCCGGCGGTCCTTGAGGACCTAGTCTTCACATCCGCCAAAATCAAGGCGCGAGTAGTAGCCGGAGACGAAACGGACCGCGGCGACCGCATCTTCTTGAACTACGGGCATACCTTTGGTCACGCGCTTGAGGCGGTAGGCGATTACAAGAGGTTCACCCACGGCTCAGCCATCTCGGTGGGCATGATGTTTGCAGCGAATCTTGCCTTGCAAATTGGCCTTCTGGATCCTGCGGGCGTGACCCTGCATGACAAGGCTCTTTCCGCTGCCGGGCTGCCGGTCAGGGCCGCATTCGACCCCGGTCAAGTAAAGGCTGCATGGGGAATGGATAAAAAGAGAGAAACTAAGCAGCGATGGGTCCTTCTGGAGAGCATCGGCAGTCCGGTCATCCGCGACGATATCGGCGAAACTGAAATCGCCGCGGCAATGAAAGCTGTCTTGGTTTGAGCCAGAGCCCCGCGACGATTTTTATCCTGAATGGTCCAAGCCTTAACTTGCTGGGGGAGCGCGAGCCGGATATCTACGGGACCGACACCATCGAGGCCCTGGAAACGAAATGCCGCGGTCGAGCCTTGCAGGCCGGTTTCGAAATTGTCTTTAGGCAAACCAACGATGAAGGCGAATTAGTGGGATGGATTCAACAGGCTCGTCTGTCGGCTTCAGGAATCATCATCAACCCGGCTGCCTTTAGTCATTACTCTGTCGCGGTTCGCGATGCGCTTTCTGCGGTCGGGCTTCCTGTGATTGAGGTTCATATTTCGAACATTTACGCTCGGGAAGAATGGCGCGCTAAGTCGGTGGTCTCAGGGGTGGCGCGGGGCGTAATTGCGGGTCTGGGATTTCACGGTTACCTGCTGGCCATCGAGGCCATGTCGCAAATTCTCGACACGGCTTAGGCATGGATTATTCAGGAAGGTTGGCCCGGCTCAGGGCCCGCATGCAAGCCGAAGATCTCGACGCCTTCTTTTTAACGAACCTCACCAACATCCGTTATCTGTGCGGTTTCACTGGTTCGAATGCCTTCCTGCTGGTCGATAAATCCGGTGCATGGTTTTTGAGCGATGGGCGCTACGCTCTGCAAGCAGCCCAGCAAGTAGCTGAGGCCGAGGTTCAAATATGTAACACGCATGCGGAAGTCGTGTCGATTCTTAGTGACCGAGCAAAGACCTTGCAATGCGAGCGAATCGGCTTTGAAGGGGCGAGCGTTACCGTGGGCAGCCGGCGGCCCGGCTGGGAGCTTCCTCCGGGGATCGACAAGCTGGAAACGTATTTCGAGGGGATAGAGCTGGTGCCGACAGGAGGCTGGGTCGAGGAGTTGCGCAAGGTCAAAGAGCCGGCTGAGGTTTTATTGATGAGCGAGGCCGCCAAGATGGCCGACGCGGGGCTGGCATTTACTCTCAGCCGGGCCGTGGTTGGGCAGACCGAACGGCAAATCGCCCTTGATCTAGAGTTTTACCTTCGGAGCCATGGTGCCGAGGCTGTGTCGTTTGATCCCATCGTGGCCGCGGGCATGCACAGTGCGTTCGTCCACGCCGAGCCATCGAGCAAGCCGGTGGAGCGTGGCGAGTTCCTCTTACTTGATCTTGGCTGTCGTTATCAAGGGTATTGTTCCGATCTTTCCCGAACTGTAGTTGTCGGTTCCGCGAGCGCAAGGCACAAGGAAGTGTACGCATCAGTTTTGGCTGCTCAACTGGCCGGATTGTCGGCTGCCAGGGCCGGCGCCACTTGCGCTGGAGTTGACGAGGCGGCCCGTTCCGTTTTGGCCGACGCCGGCCTGGCCGACGCTTTTCCGCATGGGCTGGGCCACGGCGTGGGGCTCGAGATTCACGAGGCGCCGAGCCTGAAAAAAGGTTTCGATGAGCTTCTTCGGCCCGACAACGTGATCACCATTGAGCCCGGCGCGTATATCGAGGGCTGGGGCGGGGTGAGAATTGAAGACTTGATCGTCATCCAAGAAGCCGGACCTTCCCAAATCCTGAGCGCAGCTCCCAAGGAATTTATGGAGATCTAGGAAGTCTCTAAACCGGGGCGGTTCCCCATATACTGACCCAAGACATGAGGCCTCCCGGACATTGATATCGACCAACGACATGCGTCCGGGCATGACCCTTGATCTAGGGGGCACGCTTTTCACGATCGTTGACTACGGGCATCACAAGCCCGGCAAGGGTGGTGCGATGGTTCGCACCAAACTAAAAAACGTCAAGACCGGCGCCGTTGTCGATCGAACCTTTCGAGCCGACGAAAAGGTCGATCTCGCAATAGTGAACAAGCATGAAATGCAATTCCTGTATTCAGATGGTCAGGATTTGGTCTTTATGGACAACGAGAGTTTTGAGCAAACGCACCTGGGCAAAGATTTTGTGGGCGACGCTGCGCTGCTGCTGAAGGAGCAAACCAACGTTCACATTGCTCTGTATCAGGGAGCTGCAATCGGCATAGAGCTGCCGACCACAGTGGACCTCAAAGTTACCGAGACCGACCCGGGGTTGCAGGGTGATCGGTCGTCGGCTGGGAATAAGCCGGCAACGGTTGAGACCGGCGCGGTTGTTCAGGTGCCTCTTTTCGTCACAACCGGCGAGACAATCCGAGTCGACACCCGTACCGGCGCGTATCTGACCCGCGTTAGGTAATGCGGCGACGAGGGGCGCGAAAGCTTGCCCTGGATGTTTTGTACGAGCATGAAATCTCCGAGCGGCCTTTGGAGGAGATTCTTGAAAGGTACGTCTTGAATCCCGCCTACGAATTTTCGAGGATTCTTGTTCTCGGGGTGGGGGAGCATGCGGTGGACATCGACCAGACCCTGGCCGAGAATTCGACTGATTGGACGATAGATCGTATGCCTCCGATAGACCGGAGTCTGTTGCGCTTGGCGCTATTCGAGATGATGTATTTGGATGACGTTCCGTCCGCCGTTGCCATCAGCGAGGCAGTGGAACTGGCCAAGATTTATTCGACCGACGAGTCGAGCGGGTTCATTAATGGAGTTTTGGGCAAGGTTGCCAGCGTGATAACATAGTGCAAGATTCGCTCAGCCTTTAATGGCTGGTCCGGAGAGGCCAGGAAGGAGAGCTTTGCGTAGCATGAGTGTCTATATCGTCGCACCCTGCCGGGGCGGCGCTTTTTTTTGAGTTTGAACTCCGCGTCGCCCCAGACCGGTAAGGTCGTCCTTGAGCCGGGGGATATGGGCCGGGCCCTGAAGCGAATGGCTCACGAGATTGTTGAGCGCAACAAGGGAGTCACCGATCTGGTGCTCGTGGGGATCCATAAGCGTGGATTTCCCCTGGCTCAGCGCTTAGCCCAAGAGATGGGCCGGGTTGAGGGTCTGGAACCTCCCGTGGGCTCCCTGGACGTGTCGTTTTATCGCGATGACATAGGACTGAGAGTTCCTAGCGACATTTCGACGACCAAGCTGTCTTTTGATGTCGAGGGCAAGACGGTGGTCCTGGTTGATGATGTTTTGTTCACAGGCAGGACCATCCGAGCCGCCATTGATGCCCTTGTCGACTTTGGCCGCCCGCGGCTGGTGCAACTGGCCGTCTTGATCGACCGAGGGCACCGAGAACTTCCAATTCGAGCGGATTTCATCGGTAAAAACATCCCAACGGCGATGACCGATGACGTTATGGTCCGACTTGCCTCAACCGATGGCGATGATTCGGTTGTTGTCTCGGTCGGCGGGGCTGGCTCGGGCGATGCCGCCGGAAATACGGCGGCCGGACCGTGATCAAGCATCTTCTGTCAATTGACCAGCTCTCGGTTGGCCAAATCGAGCTCGTCCTTAAGACGGCAGACTCCTTTCGGGAGGTCGGTGCTCGCACCATTAAAAAGGTCCCAGCCTTGCGGGGCCGAACGGTTTGCAACTTATTTTTCGAGCCTTCGACCCGCACTCGAATCTCGTTCGAACTGGCCGCTAAGAGGCTGTCGGCTGATGTAATCAATTTCAGCTCCGGTCCGACAACGTCCATTTCTAAAGGAGAGTCTTTCAAGGACACTGCCTTGACGCTGCAGGCGATGGGTGTCGATGCAATCGTGGTCCGACATTCCTCCGCGGGGGCGCCACAGAGGCTTTCCGGATGGGTCGAGGCAAGTGTTATCAACGCCGGCGACGGTGCTCACGAACATCCAACCCAGGCACTGCTCGATCTCTACTCGATACGCGAGCGCTTCGAAAGCTTCGAGGGTCTGAGAGTCGGAATAGTGGGCGACATTCTCCATTCCAGAGTCGCCCGATCGAATATCAAGGCCTTTTCGAAAATGGGAGCTCAGGTTACAGCGATTGGCCCGGCCACCCTGTTGCCGGCAAGCATTGAAAGTTGGGGTGCTGAATCCTCGACAAATTTGGACCAGGTCTTGCCAAAGCTTGATGTCGTGTATCTGTTACGAGTTCAAAATGAACGCCAGGAGGAAACTCTCTTCCCGTCGCTTCGTGAGTACGCCCGCTTCTGGGGGCTGAATCGGCAGCGGCTGGAGACATTGAAAAAGGAGGCCTTGATAATGCATCCAGGCCCGATGAACCGAGGTGTGGAAATCTCGTCTGACCTGGCCGAAGGACCACGCTCAATCATCACCGATCAGGTGACCAACGGAATCGCGGTTCGGGCTGCCGTCTTGTATTTGATGCTCGGGGGCCCTGAAACCACGTCTGCGTCTGCTTCTGCTTCTGAGATCGAAGCCTAGGCGCGCATGATGGCGGAATTGTTATTTAAGGGAGGCCGATTGATCGACCCAATAGCAGGGTGCGACCAAACGGCCGATGTCCTCGTAGGTGGCGGGCGAATCTTGGAAGTGGGAAAGGGACTGCCGGAATCAGGGGCCAGCATTATCGACATTTCCGGCGCTGTTATTTGTCCGGGTTTCGTGGATTTGCATGTGCATCTTCGAGAACCAGGGCGAGAGGACGAAGAGACAATTGCCTCAGGTTCGGCTGCCGCAGCTGCTGGCGGCTTTACCGCGATCTGCGCCATGCCGAATACTGATCCGGTGTGCGATAGCGCAGCAATTGCTGAGATGGTCGCCTCCGAGGGCGCCAGAGCCGGCCTGGCCGAGGTCATTCCAGCCGGGGCTATCACCCAGGGCTTGTCCGGGAACCAGATAGCCGCCGTCGGCGAGATGGCGCAATGCTCGGCAAGGGTGATCATGTTTACAGACGATGGCAAGGGGGTGGCCGATTCAAGGCTGCTGAGGCGAGCAATGGAGTACATCAAAGGTTTCGGCGGCATTTGCGCAGAGCACTGCGAAGATGCCGCTCTTTCTCAGTCCGGCCAGATGCACGAAGGAGAGTTCTCTGACCTCCTCGGCCTCAAAGGGATCCCAGCGGAGGCCGAGGAGGTCGCTCTCGGGCGTGATCTGGCTTTGGCAAAGCTGACCGGAGTTCATTTCCATGCGCTTCATGTTTCAACAGCAGGCTCTGTGGATCTTATCCGGCGGGCCAAGGCTCTGGGCATCAAGGTCACCGCCGAAGCCGCTCCGCACCATTTGACCCTTACTGATTCAGAACTGGTGTCCTACGATCCAAACTTCAAGATGAATCCTCCCCTTAGGTCGCCGTCTGATGTCGAGGCCCTCAGGGAAGGTCTCGTCGATGGAACCATCGATGCAATTGCCACCGACCATGCCCCTCATGCACTCGAGGAAAAGGAAGCAGAGTTCGAATTGGCGCCGCCGGGGATCGTTGGACTTGAGACTGCTCTTGCAGTCGTAATCACCGAATTGGTCGATCCGGGAATCATTTCATTGGCCGAAGCAATTCGGCTTATGTCGTGTTCGCCGGCAGCGATTCTGAAATTGAAATCACAGGGAGGGCCGGTCGCTGAGGGCGGGCCCGCCAATCTCACTATTTTCGATCCCCAGGCCGAGTGGGTTGTGGACCCGGCTCTGTTCGCTTCGAAAAGCAGGAACTCACCATGGGCGGGTAGGGCCCTAAGGGGGAGAGTTCTCCACACAGTGTTCTCCGGCAAGCATGTTTTTGATCACGCCCTAGGCAGGGCCGTGGTGTGACCAGGGAACGAGGCAGGGGGATGAAGCCTGCGATCTTGGTCCTGGAAGACGGTGAGGTATTCGAGGGAGTGACCTTTGGATCACGGTCGCAGGTCTTCGGAGAAGTGGTCTTTAACACCGGCATGAGCGGGTACCAGGAAGTCTTGACCGATCCCTCCTACGACGGTCAAATTGTAGCGATGACCTATCCGCACATCGGAAATTACGGGGTAAACAGTCAGGATAGCGAGAGTGGCTCGGTAAGAGTTAGAGGGTTCGTCACCAGAGATCTTCCGGCGGTGTACTCATCCTGGCGCGCTGAGGAAGGGCTCGAGGAATACATGGACGAGCACGGCGTTGCAGGCATCACCGAGGTCGATACCAGAAGGCTCACTCGCCATATTCGCGAGCGTGGCGCGATGCGAGGCGCCATATCAACCGACTGTGCAGCGGCGCAGTCTCTTGCAGCCGAGTTGCTAACCACCCCGCTCATGGCAGGAGCAAATCTGACGGGCGGGGTATCCACCACGGAACCGTATGAATGGCCGCCCACAGGGCCAATGCTCTACAAGGTTGCAGCCTATGACTTTGGAATGAAGCACAATATCTTGCGAGAATTAGCCGCTCGCGGGGCAGCGGTGACGGTATTTCCTGCGGACACGCCGGCGTCTGAGGTCCTTGGTTCAAATCCCGACGGTGTCTTCATTTCGAACGGCCCGGGGGACCCTGAAGCCGTGAAGCAAGGAGTCGACTCCATCGGCCGGTTGCTGGGAAAGGTCCCTGTGTTCGGCATTTGCCTGGGCCATCAGCTGATGGCTCTGGCGCTTGGCCTCAAGACCTACAAGCTGTCTTTCGGCCACCGCGGCGCCAACCATCCGGTTTTGAGGCTCTCGGATGGCGCCGTTCAAATCACGACCCAGAACCATGGATTTTCGGTCAGGGAATCCGGGTTCGGCTTCAAGGCTGCCGGGGAACCAGGCAAGCCCTTGCCTGCCCTCACGACATTCAGCACCCCCCACGGACCCGCAGAGCTTACGCATATCAACCTGAATGACTACACAGTTGAAGGATTTCGGTTGGTCGATGAACCGGCGTTTGCGGTCCAATATCATCCGGAAGCTGGTCCGGGTCCGCGCGATTCACGCTACTTGTTCGACGATTTTTGCGCGCTGATGAAGGCCAACCTGAACCCTGACCAGGAGGCCGTCAATGCCCCGTCGAACTGACATCGGGTCGATGCTGATTATCGGGTCGGGTCCCATCGTGATCGGCCAGGGCTGCGAGTTCGATTACTCCGGGACCCAGGCATGCAAGGTTCTAAAGGAGGACGGGATCCGGGTCATCTTGCTGAATTCCAACCCGGCAACGATCATGACGGACCCTGAACTCGTCGACCGCACTTACATCGAACCGATAACTCTTGAAGTTGTCGAGCAGATAATTGCCCTTGAGCGGCCCGACGCTTGTCTGCCTACGCTCGGCGGCCAGACGGCGCTCAACGTGGCCATCGCTGCCGACGAAGCAGGAATCTTTGAGTCGTACGGAGTGGAATTGGTGGGAGCCAATCCAGCTGCGATTCGAATGGCAGAGGACCGCAGGTTGTTCAAAGCCGCCATGACAGAAATTGGGTTGGACCTTCCTCGCTCAGGATTTGCTTATTCAATGGAAGAAGCCATGTCGGTCGGCGCCAGGATCGGACTACCCGCCGTAGTTAGGGCCTCGTTTACCCTTGGCGGCGCCGGCTCCGGCATCGCCCGAGACGAACAGGGCCTGGCTGAGATCGCGGCTGAGGGCCTAAAACTCTCACCTATCTCAGAAGTGCTAATCGAGGAGTCTATCGAGGGCTGGAAGGAATTCGAACTCGAAGTAATGCGTGACCGCAAAGACAACTTTGTTGTTGTCTGCTCGGTTGAAAACCTTGATCCAATGGGGGTTCATACGGGTGACTCGATCACGGTCGCCCCTGCTCAGACGCTGTCCGATCGCGAATACCAAACGATGCGCGATGCCGCCGCCCGGGTCATCCGCAAGATCGGGGTAGAAACCGGCGGATCAAACATTCAATTCGCGGTCAACCCGGCCGATGGTCGCATGGTGGTAATCGAAATGAACCCTCGGGTCTCTCGCTCGTCCGCGTTGGCTTCTAAGGCCACTGGGTTTCCGATCGCAAAGATCGCTGCCAAACTGGCGATCGGCTACACGCTCGACGAAATCCCCAACGACATCACCGGCACAACTCCAGCGTCATTCGAGCCGGCTATTGACTACGTGGTGGTGAAAGTCCCCAAATGGGCCTTTGAAAAATTTCCCGACGCAGACCCCACCCTCGGCACCCAGATGAAGTCGGTGGGCGAGGTGATGGCGATTGGCCGAACGTTTCCTCAAGCCCTGCAAAAAGCATTCCGGTCGCTGGAAACAGACCTTCCGGGTTTGGGCGGCCATGCGAATGAACTGGGGGAGGCCCGGGGAGAGTCGGACTTGTTGAGCAAAGTAGGGATCCCCGCTGAGGACCGCTTGCTGTGGGTCGAGTCCGCTATTCGCAGCGGTGTCTCGCTCGGCCGGGTTTACCAGGCATGCAAAATCGATCCATGGTTTTTGGCCGAGATCAAACGGATCGTTGATTGTCGCGCCGAGATCGAATCTTCAGCCCAGCTGGACAGGTATCTCCTTCGCAAAGCCAAGCGAATGGGCTTTTCGGATGCTCAGATTGGGTATCTGCGAGGGTGCGAAGAAGGCGATATTAGAAACCTCCGGCTGAAGTCTGGGGTGACGCCCACGTTTAAGACGGTGGATACCTGCGCTGCCGAATTCGCGGCCGAAACACCTTACTTTTACTCGGCCTACGAGGACGAGGACGAAGGTTTTGTCTCGGATGCCGAGCGAGTGATCATTCTTGGATCTGGACCCAATCGGATAGGTCAGGGGATCGAGTTCGACTATTGCTGTGTCCACGCCGCCTTGGCGGTCAAAGAGGCAGGCCTCGATGCGATCATGATCAACTGCAACCCCGAGACCGTCTCAACCGACTACGACACCTCAACCAGGCTCTACTTTGAACCCTTGGCATTTGAAGAGGTGATGAACGTAATCACCAGAGAAAAGCCTCTGGGCGTAATTGTAACTTTGGGTGGTCAAACGCCCTTGAAGCTCGCTGCTCGGTTGGAGCAAGCGGGCGTGAAAATGCTCGGAACGTCGTTCGACTCAATCGACGCCGCCGAAGACAGGGGCCGATTCAACAAAATCTTGGCCGACCTCGGAGTCCCTCAGCCCCCCGGCGGGATTGCAGCTTCCGGCGCCGATGCCCGGCTGATTGCCGCAGCGATCGGGTATCCCGTTTTGGTCCGACCTTCCTACGTATTAGGGGGACGGGCAATGGAGATCGCTTATGACGACGAAATGCTGGGCCGCTATATCGAAAATGCGGCGGCGGTTTCACCTAAGCATCCCTTGTTGATCGATCGATTCCTCGAGGACGCAATCGAGGTAGATGTCGACGCTGTTTTCGATGGCGCCGACCTTTACATAGGCGGCGTTATGGAGCACATTGAAGAAGCAGGAATTCATTCCGGCGACTCAGCCTGCGTTTTACCGCCTTATTCAATTGCAGGGCCGCTACTCGAGGAGATGGCCGAATCAACCAGGCGAATCGCCGAAGCCCTGGGAGTGCGGGGGCTTGTCAACATTCAGTTCGCCCTGAAAGATAACCATGTGTACTGTCTTGAAGTGAACCCCCGTGCGTCCAGAACCGTCCCGTTTGTCGGCAAGGTCACGGGCGTGCCTTTAGCCAAAGTGGCGGTCAGGGTAATGCTGGGCGAAACCCTAAAGGGAATGGACATCCTTCCATCCAAACCAAGCCAGGGGCCCTGGTGGCCGTTGGGGCGGCTCAGGCATTGCGGCATCAAGGAGGCTGTTTTGCCCTTCTCACGTTTCCCCGGCGTCGACACTATTCTTGGGCCTGAGATGAAATCAACCGGCGAGGTGATGGGGATCGACTACGATCTGGGGGCAGCCTTCGCGAAAAGTCAGTCGGCCACCGGTTACGACTTGCCCGGCAAAGGCACCGCGTTCATTTCGGTTGCAGACAAACATAAAAATGCGGTAATCGCTCCGGTCAAACGACTGGCCGAGTTGGGGTTTCAGATTTTGGCCACCTCAGGAACTTCCGAGGTTCTAGGAAATGCCGGCATCCCGGCCCGCCGGGTGCTCAAACACTCGGAAGGCTCTCCTAATATTGTCGGCCAGATTCTTGCCGGCCAGGTCGACCTCATTGTCAATACTCCTTTTGGCCACGGCCCCAGGACCGACGGGTACACAATTAGAACCGCAGCCATCACCAGGCATGTACCCTGCATAACCACCATGGCGGGGCTGCATGCTTCAGTCAGAGGCATCGACTCGGCAAGCCGCGGTCTGGCGGTGCGGTGTCTTCAGGACTACCTTGAGGGGGTTGGGGCGCCTCCGGAGACGGACAATTGATCAGAGAGCTTGCCGAGGTTCTTTCTTACAAGAAGATGGGCGACGAGTTCCATTTGCTCTCGATCGTCACTCCCGAGGTTGCGAAGATAGCCCGACCCGGTCAATTCATCAATTTGCGACCCCCCATAGACCGCAACTTCATACTACGACGGCCGTTTTCCATCTACAGGGTCAATAAGCGCGGCGGCTGGGCCGCCACCGTAGAGATCGTTTTCGACATACGAGGCGGAGGAACCGGTGCTCTTGCACTGTTGCGTCCGCACGATACGGTCGATTTGATCGGTCCGGTGGGCAGGCCATTCACCATTCCCAAGAAACGCAATTCTTGCCTCCTTGTGGGGGGAGGGATCGGCGCCGCCCCTCTGATTTTTTTGGGCGAGGAGTTGAGGGCGGCCGGCAAGCGCGTCGATGTTCTTTGGGGGGCCGCGACGGTCAACCGCTTCCTAAACTCCATCGACGCCAAACGGCTGGGTACCAAGACCGCATTTTGCACAGATGATGGCAGTGAGGGACACAAGGGTTACGTGACCGAGCTGCTACCCGAAATGATCGAAAAATGTGGAACCGAGGTCATCTACGCGTGCGGGCCCAATCCGATGCTGCAAGCCGTAAGCAAGATAGCCATGCAATACAAAATTCCGGCGCAGGTTGCCATGGAGGCGATGATGGGCTGCGGTGTGGGAGTGTGCATGACTTGTGTGCAACCCATGTGGAACAAGCAGGGGACCGACGTAATTCATGTCCGAACCTGCGTTGATGGGCCCGTGTTCAACGGCGCCAGGATCGCCTGGGATGCTCATGCCGCAAAACCGGGGGCGCTTGCCGCCCCTCCCGGGAACTAAGGCGCTTTACTAATGGCCACCGTTGATATTTCAGTCGATCTTGCGGGCGTACGATTGAAGTCGCCGATTGTTACCGCTTCGGGCTGCTTCGCATCGGGCCAGGAGATGTCGGAGTTCATGGACATCACGAAACTCGGCGCCATCGTGGTCAAGTCGATGACAATGCAGCCGTGGCCCGGCAAGCCCTCTCCCAGGATGGTCGAAACACCTTCTGGAATGCTCAATGCAATTGGTTTGCAAAACAAGGGCGTCCAGCACTTCTTGGCCGTGGATTTGCCGTGGCTCAACCGCATGAAGGTTCCCGTCATCGCCAGCATTGCAGGAAATACCGTCCAGGAGTTTATGTATGTCGCAGATGCCATTCGAGGCGCGCCGGGAGTGATCGCAATTGAAGCCAACATTAGCTGCCCAAACCTTGAGGATCGAAGCAACATGTTCGCTCACGATGCGAAAGCCACATCGTCAGTTATCAGCAGTGTGCGCCGTGCAAGCGAAGTCCCGATTTTCGCCAAGCTTTCTCCGAATGTCACCAGCATCACCGAGATTGCCGGGGCTGCATTAGAAGCCGGCGCGGACGGGTTAAGCCTGATAAATACCGTAATGGGAATGGCTGTCGATATTGAAACCGCCCGGCCAATGTTGGGGGGCGTCATGGGTGGCCTATCGGGGCCGGCCATAAGGCCGATTGCGCTTCGGTGCGTCCACGAGGTCCATCGCGAATTCCCGCATGTACCTTTAATTGGAATGGGCGGCATTATGGGGCATGAAGATGCAATTGCGTTCATTATGGCGGGGGCTACCGCGGTGGCTCTGGGGACCGTTAATTTCATCGATCCTGCAGCCGCGTTAGATATTACGAAAGGGATTGCCCAGTACCTGAAGGATCACGGAGTCCGCAGTCTTTCTTCTCTTAGAGGTCAGCTGAAGATCGAAGGATGACCAACGCCCAAACCGGTCTCATAGTCGCTCTGGATCACACCAGCCTGACGGAAGCAGAAGAGCTGGCCCGGCAACTTGAAGGTGGCGTCGATGCGTTCAAGGTGGGCCTCACTCTGTTTGCAGGGTACGGCCCCGAGGCGGTTAGGCGGATCAGGCAGTACGGCCCTGTGTTTTGCGATTTGAAGCTGCACGATATTCCTCACCAGGTCGGCTTAGCCGCCGGCAAGCTCGCAGAGTTGGGATGTTGGATGTTGACCGTACATGCTTCGGGGGGACGGCAAATGATCAGATCAGCGGTCAACGCGGCTGCTGAAGTTGAAGCGCCCCCAATAGTGGCGGCCGTAACAACATTGACAAGTCTTTCTTCGGCCGACCTTGCAGAGCTTGGTCAAGGCTCGAATGTCGCGGATCAGGTTGTTCGTCTAGCCGGAGTGGCGGTCGGCGCCGGAGCAAGAGCGGTGGTTTGTTCCCCCCTGGAAATAGAAATATTGCTGAGAGAGTTCGGTGATCAGCTGAAGCTGGTTGTCCCGGGAATAAGGCCGGCCGGCGCCAAAAGGGAAGATCAATCCAGGACAATGAGCCCCGCCGAAGCAGCCAAATCAGGCGCCGGTTACGTTGTGGTGGGTCGCCCCATTACAGGCTCAGAAGATCCGGTAGCTGCGGCGATTTTGATCATCGAGGAAATGAGACTGGCCAGGCTCCCCGTCTGACCTCCCCGTCTGACCTCGGTTAAAATCAGTTTGTTGGTACACCGTCCGGCCGGACGGATATTATGCCAGCGTGCCACTTCCGCCCTCCCTTACCGACGAACAACGCCGCGCAGCTTTGGCAAAAGCGGCCGCTACCCGCAAGGTGCGGGCAGAGCTTAAAGAATCACTGAAGTCAGGCAGGACCGGGCTAAAGGAGCTTTTGAATTCAAACTCAGATGGAGTCGAGGCGAAAATGAAGGTCGTGGCAGTGCTCGAATCCATGCCCGGTGTCGGTAAGATCCGAGCACGAAGGATTATGGACCGGCTGGACATATCGCAGTCCCGGCGTGTCAAAGGGTTGGGCGCAAAACAAAAGGAGTCTTTGTTGAAGGAGTTCGAATAATCGAGCCGCGCTTATTCATCGTCTCCGGGCCATCCGGTGCAGGCAAGGGGACCATAGTCCAAGGACTCCTGGCTCGCCGGCCTGATCTAAAGCTGTCGGTTTCGTACACGACACGGCCGGCCAGGCCTATGGAAATCGAGGGAGTTCATTATCATTTTATTTCGGAGCGCGAATTTCTTGCAATTAGGGATCGAGGTGAATTTCTTGAGTGGGCCGAAGTCCACAACAACTTGTATGGGACATCCAGGCAGAGGGTCGCGGCGGAACATGCGGCCGGCTACGACGTTCTCCTCGAGATCGATGTCCAGGGCGCTTCGCAAGTTAAGGCCACGATGCCGCAGGCCAAGTTAATCTTTATCGAGGCGCCCTCGATGCAAATCCTTGAGCAGCGCTTGCGGACGAGGAGCACCGAGAAAGAAGAAGTGATGAACCGCAGACTCTCGGCTGCTTACGACGAACTACGCAAAAAAAAGCACTTCGACGGCGTGATCGTAAACGTCGAAGTGGATCAAGCCGTCGCAGAGGTGCTAAATTTGATGGACAAACTAAAGGCGGACCAATGATCTACCCGAGAATCGAAAAGCTGACCGACAAGGTCGACAGCCGTTACACGCTGGTGGTGCTTGCAGCAAAGCGCGCCCGCGAGATCAATTCCTATTACTCCCAGCTAGGCGAGGGGATTCGAGACTTCGTCCCACCTCAGATTCCGAGCTTGGGCGAGAATACACAAGCGCTGTCGGTAGCTCTCGCAGAAATCTCAGAAGGTAAGTTCGGCTGGGAAAGGCCTCCGGAAGTAGAATCTCGCGTCAAGTAACGGGCCACCTGCACTACGATCCCGTTGTTTATCGGGAGCTTGCGTGCACAGCACGCGGCGCACCCTCGCGCCTAGGCCTCGCAGCGCAGGAGGCCCGGGGCCACCTGCACTAGGCCTCGAAGCGCAGGAAGGGCCGTTGAGTAAGTAAGCTGGTCAAATGGTTTTAGAGAATATTCGAGGGCGAAAGGTGGCCCTGGGGGTTTGCGGGGGGATTGCTGCTTACAAAGTCGTTGAGGTTGCTCGTAGGCTGACTCAGGCCGGGGCTGAGGTTCGGGTGATCATGACCCCGTCGGCCACGAATTTCGTTGGGGCCCTTACATTCGCAACCCTGACCGGAAATCCGGTGCGATCCGAACTATTTCCCGAAACGGTGGCCTCAAAGATCATCCACACCGATCTGGGCCGGACGTCCGATCTAATCCTGATTGCGCCCGCAACTGCGAAAGTAATTGCTAAGTACGCTCACGGCATTTCCGATGAGCTAATTTCGGCCACTCTTTTGTCGGCCGCTTGCCCCATTCTGATGGCGCCTGCGATGCACCCTGAAATGTGGGACGACGAAGCCACCCGGCTAAATGTAGCCACTTTGCAATCGCGGGGAGTTCGGTTTGTCGGGCCGGCCGAGGGGGCCCTGGCGGGTCCAGATTCGGGAGTCGGCCGTCTTGCCGAGGCCTCCGAAATTCTGGAAGCGGCCGCCGAGGAGCTGGCGAAGCGGATCCACATGGCCGGAGTAAACATCGTCATCACCGCTGGGGGCACGAGGGAGCCAATCGACGCGGTGCGCTTCATAGGCAATCGATCCTCAGGCAAGATGGGCTACGAACTCGCCCGCGAGGCAGTAAGGCGCGGCGCCAAGGTAACGCTGATAACAGCAGCACGATTGCTCCCTATCCCGACAGGCGTAAACGCAATCGAAGTCGAAACCGCTGCCCAAATGCAACAGGCAGTGGAAAAGGCCCTTCAGGATGCCGAAGTTTTGATTATGGCTGCGGCCGTTTCAGACTGGCAGCCCTCAACGACGTCGGGCACCAACCAAAAACTTTCTAAGAGCAGTGGGCCCCCAGGCATTCACCTGGAACCGGCACCCGACATTCTGGCCGAGGCTGGCAGTAAACGAGCAGCCGGGCTGCTGCCGAACCTGAAAGTACTGGCAGGCTTTTGCGCCGAAGTAAGCGATCTTGAAGAAAGGGCCATCGCCAAGCTGAAAGCAAAGGGACTGGACCTGATCGTAGCCAACAAAGTTGGAACGCAGGGCTCAGGATTCGAAGCAGACACCAATAAGGCCTTACTGATGAACACCGAAGGAAAAATCGAAGATCTGCCGCTAACGTCAAAGCGGAACCTGGCTCGCCTGGTGCTCGACGCGGTGGCCCAAGTAGGCAGGTAGCCTTAAGGGAAGTTCAGGGGACTCCGAACCGTATAATCAGTCGCAAATAGTCCATTTCCCGTTATTCATAGAAGGAGCCATGCATGGCGCGTCGTTATCTATTCACATCTGAGTCTGTTACCGAAGGCCATCCCGATAAGCTTGCCGACCGGATCTCCGACGGCATTTTGGATTCCATCCTGACCAACGACCCTAACGGGCGGGTTGCCTGCGAGACCCTGGTTACGACCGGGCAGGCGATTATCGCCGGCGAGATCACGACCGACACTTACGTTGAGATTCGTAGCGTTGTGCGCGAGACGATCAAAGAAGTCGGTTATACCGACGCGAAGCTGGGCATGGATGGTGAGACTTGCGGCGTGCTTATCTCGATCCAGGACCAGTCGTCCGATATTGCAATCGGCGTGGACCATGCGTTTGAGGAGCGCGGAGGCGCCTCCGACGTTTTGGACTCCATTGGAGCAGGCGATCAGGGGATGATGTTCGGATACGCTTCAAAGGAACGGCCGGATCTTGAGACGGACTTGATGCCCACGCCAATCTGGCTCGCGCACAAGCTGGCTCAGCGTTTAGCCGACGAGCGAAAAAACGGCGAGATGCCCTACTTACGCCCGGACGGCAAGAGCCAGGTTAGCGTCCAGTACGAAGACGGCGTGCCCGTGGGAATCGACACGATCGTCATTTCAGCCCAGCACCAGCCCGAGGTCGATATCGAGACGTTGCTCGCTCCCGATCTGTTGGAGCACGTTGTTCGGCCGACCGTGCCCGACGTCCTTTGGTCCGACGATATCCGGTTGCTCGTCAACCCGACGGGACGGTTCGAGATCGGCGGGCCCATGGCCGACACTGGCCTCACTGGACGCAAGATTATTGTTGATTCTTACGGGGGCATGTGCAGCCAGGGTGGAGGATGCTTTTCCGGCAAGGATCCCACCAAGGTGGATCGCTCTGGCGCTTACATGGCTCGTTATGTGGCCAAGAATCTGGTTGCGTCAGGAATCATGACGAGATGTGAGGTCCGCGTTGCCTACGCGATTGGAGTAGCCCACCCTGTTTCGATCAACATCGATGATCGCGGCACGGCTGAAGTTGATCCGCAAAAGCTTGAGGACCTTGTAATCGACTTCTTCGATTTCAGGCCCGGCGCGATCATCAAGGAACTCGATTTGAGGAGACCCATTTACAAGGATACCAGCGCCTACGGCCATTTTGGCCGGAGCGACAACGACAATTTCACCTGGGAACGCACCGATAGGGCCGAGGAACTCGCAAAGCTCGCAAGAGACCTTTAGGAAGTTCTCAACATACGGTTGCTGTAGTGGCTCGCTAGCGCGTTTTGGTTCTGGCCGAGGTCATTGTTGATGCCGGGGGATGGGCGCTCGACAAGGAGCTAACTTACGAGGTCCCAAGCTCGCTTGCGGGCCTTGTCAGGATCGGATCAGTCGTCCGGGTCCGGCTGCGCAATCGGCGCGTCCGCGGTTGGGTAGTTGGAATAAGCCGGTTCGACCCGCCACCGCCTGCGGCCGAGATGCCCGCCAACCTTCAACCGATAGCTGCTGTTAGCGGTCGCGGGCCCGTTTTTGACGAGGCTCTGTTGAAAATGGCACGTAGCCTCAGCCGGTATTACGTTCAGCCTTTGTCGTCGTTTCTTTCGCTCTTCACGCCTGCACGGTTGGGCCGGCCTCTAAGAGAGTGGCCGGCGATGGGAAAGGTTTTCACGCCCCTGGGCGGGGATCCCGAAGGGGTCTCAATGCTTGTTCGACTGCCTCCCCAAGAAGATCCTCTCGGACGCTATGTCGCCGCAATCAAGATACAGCTGGGGCTCGGCGCGGGGGTCATCGTTGCTGTGCCCGAGGTTCGAGAGGGGTCGCGGATTCTTGAGAAACTGGCCGCCGAATTCCCCGACGATGCTGCGATTGTCCACAGCGGCCGGGACGAAAAGGATAGATCTGATGATCTTTGGGCCGTGGCCGAGGGCCGTAAAAGACTGGTTCTTGGCGGCAGGGGGGCTCTTTTTGCTCCGGCCTTCCCATTAGGTTTGATCATTGTCCACCAGGAGCACGACCCGTCGTTCAAGGACCAGCGTGCGCCCTATTGCGACGCCAGGCAGGCCGGCAGAGCGCGGGTCGCGGCCACCGGCGGAGTATTGAAACTAAACAGCACTACTCCTTCGCTAACTTCAATGGCGCTTTACGCTGCATCAGGGGCCTTCGAAGAGCCCGAGCGGGCCGGAGAAAGAGCGGGCTGGCCGATCGTGGAGACGGTTGATCCACCGAAAACGGGGATCGCCCGGCGGCTGACCGCATCAATAATCGAGGCAAGAACTAAAGGGCACAAGGCGCTGATCCTCATGCCCCGAGTGAAGGCAACGCGGGCAGGCCCCGGCCCAGGTGAAGTTGAGCACTTCCTTTCGAGAGTGGTTCCAGGCGCAATAATTGCAAGAGCCGACAGACCGGCCCTCGGCGACGAGCCCGGGGCACTGGCAGCAGCCCTTGACGCCGACGTCGTCATAGCGACGGAGGCGGCCTTGACTGAGATCGAAAGGCCTCAGGTACCTCTGGGAATTGCTGTGGGGGTTGACTCATATTTTCTAAATCCCACGGGCCGGGCTGCCGAAGACGCCTTCGCCGCCCTTTGGGCCCTGGGAGGGCTTGTGAGCGGCCAGAGGCCGCGGGGGCGCCTGCTTCTGGAAACGGGCAATCCCGGCGATCACGTCATCCAAGCATTGGTTCGCGGAGACTACGGCTTTTTTGCGAAGTTCGAACTGAAAGAAAGGTCGATGAACGATGCCCCTCCTTTTCGAACTTTGATCAAGTTGAAACTAAGGCAGTGGCCCTCGGACGAATTGATCCAGGCTCTTAGCACCCTGCCGGGAACGGACATTCTCGGCCCTGCCCCGGGCGGAAGACTTGGCGTGGAAATACTGCTCAAGGTGACTAGTATCGAGCCGATCCTTGATGGCTTGGGTACCATAGTAAGGCAGAGTCCCGAACGAATACTCGTAGAAATGGAACCGAAGCAATGGTAGTTCGCTGGTAGGTCGCTCTAAATAGATGGCTATTTTCCCAATCAGGTTGTTCGGCGATCCCGTGCTTCGGCAAAAGGCTGCTGAGGTCCCACAGGTCGACCGATCCGTTCGTAAACTTATGAAAGATATGAGCGACACCATGCGCGATGCCCCCGGTTTGGGTTTGGCGGCGAACCAGGTGGGCGTTTTGCGGCGAGTCATTGTTTGGGCCAACGAAGACGAACGGGGGGCGCTGGTGAACCCGGCCATTCTCGATAAAGGCGGCCAGGACGAAGACGAAGAAGGATGCCTTTCCCTGCCGGGCTTGAAGTTCCCGGTAGTCAGATCGCAGTGGGTCCGGGTCCAGGGCCTAAACGAAAAGGGAGATTCCGTCGTGATCGAAGCTGAGGATCTTACGGCACGGATTTTTCAACATGAAATCGACCACATTGACGGAATCTTGTTCCTCGACCATCTCTCACCCGATCTCCAGCGTGAAGCAAGGCGCCGCCTTCGGGAAGAGGCTCTCAAATAGCCGTACTTAATGCCGGTCCGCCAAAGCGGCGTCCCGCGGTGAATCGTCCGGGGGCAAGCCTTTGAAAGTCGCATTTTTCGGGACCCCCCATGCGGCCGTCCCCTCCCTTTTGAAATTGAACGCTTCACGCCACGAGGTCGTTTGTGTAGTTACCGCGCCCGACCGGCCGCAGGGACGGGGAATGAATCTCGACGCTCCGCCTGTGAAAAAGGCCGCCCAACAATGTGGTCTTCCCGTGATGCAAACTCCCACTCTTAAATCACCCGAGATTCAAGAGCAGCTGGCAGGCTTGGGGGCGGATTTGTTCGTGGTAGTGGCTTTCGGGTTTATTTTGCCGAGGCAGGTTCTCGAGACTCCGAAATTCGGCTGCATCAACGTCCATTTTTCACTTCTTCCATATTTCCGTGGAGCGGCGCCCGTTCAGTGGGCCCTGATTCAGGGGCATGCGACCACAGGCATCACAATCATGCAGCTCGATGAGGGAATGGATACCGGCCCGATGCTGGCCCGGTTGGAGGATGCCATTTTTCCGGAAGACAATACCGAGACCGTCGAGGCGCGGCTGGCGGATCTCGGAGCAGACATGCTGGTGACAGTGGTTGATCAGATCGAAGATGGTCAAGCCAGCCCCGAGGCTCAGGATGATTCACTGGCCACCTACGCCTCGAAGATCTCGACCGAAGCCGCTCATATCGATTGGTCCGAACCCGCCGAGACTATTTTCAACAAGGTCAGGGGACTGACTCCCAGGCCCGGCGCCTGGGGAATGTTGCACCGCAAGCGCTTAAAGATCTGGAAGGTGAGCTACTTGGACTCGGACTTCGGGGGCGATGCATGCGCTGCCGGCGACGATTCGAGCCCCAACGCGGCCAAGGCCCCAGAAGGTGCGCCCGGCACGATCGAGGTCATAAAGGGGCACCTACTCGTTCGCACGGCAACTGGCTGGCTGTCGCTCGACGAGGTGCAACCTGAAGGAAAGGCCAGGATGGCTGCTGCTGATTTCGTTCGCGGATACCGGCCGTTGCCCGGCGACAGGATTTCATGACGCCGGGCACCGCGTCCGAAGATGAAAAGTGGATGTCCATAGTGCTTCGCCTGGCGAAAAAAGGGGAAGGGTCGGCAAGCCCAAACCCGCTGGTGGGTGCAGTCATTGTGTCGGGCGGCGAAGTTGTGGGGAAAGGGTGGCACCGCAAACCCGGCGAGCCTCACGCAGAGACCTTGGCATTAACTGAAGCGGGCCCCTTAACCAAAGGCGCAACTCTTTTCGTGAATCTGGAGCCGTGCTCCCACCTGGGCCGAACCCCGCCCTGCGTGAACGCTGTTGTACAAGCGGGGATTACAAGAGTCGTGTCGTCTATGAAGGACCCCGACCCGCGGGTCGCCGGTAGGGGTTTTGCTGCTCTCAACAAAGCTGGAATTAGGGTCGAAATCGGTCCGGGCGCCGAAGCGGCAGCGACCCTCAACCAGGCCTATATCGTTCATCGAACCTCCCGAAGGCCGTTTGTTACGTACAAGGTAGCCGCATCCCTGGATGGACGGGCCGCCGCCTCCGACGGATCCTCGCAATGGATAACCGGCGAAGCGGCCAGGCTCGATGCTCACCGGGTACGGGCTCGCTCAGATGCCATCTGCGTTGGCGTTGGTACCGTGGTAAAAGACAACCCGGCCCTGACGGTTCGAGGGGTTCGAAAGTTTAGGAGTCCGTTAAAGGTCGTTGTAGACTCGGCGGCCAAAACGCCCCCGGAAGCTGAGTTGCTCAAGCAGGGGCGGATCCTCGTAGCGGTTGGCTCGGGCGCCCCAAAAAAAAGAGTCAAGGCCCTCAAGGATTGTGGGGCAGAAGTAATGCAATTCCAAACGGATTCCGGGAAGGTTCCGTTGCCCCTGCTGGCCAAGACATTGGCGGACCGGGGAGTGCTTTCGATGCTCCTCGAAGGCGGTCCGAAGTTGGCGGGTCACTTTCTGGAATGCGGCTTGATCGACAAATTCTTGCTCTATTTGGCGCCAAAGCTATTGGGCGGAATGGGTGCCAGGGCCGTCATCGAGGACTGGGCCATACCCACACTCGGTGATGCTCTTTCCTTAAGAATAACTTCAGTCCGTCGGTTGGCCGAGGATCTTCGCGTCGAGGCCATTATGCTTAGGTAATGTTTACCGGCCTAATTGAACAGGTAGGGAAAGTCAACGCAGCCACCTCGCTTTCGTTAGAAGTACTTACCAGGCTCGAACTTCACCAAGGCGATTCGATCGCTGTAAACGGTGTTTGTCTGACCGTTGCCTCGGTCGGGCCGAATAGCTTTCAGGCCGATCTCTCTGAGGAAACCGTAAGCCGCACAAACCTTGCCCGGCTGGAACCCGGTGTTGTCGTGAACCTGGAGCGGGCGCTCAGGGCGAACGGACGGTTCGGAGGGCACGTAGTCCAGGGCCATGTCGATGGTGTCGTCACTCTGGTTCAACGAAGGGCGTTGCCGGGTTCGACGGATATGTGGTTCGAGATCTCGGGCAGCCTGGAGCGCTACCTGGTCGAAAAGGGATCGGTGACGCTGGACGGCGTGAGCTTGACCGTGTCGGCCATAACTGAAGGGCAGTTCGCTTGTTCCTTCATACCCCACACCCTTGAAAGTACGACCTTCGGAAACCTGCAAATTCACGATGTAGTGAACCTCGAGGTTGACGTACTGGCCAAGTACGTCGAGCGGCTTCATTCTCAGCACATGTATTCGGCCACCCTACAACCCGGCACAAAGGTTACCTAGTGGTCCGAATCCCGAATAATCTTCACATCAGAACTCCCCTGCATCCCCAATCGCGGCGTTGCGATCGGCTTCGCCTCTTCGCTTGCGTACCTTCAGGTACGCGGCGCTCGTCGCGCCTTGCGCTTGAGGCGCAGGGAAGCTCTGAGTGCAAAGCTATCCAGGATTCGGACCACTAGTGAGTTTTGCCACTGTCGAAGAAGCCCTCGCAGAACTGAAAGCCGGTCGAATGGTAATCGTTGTGGACGATGAAGCCCGGGAGAACGAGGGCGATTTTGTAATGCCTGCAGAAACCGTCACAGCCGACTCCGTCAACTTTATGGCTACCGAGGGCAGGGGCCTAATTTGCGCCGCCCTTAGTAAGGAAAGGCTGGAGGAGCTTCACATCCCCATGATGGTGAGTGAAAACACGGCCCCTCACGGCACTGCCTTTGCAGTCTCGGTCGATCTCATAATTCCCGGGCAGACCGGCTCAAGCGCGCATGATCGCGCCGCAACCATTCGGGCTTTGGCCGAGGACTCAACCGTCCCGGCGGATCTGGCCAGACCGGGGCATGTTTTTCCGCTAAGAGCATCACCCGGAGGAGTCCTGCGCCGGGCGGGCCACACCGAGGCCTCGGTCGATCTGGCCCAATTGGCGGGCTTTGCCCATGTGGGGGTCCTGACGGAGATCATGGCCCCGAACGGCACGATGGCAAGGCTCGCGCACCTCGAAGAGCTTGCGGCCCGGCACAAACTCAAAATTCTGATGATTAAAGATTTGATTTCTCACCGCCGCCAGAAAGAGCAGTTGGTTGAATCGATTGCAGTCGCCGGAATGCCCACCTCGTTTGGCGACTTCACGTGCCACGCGTACCGATCGAAGGTGGATGGGCAGGAATATGTTGCATTCGTCAAGGGCAACGTCCACGGCAAAAAAGACGTTTTGGTACGGGTCCATTCGCAATGCCTGACCGGCGATGTTTTTCAATCGGCCAGATGCGATTGCGGTAATCAGCTTCGGCAAGCGATCGATATGGTCGAAGCCGCAGGTGAGGGCGTGATCTTGTACATAATGGCTCACGAGGGCCGGGGCATCGGATTGATCCATAAGATCCGGGCCTATCATTTGCAAGAACAGGGCAGGGATACGGTCGAGGCGAACGTCGAACTCGGCTTTGCCCCCGACCTAAGGGACTACGGAATCGGTGCCCAGGTGCTGGTCGACTTGGGCCTCACGTCGATCCGGCTGATGACGAATAGTCCCCAAAAGTACGCGGGCATTGAAGGCTACGGCCTGTCGATAGCCGAGAGAATATCCCTGCAAACGAACCCAACGGAGGCAAACATTAATTATCTGAGAACAAAAAGGGACCGCATGGGTCACCTGCTCGACGGCTTGGAGGAGTCCATTTTGGAACCAGACAAATGAAGATAATTCGGGGAGATCGTAAAGGCAAGGGCATAAAGATCGGGATAGTCGTCAGCCGGTTCAACCAGTCGATTACCGATCGTCTGTTGGAAGGCGCCCTTGAAGCACTAAAAATCACGGGTGTTTCCTCGAACCGGGTCACCGTTATTTCCGTTCCGGGGGCCTTCGATATTCCGGCCGTCGCGAAGAGGCTGACCGAAACCTACAAGCCCGACGCAATTGTTTGTCTGGGTGCTGTAATTCGTGGCGAAACCGAGCACTTCACGTACGTGTGCAAATCAGCGCAAGAAGGCATCAGCGCTGTTTGCTTGGAAAAAGGACTTCCCATTACTTTCGGGATCTTAACCACCGAGAATCTTGAGCAAGCTCTGGCTAGGAGTGCCGCGGGCGATGCCAACAAGGGCTATGAAGCGGCGCGGGACGCGGTCGAGCTGGCGAACACACTCCGGCTGATGCGCTAAAAAAGGAAAAGCTCCGTAATAATCCGGACTGCATGCCCTGTGACAGTGTCGAGTCTGGGTCGTGTCCGCAGCCAGGGCTTGCTGGTCTCGGCGGCCTTTGGAGGTTGGTCGGGCGGTGGCTAAGCGGTCGCAATCACGTAACGGAAGCCATTCGTAAACGAATAGCCGCCCGCGGCGGTCCGAAATTGTTCGAGGGCCGACAAGATTGCAGACCGGACGGCTGGCTCGCCGACTTGCCTGCAAGCCTCAACAAACGGACCCGGGGACATGAAACCCTTGATCAAAGTCTCTTCGTCGGAATAGACGAATGGGCAATCTATGTCGCCCGTGAGCCTGGGAGTCAGCCCTGCCTTGCGAGCCAGCCCTGCCAACGGATCTTCCCGCGGTTGGGAGTCGCTTCGAGCGCCAATTTCCACCACATCCGCTTCGGGTCCGGCCAAGTCCGGCAGGATAGTGGGCATTATGCCGAAAACGGCCTCGTTCGCCCATCCGGGCCGGGCTGGGGCCCAAACCGTAATCGCAACTGGGGCGCCAGGCATGGCCACACGCCGAGCCTCTAATAGGGCATCGAGCTGATCCTCGGCATGCGAAAACGAGTTAAACCCGGCAACCAGCTCGAATGAGTTCGCCGGATACGGAAGGCTGTCCATGCTGCCGGATTGAATATTGCCTCTCGGTATTCTTTGTCTGGCAATCTCGATCATTCCGGCGGACCCATCGATTCCGGTCACCAGCGCTCCTCGATTGGATGCCATTTCCATAAACTTGCCCGCCCCACACCCGACATCCAGAACTCTCGTGCCGGGGCCCACGCCGCAAATATTAAGGACGAGGTTGTAGCAGGGTTCAAGGAATGGCTCTTGAACCTCTGCCCAGTCGGCTGATTTCGCGCCCCACGGATCGCCTTTAGACGATAAGGAATCACTCATTTCGGGAAGCATAAGCGTTACTATCGGAAATCATGTTGCGTCTTGTGATTCCCAAAGGCAGTCTCGAAAAGCAAACTCTCGCGCTTTTCGACGCGGCCGATATTCGACTTGTTCGCGGCAGCGACCGCGATTACCACGGTACGGTTGACGACCCAAGGATCGAGAAATTCTCGTTGCTGAGACCCCAGGAGATACCGCGATATGTCGAGGAAGGTTTTTTTGATCTTGGTTTGACAGGCCTCGATTGGGTCCAAGAAACCGGCGCCAAAGTCGAGACTGTGGCCGAGCTTCCCTATACCAAGGGGTACGTGGGGGCGACGGTCAAGATTGTCCTGGCGGTCGCCGAGTCTTCTTCCGTAACCGAAGCCTCGCAAATCGAGCCCCAGAGCCGCATCTCAACCGAGTATCCCAGCCTGACCAAAAGGCTTTTCAGTGAACTGGGCATTCCCGTGAAAATCTTTTTGTCGTACGGCGCCACCGAGGCCAAGGTCCCGGAAATAGTCGATGCAATTGTGGATGTAACGGAAACCGGGAGCACTCTTCGGCGCAACGGAATGCGAATTGTTCACACGCTGGTCGAGTCACCGACCCTGTTGATAGCAAATCCAGCATCCTACGCTGATGCCGCTAAGCGTAAGGCCCTTGAAGAGATCAAAATTTTACTGATGGGTTCTATCGACGCCGCGGGCAAGGTTCTCGTCAAGATGAACGTGAATGAAATGGATCTTGCTCGGGTGCTGGCTGAGCTTCCTTCGTTAAAAGCCCCCACGCTGTCTAAGCTTGCCGAAGAGGGAATCTATGCGGTCGAGACGGTGGTTAGTCGCAGGGTCATCAACCTTCTAATTCCGACGCTTAAATCATGTGGGGCAACCGGAATTGTCGAGTTGCCCATTACAAAAATCATCGATTAGGACCTGGCTCAACCCCCACCCCAGTTGATTACCCCCAAAAAATAGCGACTTGCCTATTGTCCTTCTTCGTTTTAGATGCTAATTTCTGATGCTACGACTTAGTCCGCTGGATGCGATCTAAGAAAGTAGGATTAGGCAGTCGTAAAGCCCAGGCACGCGCAGGCAAGCTCGGCCGGGAATAGTGAAAGGCAGTGATGTGGCACAAGGCACAGTTAAATGGTTCAGCAACGAAAAGGGTTATGGATTCATAGCCGGTTCTGACGGCGAAGACGTCTTCGTTCACTTCTCCGCGATTACCGGGGATGGGTATAAGAGTTTGGCCGAAGGCCAGGCCGTGGAATTCGAGGTCACAGAAGGCCAAAAAGGAAAGCAGGCGACCGACGTTAAGTTGGTTTAAGACTTCTCGGCACGACGCCCGTACACTGTATTTAACTTGACCGACCGCGGAGGTTTATGAGAAGCGCAATTGGAGTGATGCCGGATAGCTGTTGAACCGCGCTTGAATGATCGAATTCGGGTCCCCGAGGTACGAGTGGTCGGCCCAGGCGGCGAACAGTTGGGTGTTCTGGAGACTGCCAAAGCGCTTGATAAAGCTCAAGCCATGAACTTTGATCTTGTCGAGGTTGCCCCGCAGGCGCAGCCCCCGGTTTGCAAGATCATGGACTACAGCAAGTTCAAGTACGAACAAGACGTCAAGGCCAAAGAAGCCAGGAAGCGCCAGCAGCAAGTAATCGTGAAGGAAATGAAGTTCAAGCCGAAAATTTCCTCACATGACTATGACACCAAAAAGCACCACATCGAACGTTTTTTGAACCAGGGGTCAAAAGTAAAGATCACCGTGTGGTTCAGGGGCCGCGAGATGCAGCACACCGACTTAGGAGCGAAGCTTCTTCGGAATCTTTCCGAGGAGGTCTCGGAAATTGCTACAGTGGAGACAATGCCTAAGCTTGACGGCAAGAACATGACCATGGTTCTTTCGCCGCTCAAGCGGCCCGAACGAAAGATTGTGCCGGAAAAGCACGCTGGTGACAAGCCCGTAGCGCTGCGGTCGGAAGAGGAAGTTGAACCGCCCGCCGAAGCCAGTTTGGCCGATGCGGACGTCGTGGAAGCCAAAGGAGCATAAGACATGCCAAAAATGAAGACACACCGCGGCGCCGCTAAGCGGTTTCGACGGACCGGGACCGGGAAGCTGGTTCGCGTGCAAGGCCATATCGCGCACTACCTCGAGCACAAGCCGGGCACACTTCGCAGGCGTCTTCAGCGTGATGCGCTTGTTCATAAAGCGGACGCTCCGAGGATCAAAAAAATGCTTGGAGGTAAATAACAATGGCTCGAGTTTCTAGGGGAGTTACAAAGCATCGCCGGCACAAAAAGGTGCTTGATGCAGCCGCCGGATACCGCGGCTCTAGAAGCCGGCATTTCCGCACAGCCAAAGAGCAGTTGCTGCACTCGATGACCTATGCCTATCGGGACCGGCGCGATCGCAAAGGTCAGTTCCGCAGGCTGTGGATTGCCCGAATCAATGCGGCAGCGCGGGCAAACGGAATTTCCTATAGCCGCCTTATTCAGGGTTTAAGTGCGGCGGAAGTCGAAGTGGATCGCAAGATGCTTGCTGAGCTTGCCGTCAACGATCCCGCCTCGTTTAAGGCCTTGGTCGAGCTCGCCCAGCATTCTAACGACAGCAGCCAGGGCAGCTCCGCCGCGGCGTAGTGTGTTGGCAGCAGGGCTGTTCCCTGTAGAGCCTCCCTTGATAACCAGCCTGCAAAACCCCCAGGTTCAAAAGGCTCGCAAGCTACACAAGCGGTCTTTTCGAAATGAACATCAAAAGTTTCTGGTCGAAGGGGTACGGGGTGTCGTCGAAGCGCTGAGTTCGGGCGCGACAGTCGGTCCAGTTTTTGTTCAAGAAGGCTTGGATGGGCGGGCGGTGGAGGCGCTCAACGAAGCAGGCCTTTCCTCTGTGGAGGTGTTCGAGGTAACTCGACCGGTTATGGGAGCAATCTCTGGCACGGTTACATCACCGGGCGTTGTGGCGCTGGCTGATTTCGTTGACGTAGAGCCGGCGAAACTTCTGTCTGAAGCATCGGGCCTGGTGAGCGTCTTGGCAAAAGTGCGCGATCCAGGCAATGCTGGGACGATCCTTCGAACCTGTCGAGCCGCCGGAGTGGACGCCCTTTTTGTCGCGGCAGGATCGGTGGATATTTACAATCCGAAGTTTGTGCGGGCGAGCGCGGGCGCCTTGTTTGCCGTCCGGGTGGCCCGCGACGCTGACGCGTCGTGGCTGCTGACGCAGTTAGGGAAAAGCGGATTTCAACGAATAGCTACCGACCCCCGGGGTGAAACTGTCTATCACCAGCTTTCTCTTGCCGGCCCAACCGCTTTTGTTTTTGGAAACGAAGCATGGGGCCTGGCCGATAATGTCGCCGGTCTTGTCGATAAGCGAACTCGAATCCCGATGGCCGGTCTTACTGAATCATTAAATGTCAGCATTGCTGCTGCAGTTGTTCTGTTTGAGGCCGCCAGGCAACGGGAGATGGTGTGACCGATCTTGTATCCGTGGTCCGCAGTTTGCCGGACGCGATCATTGTCTTCGATAACGCCGGGCGCGTGACGGCGTGGCTTGGCGCCGCCGAACAACTATTCGGTTGGAAGGCCGGTGAGGCGGAGGGGCAAGATTTACAAGGACTATTGAGGCCGCGCTCGCCAGGGGGTGAAGACGCCAGGATTTCCGAGCCCGTCGCGACCAGTGATGGTTCAACCGAAGGTGTCGGCGAAGAATCCGATCAATCCCCCGGAATTCACGGCCCTTTGGAGCAGGAGCTAATTGTCAAAACCAAGGATCTAGACGAGGTCTGGGTCGGCGCTATTTACGCCAAAGAGCAGGGTTCTGCGACCCAACCCGGCGGCACCATTGTCGTCCTGAGGGATATCTGGCGCAAGAAGCGAGTGGACCTCGAAAAATCTGAGGTGATTTCGTCGGTTGCCCACGAGATTCGGTCGCCCCTAACTTCGATCAAGGGGTTTGCATCAACTCTCGTCCGAAGATGGGATCGGTTTGAAGAGCAAAGACGAAAGCAAATTCTGTTGACCATCGAGGCAGATGCCGACCGGGTGACCCGTCTCGTAGTGGAGTTGCTGGATGTTAGTCGTCTAGACGAAGGACGCCTGCAACTCAACAAGCGCCCAATCACGGTGGCGTCAATAGCGTCCAGGGTTGTGGACCGCTTGAGGCCCACTGCACCCAACCATGTACTGGAGATTGATTTCGTCAAGGACCTGCCAGACGTGAGTGGTGATCCGGACAAAGTTGAACAGGTCATAACCAACCTAGTCGAGAATGCAATCAAATACACAGAAGGCGGGACAGTGATTGTTTCTGGGTCCAGCAGTCCATCCGGCATCACGATCGGCGTGGCAGATGAAGGCGAGGGTATCCCCCAGGAAGATCGGCAAAGCGTGTTCCTGAAATTCTTTCGCAGGGGCTCCTCCGAGCCCGGGGGAGCAGCCCCCCCTCCCGGGACCGGATTGGGACTATACATAAGCAAGGGATTGGTCGAGGCTCACGGCGGTAAGATATGGATCGAAGAAACCAGTGGGGGCGGGGCGTTGTTTGCGTTTACACTGCCACGGCAATGACGGCCGACTCAGCACTCGTAACGCTTGATTCCATCAAAAAGGATGGCCTGACGGCGATTGATCGGGCCGAGACGACCGAGCAATTACAGGGTCTCGAGGCCGCCCTTCTGGGGCGGAAGAGCCCGTTTGCTGAAATCGGCCGGGGCCTCCGAGAATTTCCCTCGGAGGACCGCCGAAGGGTTGGCCAAGTTTCGAACGAGATTCGTTTGGCCCTCGAATCGGCGCTCGAGGCCAAGTTGAAGGCTCTCGCCTCGACAGAGTCAGAGTTTAGGCTGGCATCCGACCGGCTAGACGTTACTCTGCCCGGCAGGCGGACTCAATTGGGGAGGCGCCATCCCTTGACCCAGGTTCTCGACCGGATTATCGACACCTTCGTCGGCCTCGGTTTCAATGTAGCCGAGGGACCCGTCATCGAGACCGATCACTATAATTTCGAAGCACTCAACTTCCCGCAGGATCATGCGGCGCGCTCAATGCACGATACGTTCTACCTTGAACCGACCGATCTTGATAACCCTGAGGCCCTGCTGCTCAGGACTCACACCTCGCCAATGCAGGTCAGACTGATGGAATCAACGCCTCCTCCTTTGTATGCCGTGGTGCCGGGCGTGTGTTGCAGGCGCGACGAAATCGACGCTAATCATCTTTCGGTATTCACTCAGATTGAAGGTCTGGCGGTGGACGAAGGAATTTCGTTCGCGGACCTAAAGGGTACGCTCGAAGTGTTTGCCAAAGCGATGTTCGGCCCCGGACTCAGGGTCCGAATGCATCCCAGCTACTTTCCCTTTACCGAGCCCTCGGCGGAGGTCTATGTTTCTTGCTTTGCCTGCGATGGCTCTGGCTGCCCCACCTGCAGAAGTGAGGGGTGGATCGAGATCATGGGAGCGGGCATGGTGCACCCAAATGTGTTTCGCGCCGTGGGCTACGACCCCTGGATAACCGGCTTCGCGTTTGGCATGGGGATCGAGCGAATCGCAAAACTGATGTATTCGACAAATGACCTTCGTTCTTTCTATGAAAACGATCTTCGCTTCTTGAGTGGCAGCTCGTAGTGCGGGTCTCTTAGTGCGGGTCTCGTAGTGCGGGTTCCGTTTTCCTGGCTGGGTGAATATGTCGAACTGACCGAAACTCCCGAGGCTACAGCCGAGATGCTGACGGCGGCCGGGATGAAGGTCGAAAAAGTCATCCGCATGGGCGAAGATCTGCAGGGCGTCGTAGTGGGTCAGGTACTCAAGATCGACCCTCATCCAAACGCCGACCGGCTTGCTCTGGTCGAAATCGAAACGGTCGACCGACGGCTGCGGATTGTGTGCGGTGCTAAGAACTTCGCCGTAGGCGACAAAGTTCCGGTGGCTGTTCCTGGCTCGAGGCTGCCGGAGATGGGTCTGCTCGAAGCAAGAAGGATTCGTGGTGTTGCTTCAGAGGGGATGTTGTGCTCGGCCACCGAGTTGGGCGCCGGCGATGATGGTTCAGGCATCCTCGTTCTGGAACCAGAGGTTCCCGTTGGAAGCGACGTCAAAGACGTCCTCGGGATGAGCGAGGTGGTCTTGGATCTCGAAATAACTCCGAACCGCCCCGACGCCATGGGTCTCATAGGCATAGCCCGGGAAGTGGCGGCTTGCACCGGCGCCAAGTTGATCCCCTTCAGCCTGAAGCCCCCGACCATTGAAGGCGAGACCGGGGGACTCCGGGGCGTTGTGGTGAAAGACCCCGCGGGCTGCCCGCGTTACCTGGCCACAGTAATCGTCGACGTCAAAGCCGGCCCTTCGCCCGAGATTGTTCAAAGGCGATTGGCGCTCGCCGGTGTGAGGCCAATCTCAAACCTTGTTGACGCGACCAACTACGCCTTGCTGATCACCGGCCACCCGATGCATGCATTCGATCTGGACCGCCTGGCGGAGCAAACCATAATAGTTCGCAGAGCCTCGCCCGGCGAAAAGATAAAGACTATCGACGGCGAGGATCGTACTCTCGACCCCGATGATCTGGTGATTGCGGACGCTTCGGCCCCCGTCGCTCTTGCGGGCGTTATGGGCGGCCTTGGAAGCGAGGTAACCGGCGAGACCCGGCGAGTGGCTCTGGAGTCAGCCTATTTTGATCCGGCAGCCATATTTCGCTCGTCGAAGCGCCACGGTCTTCGAACCGAGGCATCGGCTCGATTCGAAAGGGGAACCGATCCCAACAATGTCGAGTTTGCTGCGAATTTGGCGGCCTCGCTCATGCTTGAATGGTCCGGCGGACGGCTGGAAGGGGCCACCGACTTCTATCCCAATCCCATTGAACCTCGCACCATCGGAATGCGGCCGGCAAGGGCTAACTTGCTGTTGGGCACCGCCCTTGAACCATCTGAGATGACAATCGCCCTGGAGCGGCTAGGCCTGGACGCGAAAACAGCCGAGGATCGGATCTTGGTGACTGTCCCAACTCGAAGGGCCGATCTGATCGCAGAAGAAGATCTCATTGAAGAAGTAGCCCGTGCAACCGGATTTGATCGGATTCCCTCTACTCTGCCGGCGGGACGCCGAGCCGGCGCTCTTCCCGCCGGGGAGTCCTTGATTCGAAGAGCGAAGTCTGCGCTGGCCGGTTCCGGGTTGTTCGAGGCGAAAACATCGATTTTCTGCTCCCCGTTGGAGCTTGAAAAGTTGGGCATGGAGGGCGGCGTTTTTCGACTTTCCAATGCCCTGACTGTCGATGAATCGATCCTTAGGCCATCGATTTTGCCAGGACTCGTTAGATCGGTCGCCGGAAATTTCTCGAGGAGAAACCTCGAGGTCAGGCTTTTTGAAGTCGGTAGTGTTTTTAGTTTGGGCGGCAGGGCCCAGGAGCCCTTGAGGCTGGGCATCGCAATGGGCGGCGAATCTCCGCAGCAATGGCACTCCGGTTCGCGAGCTTTGGATTTTTACGACCTGAAAGGCGCCGTCGAGACGGTTCTGGATGCTCTGGGGATAGCAGACCCTACTTTCGAGTCGGCGGAACAGCCGCCCCTTCATCCCGCAAGAACGGCTCAAGTTGCAGCCGGGGGAGAGATCTTAGGCGCTTTGGGTCAGTTGGGGCCGGAGGCAAGCAGCCGGTTTGACATGCCCTATCCCATTTATCTGGCCGAGCTTGACCTGGGGACTCTTTTGGCAATGGCACAAGTTGAAACTCCGTCCGCGGGGCGCCAATCCAGGTTCCCGGCGGTCTTTTTGGATCTGGCGGTGTCTGTCTTAGAAGAGGTTAACGCCGCTGATGTGCTGAAAACCGCGCGGGCCGCGGGAGGGCCCGAGCTTGAAAGCATCCGCTTAATCGATGTGTACCGTGGCGAACAGGCTGGAGAGGGCCGAAAGAGCCTTGCGTTTTCAATGGTATTCCGGCGGGCTGACAGGACCCTGGCCGAGTCGGAAGCGATCCTATCCCGCGACGCGATGGCGGCCGCCATCGCCAAGGACCACGGGGGGCGGGTTCGTTGACGAAGTAGCCTGCAAGCCTGAGGCTTCCGCCATGCCGAGTCACACGGGGCCGAGTCACACGGGCTTAGCCATCGTCCCAGGTGGTCAAGTTGCATCCTTATGCAGTTTGTTGTATGAATATACGAATGATATTCCAAGAGAATTAGCGTGATTAGGGCGTCGATTGTTGGGGCTTCCGGGTTTGCCGGCGGCGAACTCTTGCGTTTGCTCGTCGCTCATCCCGAGATCAAAGTAGTCGCTGCGGGGGCGTCTAGCCAGGCGGGTAAGCCGGTGTCGAGCGTCTTCCCAGGGCTTAACTCCTGCCCTGACGAGTCGTTCGCGACCCTTGATCAAGCCTGGACCGCCGAGGCCGACCTTGTATTTGTCTCCTTGCCGCAAGGCGAGAGCTCTCGCTTGCCGGCGGAACACTCTGGGCGGGTGATCGATCTGGCAGGCGACTTCCGCCTGAATGAGCCGGCCAATTTTGCAGATTGGCACGGCAGCCCCCATTCCCAACCCACGGCCCTTCAAAATTGGGTCTACGGTTTGACCGAGTTTCATCGAAACGAAATAGAAAGTGCTAGTCGGATCGCTAATCCTGGGTGCTATGCGGCGGCCGCCATCTTGGCTCTGGGCCCTTTGCTCGAAGCGGGCCTGATCGAGCCCGAGGGAATCCATATTCAAGCAGCCTCGGGTGTGTCGGGGGCGGGCCGGGCCTCCGGCCAGGGTTTTGATTTTGCCTCGGCTAACGAGAACCTCCGGGCCTATTCGCCGACCGGTCACAATCACATTCCAGAAATCGAGCAAGAGCTCGGCCTCCTTGCCGGCGCCCCCGTATTGATTACGTTTATACCGCATCTCGTTCCGATGACCAGAGGCATTCTCGTCAGCGCCGTCGCCCAGGCATCGAACGGCGAAAACACGCAGGCACTTACCGACGCCATAAAGGCTCGTTACGAGAAAGAAGCTTTCGTAAGGGCCCTCGATCCAAACGTACTGCCGGAAACAAAGCAGCTGACCGGGACCAACTTCGCAGAAACGAGTGTACGAAAAGATGAGCGGACGGGCAAGGTTCTGGCGTTCGCGGCCATCGATAATTTGGGAAAAGGCGCCGCCGGCCAAGCAATCCAAAACGCGAACCTGATGTTTGGCTTCGATGAAAGCGCCGGTTTGGCCGGATCGGCGCTGATCCCGTGAGCCCCAGCAAGTGAGCTTAATTCAGGCCGATGGAGGCGTTTGCCTGCCAAGGGGTTTTCTGGCGGCAGGCGTCGCTTCCGGGATCAAGCGGTCCGGCGGCCTTGATCTTGCCCTGATCGTTTCAGAAATACAAGCAGCTTGTGCTGGGGTTTTCACGACCAATTTGGCCGCGGCTGCGCCGGTGCTTGTTTCAAGGGATCGGATAAAATCTGGTTCTGCCAGGGGAGTGGTGGTTAATTCCGGCTGCGCCAATGCTTGCACCGGTCGCAAAGGGCATCAGCACGCCCTCGATATGGCCGACGTTGCAGCAAAGGCGACCAAGATTCCGGCTAACCAGATGCTTGTTTGCTCAACGGGGCTAATTGGGTCTTACCTGCCGATGGACAAGGTCCTACTGGGCGCAACCAAGGCGGCTTCGGCCCTGACGGCCGACGACGAGAAGGCGATGAAAGCCATCATGACTACCGATACTCGGCCAAAGAGGATTGCCTATTCCAACTCGGCCGGATGGTCGATTGGGGGCATCGCCAAGGGCTCGGGAATGATTGCGCCCAACATGGCCACCATGCTCGGCTTCGTAACAACCGATGCTGCGGTTTCTCCGGCACAGTTACGCTCAGCGCTCATCCGGGTCACCAAAGCAACTTTCAACGCAATAAGCGTCGACGGCGACACGAGCACTAACGACACAGTCTTGGTTTTTGCAAACGGCCATTCCGGCGTGAGTCCATCGATCAAATCGTTCACCGAAGCTCTCGAGTCTGTTTGCAGTGACCTTGCTGAGATGATTGTGATCGACGGCGAAGGAGCCGAGAAAATCGTCAGGATAAAGGTTGCTGGGGCCGCCAATAGGCGCCAGGCCGAGCAGGCGGCCAGGACGGTGGCCGAATCGCTGCTGGTCAAGACGGCGATATATGGGGGAGACGCAAATTGGGGCCGGGTTGCGGCGGCGCTCGGGCGCTCGGGCGCATCCTTCGAGTTGGATAGGCTCACAATTAGTATGGGCAACGAGAAGGTTTTCGCGAACGGCCAACCGGGCGCGCCGCAGGCGGTAACCCGGGCCCGGGCCGCGATGAAAAAAGCCGATATAGCCATCGTTTGCGACCTGGGCGCCGGTAAAGCGATTGCAGAAATGTTGACCACCGATATGACTCCGAAATTCGTAAATCTCAACGCCGAGTATGAAGTATGAAAGTTTCCGAGGACGCAGAAGAGTCCGCCCGACAGTTGGGGAACCCGCGGGACGCAGCGCCTAAAGCCGCCGTCTTAATGGAGGCCTTGCCCTACATAAGGCAATGGGCCGGCAAGACCATGGTCATCAAAGTAGGGGGCGAAATCCTGGATGACGAGAGCATTCTCGACGCATTCGCCACCGACGTCACACTCATGCGGCTTGTAGGAATGAATCCAATCGTCGTGCACGGCGGCGGGCCTCAGATTTCCGAGGTCATGGCCAGGTTTGGCAAGCAAGCCTCGTTTATTGAGGGCCAAAGGATCACCGACGAAGAGACGATGCAGATCGTCAAGATGGTGTTGATCGGCCAGATCAATAAGGGGATAGTCACGGCCATTAACCAGCACGGCTGCAGGGCTGTTGGTATTTCCGGCGAGGACGGCCAGTTGCTCGAGGCCAGAAAGTACCCCGGACCGGGCGGCGATCAGCTCGGTTTTGTGGGTGAAGTTAACAAGGTGAATCCGCAGATACTGAACTCGCTCGTTGCGGACGAATTCGTTCCTGTGGTCGGTCCCATTGGGGTCGGGCCGGATGGGTCATACAACATCAACGCCGATCTGGCTGCGGGAGCAATCGCCCGCGAGTTGGGGGCCGAGAAGATCATCTTTCTGACGAACATAGAGGGGCTTTACGGTGATTTCGCAAACGATGAACACCCAATGTCAAGGGTGACTGTAGAGGAGTTGAGCTTGCTTCTGGAAGGGGAGTCGATTTCGGCAGGGATGATCCCCAAGATCTCGAGCGTCATCGGCGCAGTGAGCGCCGGCGTTCCCAGAGCCCACATTCTGGATGGCAGGGTCCGTCATGCTCTGCTGGTAGAGATCCTCACCGATAACGGATCGGGGACGATGGTGACACCATGACGAGCCGAATCATGGATACCTACGCCAGGCTTCCACTCCAATTGGTTAGAGGCGAAGGCTGCTTTGTTTTTGCCGATGATGGGCGCAAGTACCTGGACTTCGTGGCGGGAATTGCGGTTAATGCACTGGGTCACGCACACCCTGCCGTAACAGACGCGATCGCAGAACAATCGTCGAGACTGGTGCATACGTCGAATCTTTATCGAACCGAACCCCAAGAACAGCTGGCCACCCGGCTTTGCGAGTTACTCCAATGGCCGGATGGGAAGGTCTTTTTTGCCAACTCTGGGGCTGAAGCCAACGAATGCGCTTTGAAGCTCGTTCGAAAGTGGTCTCTACTTGAGTTCGGGCCCGGCCGCCTAAAGACTATCGCTGCCCTGGGCTCTTTTCATGGGCGCACCTTCGCGACTCTCGCCGCTACCGGTCAGCCTCAAAAGTGGGCCCCTTTTATGCCCCTGCCCGAAGGTTTCGTCCACATTGCCTACGACTCCAAGGCGGCAATCACAGCAGCAGCAAGCGCCGCCGACGTATCTTCGATTCTGCTCGAGCCGGTGCAGGGCGAGGCCGGAGTGGTGGTTCCTTCCCAGGACTACCTCAGCTATGTCTCCCGGCTTTCGGACGATAACGGGCTTGCTTTGATTCTTGACGAGGTCCAGACCGGAATCGGCCGGACGGGAAATTGGTTTGCATTCCAGGAAAATGTGCCCGTCCACCTGGAGCGTCCTTTCGACTTGGATCGGGCCCCCAGCCATGCGGTGCCGGGGATCGTTACTCTGGCGAAGGCACTCGGCAACGGACTGCCCATCGGCGCCTGCGTCGCCAGGGGCCCGTGGGCTGAGACGTTTAGGCCGGGGGACCATGCTACGACCATGGGCGGCGGACCGGTTGTTTGCGCGGCGGCCCTGGCAGTACTTGAGACGATCGAATCCGAAGGCCTGGTCGACAGCGCTAGGCTAGTGGGTGACTACTTACTTTCTGGACTGAGACAAATGGCAGGCCGTCACGGAGCTATTGAGCAGGTGCGAGGGAAGGGACTTCTTTTGGGTATCGAGCTGACCGGAGATTTTTCAGCAGACATAGTCGTAGATTGCCTGAAATCAGGCCTTCTGGTGAATAACGTAACGCCTGCGGTAATAAGGCTGTCGCCTCCGCTGATAGTCGGTCGCGAGGAATGCGACACAGCACTCGCAGTTCTCGACCAGGTGTTCGCCGGGAGACACGAGTGAGGCACTTCCTTTCATCCGATGATTTGTCCGTTGATGAGCAACGATCTTTGATCGCCGGCGCAATCGAGCAAAAGGTTAGCGGCGAACCCTACCCCCGAATACTGGAAGGAAAATCGGTTGGACTAATTTTCGAAAAACCTTCAACTCGAACCAGGATTTCCTTCGAAGCTGCCGTCTATGAAATGGGCGGCCACCCCGTCGCGGTAAGAGGCGACGAATTGCAACTCGGCCGCGGAGAAACGTTGGAAGACACCGGTCGCGTTCTTTCGAGGTACCTTGCCGCTCTGGTGGTCAGAACCTTTGGCCAGGACCGGCTCGAAGGTCTTGCCGACGCGGCCACAATCCCCGTGATAAACGCGCTTTCAGACATGGAACACCCATGCCAGGCCTTGGGCGACGTGATGACAATCACAGAAAGGTTCGGCGATTTATCCGAGATTAAGCTCGCCTTTCTTGGTGAAGGGAACAATGTTTGCCATTCGCTGCTCCTTGCGGGCGCCAAGGCCGGACTGAGCATCATTTCAGTAGCCTGTCCGAAGGGATTCGAACCGGTAGAGCCAATCGTCGAGGAGGCCACGTCCATCGGCTCTGAAACCGGATGCAAAATCGAAATTGGCAACGACGCAGACGAGGCTTCCCGAGCAGCAAATACCGTGTATACCGATGTCTGGACCAGCATGGGATGGGAATCCGAGGCCGGGGAAAGAGTCAAGGCTTTCGCTCCTTTTCAACTCTCCGCACGCAGACTGGCCTTGGCGGCGCCCAACGCGATAGCTATGCATTGTCTTCCGGCCCACCGTGGTGAAGAAATCGCGGCCCAGGTAATCGACGGCCCTCAATCGGCTGTTTGGGATCAGGCCGAAAACCGGCTTCACGTGCAAAAGGCGCTACTTAAATGGCTCATGGCCCACTCTGGGAAACACCATCCATGATGAAGTCGGCCCGGCAAAGGAGAATCATTCAGCTTGTTAGACAACGTCCGGTTACAAGCCAAAATCAGATGGTGAAGCTGCTTAGAGCCCTCGGCTGTCCGGCCACGCAAGCGACAGTTTCGCGCGACCTTGACGAGCTGGGCGCGGTGAAGGTCCGGCGCGAAGGCAAGGTCGCATATGCGCTGCCTTCCGAAACACCTGCCGCACCGGTCGGAGATGCCTTGAGGAGAATGTTGAGCGAGTCGGTCGTCGGATTGGAATCGACCGGCAACCTTTTGCTCGTTAAGACTCCTCCCGGTCACGCAGGGATGGTAGCCGGCGCTATGGATAGGGCCGCCATCGAAGGAGTCGCCGGGACGGTTGCAGGCGACGACACGATACTTATTATCTGCAAGCAGGGCATGCCTCCTAAGCGGGTAGAAAGGCGACTTCGTTCGATGGTGGGGGCGCTCCCCGGGCTGGAACCCGGGCCAGGTTCCAGCCCCCAGACGCCGGAGGTGGTCAATGACGAGGCGGTCAATGAGAGGGCGAGCCCACGCCCCGAAAGGGGAATTCGAAGTGCCTGACCAGGTTGTTCTGGCGTACTCAGGAGGGCTCGATACAACCGTGGCCGTCCGCTGGCTAATCGAGAATTTGAGTGTTGACGTTGTAGCCGTTGTTGTTGACGTTGGCCAAGGGGGCGACATCGCCGGTATCACCGACCGTGCCCTGGCTTCGGGAGCAATCGAGGCATTCGTAATCGACGCCTCGGATGAATTCGCGAAGGAATTTGTTAGCCGGGCGCTGGCGACAAACGCGCGCTACCAGGGCAAGTATCCACTGGTGTCGGCGCTGTCGCGTCCATTGATTGTCCGGCACCTTGCTCGAGTCGCCCGTGAAAAAGGCGCCCGCTACATCGCCCACGGCTGTACCGGCAAAGGCAACGACCAGGTGCGGTTCGAGGTCGGCCTCGCTGCACTCGCTCCTGAGGTCGAAGTACTTGCCCCGGTGCGGGAATGGGGGCTTAGCCGGGATGAATCGATCGCGTATGGGCTTGAACGCGGCCTTCCGGCTCCGGTCGGTCCGGCCTCGCCATATTCAATCGACGAGAACATGTGGGGAAGGGCAATCGAATGCGGTGTGCTGGAAGACCCAATGACCGAACCTCCAGAAGATATCTGGGCCCTCACCCGGCCAATTGCCTCGGCGCCCCGGGAGCCTTCGTACGCTGAAGTTGAGTTTCACAAGGGAACTCCGTTGGTCGTTGATGGGGCGGAGTTGCCGCTCGCCGGCGTTGTGGAGAAGATCGGAAGTCTCGCCGGCCGGTACGGTTTTGGCCGTATGGACATGATCGAGGACCGAGTCGTTGGTATCAAGTCAAGAGAAGTCTACGAGGCGCCGGCGGCTCTGGCTCTCATAGCCGCCCACTCAGACCTTGAGGAGATGACCCTAGACCGGGAAGTCCTTCGCGTTAAACGAAGCCTTGAGCAAAAGTATGCCGAGCTTGTCTATGAGGGCCTGTGGTTCTCGCCGCTTCGCGAAGCAATAGATGCATTTGTTCAGTCGACCGAGCAATGGGTGACGGGAACGGTGAGGCTGCGTTTCGACCCGGGCAGCGTCAGGGTTGTCGGCAGGTCATCTCCGAACTCACTTTATGACACGGCTCTTGCCAGCTACACAAAGCAGGATTCCTTCGATCACGTTGCGAGCGCTGGTTTCGTCAAGCTTTGGGGATTGCCCTCAAAGATCTGGGGCATGACACGAAACCGAAGCTCCTGAGGCATAGCAAGTGAGCGAGCCTTTATGGAAAGGGCGGTTCTCGAAGCCGCCCGCATCAGGACTGATCCAGTTCTCGACTTCGTTGCATTTCGATCAACGGCTGTGGCCGCAAGATGTCGCGGCTACCCGAGCCCACGCCCATAGTCTTCAGCGAGCCGGTCTATTGACGGCCGCCGAGACGGACAAGATTGAAGGCGCTCTCAACGAAGCGGCAGTCGCCCTTTCTAAAGGCGAGTTTGACTTTGACCCGGCGGACGAAGACATTCATTCTGCGATCGAGAGGTATCTAACTAGCAAGCTCGGAGAGCTAGGCGCGAAGATTCACGCCGGCAGATCCCGCAACGATTTGGTGGCAACCGACCTCAGGCTCTGGGTGAAGGAAACGATCCTCGAGATAGGACAATTGATTTTCGATCTTGAGGATTCCCTTATCGGCCAGGCCCACAAGCACAAGAATTCCTTGGCGCCGGGGTATACGCACCTGCAAAGAGCCCAGCCGGTTTTGTTTGCCCATCACCTTCTTGCACACTTGTTCGCTATTGCGCGCGATTTCGACAGAATGATGGGAGCGCATTTTCGAGCCGACATGTCGTGTCTGGGCGCGGCCGCCTTTGCCGGGACGACCTTGCCGTTGGATCCCAAAGCCACCGCCGAGGATCTTGGGTTTTCCAGAGTCTTCGATAACTCCGCCGATGCCGTAGCCGACCGCGACTTCGCCCTGGAGTTCTTGTCGGCGTCGGCAATTTTAGCGGTCCACTTATCCAGGCTGGGTGAAGAGATTGCGCTGTGGACAACGTCAGAATTTGGTTTTGCAACGCTCGACGATTCTCATGCGACCGGGTCGAGCATCATGCCTCAGAAGAAGAACCCGGACGTAGCGGAATTGGCGCGGGCGAAATCGGCCAGGGTTACGGCCGACCTCGTGCACCTTCTGGGGGTTCTTAAGGGCCTGCCTCTCGCTTACAACCGGGATCTCCAGGAAGACAAAGAGCCTGTGTTCGACGCCGCAGACTCAGTGACCGGCGCTCTTGTCGCCCTATCGGGCGCCGTGAAAATGATGTCGTTCGATAAGGAACGGATGGAAAAGGCGACCGCTGGGGGACTTGCCGGCGCAACAGACCTAGCCGAACAGCTGGTGATGCAAGGCGTTCCTTTTCGGACTGCCCACGAGGCTGTCGGCAACCTGGTAGCAATCGCCACAAGCCAGGGCAAAGGGCTCGAAGATTGCTCCGCCGCGGAGTTGGCAAAGGCTCATCCAGGACTTGAAATGTCTATGCTCAGGCTTCTTGATGCTCGAACCTCCGTCAATGCTAGAAATTCGCATGGCGGCACAGCCCCCGAGAGGATTGAAGAGCAGCTTGCTGCTTTTCAAAACCTTATGGCCGAACAGAAGCGATGGCTGGGCGGGAACCAAGCGAAGTAGTTACCCGAGCCGGCCGAACCATCACAGTGCCTCGTCAACCGCAACGATTATCCAGAGCCTTCTACGCCAGGCCCACGCTCGAAGTTGCCGCATCGCTGTTGGGAAGGACGTTTTACAGACGGAATACTGAGGGCACGGTGGCGGGGCGAGTCGTGGAAGTCGAGGCCTACTGCGGGCTGGACGATCCCGGCAGCCACGCCTTCAGAGGAATGACCAAAAGAAACCAGACAATGTTCGGACCGGGCGGACACCTTTACGTTTACTTCACCTACGGAATGCATCATTGCGCCAACGTCGTTACGAGCAAACACGGGATCGCAGGTGCCGTCTTGTTGAGAGCGGTCGAACCGCTGGAAGGGCTCGAACTTATGGCCGCCCGCCGAGGGGTCGGCGAACCCGGGTTGCTGGCTAAGGGCCCGGGGCGGTTGTGTCAGGCATTCGCCCTAACAAGAATGGATGATGACACCGACCTCACCGACGGTGATGTTTGGTTTTCGAGAGGAAGACGGCTGAGGGCCCCGGTACGCAGCTCCAGTCGAATTGGTCTTAGGCCTGAGTGGGACCAGCCGTGGCGACTTTTCGAAGTGGGACCATGGGTCAGTGGGCCGGCAAGCCTAAATAGAGGTTAGTGCGCCGCACTAGCTGTCATCCTTCACCTTAATGCGGATCGAATCGCCCGATTCGGCTTCGTCGTCGCTCTGGCGAGTGACGGTACAGTTCGGCGAGGGGCAGTCGTTGCCGTAAACGATCTCGACGTTATACCCGGCGGCCCGAAGAACAGAAGCGGCCGTTGCCGCGCTCATTCCCTCGACATTGGGCACCGGTCTTTTGACTCCAGGTTCAAGCCCAAATGGATCCAATTCCTCCTCGGGCGCCGGTTCAGGCGACGGCGTTTCAATAACGGGCGGCGAGGGGGCCCTAGCTTCGGTGCATGGCTCGGTGGGTTCAGTTCCTTTTAGGAAGGTCCTTGTCACAATCGAGTCTCGTGGGGTAACCAAGCTCGGCAAGCAACCCTGACCGGCGTCGACTTTCACACTGATGGTTTCAAGCTTGGGAACCGGAAACTGTGAGGGAGGCGTGCCTTCGAGCGCCCTGGTCATGAAGGCCTGCCAAATCTGAGTTGGCCATGAGCCGCCGAATACTTTAATGCGGGTTTGGCGGCATTGCGGAGGCTCGGCGATGGGACCAGAGGTGGTTTGCTTAATTTGATATTGAGTGCGAGACCCGCTGCATGAGGCCTTCATTTCTATTTCGCCATCGGGCCAGAACACCGAAACTCCGGTGACCAGGTCGGTACCAGCCCCTCCAACAAACCAGGCATCGCGCCATTCTTGGGAGGTTCCGGTCTTGCCAAAGGCCGGACGCCCGAGCTTGCCGTTCCGAGCAGCGGTGCCTTTGGTAACCACATCTTGAAGAACGCCGTTGGCCAGGTACGCGACCGTCGGGCTTATGACCTGGTCCTTCTTTTCTGGCGCCGCCCAAAGCACCTTCCCCTTGGCATCGGTAATCTTGATTACCGAGATGGGTCTTGGACGAAGCCCCAGATTCGAGAACGAAGTAAAGGCTGAAGTCATGTCAAGAGTGCTAACAGAGTTTGCCCCGAGCGCCGCCGAGGGCACGGCTGCCAAGTGGCACTCCTGGCCCTTTGGCAGTAGGGGACGGGTGGATTCACACAGGCCCATCCGCTCTGCGGTTTCAACAACCTCCTGCGCGCCCGCCTCAGCCGCGAAAACGCCCTTGACAGGCCTGCGGATGCCGATGTCGTTGATTATTTGGGCGTAGACGGTGTTGATGCTCCGGTAAGTTCCCTCTCCGACTGTGACCGACCCACTGCTATCTTCTTCATAGTTGCATGCGCGCCAGGGCATCGTCCCACCGGCGTCGGCGTCGGGAATTTCGATGCATGAGGGCGCTGCATAAACATCCGTTTCACGGATGCCATTTTGCAATGCGGCGGCAAGAACAAACGGCTTGAAAGAGGACCCACCCTGCCGCCCCGATCCGCCGCCACCTTGTCCCAGAGCAAGGTTCACCTTGCCGCAAAATTTAGGCGAACCATCAGCATTGATTGCCCCTGCGATAATGCAAGGATCATCGGGCGGGGCGGCGAAGTAGTCGCGCCCTCCCACAAGGGCTTTGACGTAGCCATTCTTCGGATCGATCGAGACTAGCGTGGCCGACGGATCTGTTCGGTCCGGCAGGATTGTCCGAATAGAGTCCTCGGCTGCTCTTTGCATTCTCATGTCGAGAGTCGTGTGGATGCGAAGGCCCCTGCGAAATAGAGCGTTGCCGCGAGCTTGTTCGGTGCCGCCGAGGGCGGCAAATTCGTCGGACCGCTGGATTTGGCGGGTCACGTAATCGACAAAATACGGGGCGTCATATCGCTCGGCTGCGGGCTTTTCCCGTACGCCGATGGGAGCCTGCTTGGCGGCTTCGGCTTGCTTTTTGGTGATCAGGTGCGTGATGGCCATTCGGTCAAGAACGCGATTTCGGCGCTTCAAGGACCCGATCGGATTGGTCCAGGGGTCGTAGTTAAGCGGCGAGCGAATAAGGCCTGCAATAAGAGCCGAGTCCGCCAAGCTCAGACCCTTCACGCCCTTTCCGAAATAGGTCTGAGCGGCGGTTTCGACGCCGTAAGCGCCTTCACCGAAATAAACCGTATTTAGATACAGCTCGAGGATCTTGTCCTTTGAATACTTTCGATCCACGTCGTAGGCGTAAACGGCCTCTTTAAGCTTGCGCTGAAAGGTTTGCTCCTTGCCCACCGTAGTCAGGGCGTTGCGAACCAGCTGCTGGGTAATCGTGGAGCCGCCTTCGACGACCTTGCCCGACGCACTATTCGCTGCGATTGCTCGGCCAATTGCTTTCGCATCGATTCCGCGATGCGCGTAGAAGCGAGCATCTTCGATGCCGATTACAGCATTTCGCATCCGGACCGGGATCTGGTCCAGGGGTAGAATCTCACGGTTCTCCTCCTGCTTTAATGTTGTGACCAGCGATCCATCGGCAGCCAAAATCTTGGTGGATTCGGTTTTAGGAGTGAGCGAGGCTTCGTCAACTTTTGCAGCCGTGGAGCACGAGCCTGCGATCAGGATTATTACGCAGCCCAAACAAACCCTTTTGATCATTCTGGCACCCTAGTCCGACTCCACCGGCAAAGCTTACCAACCAAAAACATCATTGACGCCTTTGTACCCGGAAGTTCCAGTTTCAAGCCTTGCTCGACCGGCCACGTTATCGCCGGCATCGAAAGAGCCGGCGGAATGCGGATCTACGACTGGACGGTGAGCGCAGCGAGCCACTGGTACCCTGTCCGAATTATGGGCGCAGGCGTTTTTGCAGAGCTTGAGTGGAGAGGTCTTGTCCATCAAGTCACCGATCCGGCGCTTGCAGGACTGCTGGTTTCCGGCCACGTCACCGCTTATTGTGGCTTTGATCCAACTGCCCAGAGCCTTACTACGGCTCATCTGCTGCAGATTCTCGGGTTGAGGCGGCTTCAGATGGCCGGCCACCGTCCGATAGCGCTCGCTGGGGGAGGGACCGGGCTGGTGGGGGACCCCAGCGGGCGCGATAGCGAACGCCTTCTGCTTGAGACCGAACAAGTCGAGGCCAATGTATCCAATATCAAGGGCCAACTCGAGCGGCTGCTGGATTTTGAACCGGGGAGCGCCCAGGCTGCGTTGTTGAACAACGATGAGTGGCTCTCCCCGATGCTTTTGACGCACTTTCTGCGAGATGTGGGAAAGCACTTTTCGGTGAATGCAATGCTCGGCAAAGACTCCGTCCGCCAACGACTTGAAGACCGGGAGCAGGGGCTTTCGTTCGCCGAGTTCAGCTACATGCTGCTCCAGTCCTACGACTTCCTCCATTTGTTTGAAAATTACTCTTGCGAGTTGCAGGTAGGCGGGAGCGACCAGTGGGGCAATATTACCGCTGGGATTGACTTGATCCGGCGGGTTAAATCGCAACAAGCCTATGGTCTGACATCCCCGCTTCTAATCGGCGCCTCGGGCCGCAAGATGTCGAAGAGCGAAGGAGGGGCGGTGTGGCTGGACGCCCGACTCACCAGCCCCTACAGGTTCTATCAATTCTGGTTTAACACCGAGGACGCCCTGGTCGTTCAGTTCTTAAAATACTTCACCTTTGCTGACCGAGACCGAATTGAAGAGCTGGCCGCTGAAGTTGTAACTCGGCCCCATGACCGCCAAGCACAAACCACCCTTGCCGCCGCCATGACGACATTGGTGCACGGTGAGGGCGAAACGGAAAAGGCCATAAGAGCCTCCAAGGCATTGTTTTCCCAGGAGATTGCGGGTCTCGACGAAGCCACCTTGCTGGACGTATTGGGCGAGGCGCCTTCGTCGACCTTTAGTCGAGCTCAAGTCGAAGAAGGCCTTCCCCTTGTCGATTTGCTCGTCGAAACGGGGCTTTCATCGTCGAAATCCGAATCCCGACAACATCTTTCGGGCGGGGGAGTCTATGTAAACAACCTCAGAGTTTCGGAAGCGGACCGCCGCCTGAATACCGCCGACCTACTGCTGGGTAAATACGTGGCCCTAAGACGAGGGAAAAAATCTCACCACTTAATCTACTTTCAATAGTCGGCCCCCAGAAGCCGGCTAACCCCCCCGAAGAGAGGGGGATCAGGGGGGTTAGCCGGCTTCTGGACCTAAAAAGCGACCGGCCCGAAATAATCCAGGGCCGGTCGCTTTAATTGTGTAGCTGAGTTTAGCTGGGCTGGGCGGTCATCCTCGGCGAGACCGTGCTGGTCTCCTTGTACGAGGCGACTGCTATCGCCAGCAGCGCAGTAGCAAAGTGCAGAGCGTTGTCTGGGTGGTTAAGGGCCAGAATGTTGGCCGCGGTACCGACCAGGAACAGGCCCGCAATTCCGACCGTCATGTAAACCCCGCCGATCAAGCCGTTTACTCGCTTTGACCACATGGCGCCCGCTGCAGCTCCGCCGATGAAGAGTGCGCCAACCGCGATGTGAATGATGTTATGAAGCGGGTTAACTTCGAACACGATCAAGTCGCGGCCCTGGGTGGCGAAGAAACCGACGTCCTGCGTGATCGCAAAACCAACCACTCCGATCAGCGCGTACACAGCGCCGAACGCGTAACCGAATTTCCTGTTTAGAGACATTTTTACCTTGCCTTTCTCCGGCCCTCGCCGGATGTCATTTGCAAGGTATTTGGCACACCCCCCGGCAGTAGATTGGCCGAGCGTTGTGCGGGCGGCAGTGTGAGCGCAGAGGTGGATCAACCCGGCCTCGCTTTTGGGACACGGGAATGGTCGCTTGACCATAGGCGATATCGGGTGTAATTTGTTATTCGTCCGACCAGAGCGTCTCTCCCTCGTAAAAGGGGGGCAGGCAGGCCGGAGTCGGTTGAAAAGTCAACAGTTGAGCACAAGGAACAGATCGTCACCCGGAGTATTCTGTCCGGATCGACGTGCCGCTGGGCGAGAAATCGTCGGCGGTTTTTTGTGCCCCTTAAGCCTCTTAGATCAGAGTAGATCTGTGGGGACCGTTGGCCTGTCAACCGGCGGAATGTTCCTTGAGAACTAAACAGCGTGCCTACGAAGACTCAGTTTGAGTCGTTTGAAGCAATTCGGGCGGCAAGAATGAAGGTCTTCAAAGTTAGTGTTGCTTTGAAGGGCGAATGCCTCAAGGCCTCTTCGGAAGCCAAAGGGGGTGTTTAGCCTGACACAAACCCCGAACTCCTAAAGAGTTCGTACAGTAATAAATTCGGCAATAGGCGCACTCAGTTGTGCCCTTCTTCGCGGGTCTAACCCAAAGAGAAGGTCGCAGCGAATTTGTGTTTGTCGGATCCAGTTAAACACTCTACGGAGAGTTTGATCCTGGCTCAGGACGAACGCTGGCGGCGCGCCTCATACATGCAAGTCGAGCGAGAATCTCATTGGGGGTAACCCCGGTGAGAGGAAAGCGGCGAACGGGTGAGTAACACGTGAGGAACCTGCCCCGGACTCTGGGATAACAGCGGGAAATCGCTGCTAATACCGGATACTCCATCTTTTTCGCATGGAAAGGATGGGAAAGAATTTTGGTCCGGGATGGCCTCGCGGCCTATCAGCTAGTTGGTGGGGTAACGGCCTACCAAGGCTACGACGGGTAGCTGGCGTGAGAGCGTGGCCAGCCACACTGGGACTGAGATACGGCCCAGACTCCTACGGTAGGCAGCAGTGGGGAATCTTGCACAATGGGCGAAAGCCTGATGCAGCGACGCCGCGTGAGGGACGAAGGCCCTAGGGTTGTAAACCTCTTTCAGCAGGGACGAAGCGAAAGTGACGGTACCTGCAGAAGAAGCCCCGGCTAACTACGTGCCAGCAGCCGCGGTAATACGTAGGGGGCGAGCGTTGTCCGGATTTATTGGGCGTAAAGAGCGCGTAGGTGGTTTGTAAAGTCGGATGTGAAAGTCCAGGGCTTAACCCTGGGATGCCATCCGATACTTGCAGACTTGAGCATGGTAGGGGGATCTGGAATTCCTGGTGTAGCGGTGAAATGCGCAGATATCAGGAGGAACACCGGTGGCGAAGGCGGGATCCTGGGCCATTGCTGACACTGAGGCGCGAAAGCTGGGGGAGCGAACAGGATTAGATACCCTGGTAGTCCCAGCCGTAAACGATGGGTGCTAGGTGTGGGAGGCTATCGACGCCTTCCGTGCCGCAGCTAACGCATTAAGCACCCCGCCTGGGGAGTACGGCCGCAAGGCGAAAACTCAAAGGAATTGACGGGGGCCCGCACAAGCGGTGGAGCATGTGGTTTAATTCGACGCAACGCGAAGGACCTTACCAGGGCTGGACATCCTCTGTAAGTGGCAGAAATGCAACCCCCATGGCAACATGGCAGGGTGACAGGTGCTGCATGGCTGTCGTCAGCTCGTGTCGTGAGATGTTGGGTTAAGTCCCGCAACGAGCGCAACCCTCGTCGAATGTTGCCATCATTCAGTTGGGCACTCATTCGAGACCGCCGTTGATAAGACGGAGGAAGGTGGGGATGACGTCAAGTCAGCATGGCCCTTACGTCCTGGGCTACACCCACGCTACAATGGCCGGTACAACGGGCAGCGAAACCGCGAGGTGGAGCTAATCCCTTAAAGCCGGTCTCAGTTCGGATCGCAGGCTGCAACTCGCCTGCGTGAAGCCGGAGTTGCTAGTAACCGCCGGTCAGCATACGGCGGTGAATATGTTCCCGGGCCTTGTACACACCGCCCGTCACGTCATGGAAGCCGATAACACCCGAAGCCGGTGGGCCAACCGCAAGGAGGCAGCCGTCGAAGGTGGGATTGGTGACTGGGACGAAGTCGTAACAAGGTAGCCGTACCGGAAGGTGCGGCTGGATCACCTCCTTTCTAGGGAG